>NZ_VFWQ01000017.1:0-133562 GCF_006442705.1 Mesorhizobium sp. B1-1-7 | reverse complement strand
ATCTTGGGCTTGCCCTGGGCCTGCTGGTCCGTGGTGGAGCCGGCCTTGCCCTGGGCCTGCTCATCGGTCTTCATCTTGGGCTTGCCCTGGGCCTGCTGGTCCGTGGTGGAGCCGGCCTTGCCCTGGGCCTGCTCATCGGTCTTCATCTTCGCCTTGCCCTGGGCCTGCTCATCTGTCTTCGCTCCGGTCTTGCAGTTAGCCGCCCCGGCAGCGCAGTTTGTATCTGCTCCCTGCTGGCTTTCCGACTGTTGTTGAGCCATTGCCGTTCCACAGCCAAGCCCGATCGCCAGCATGCTGGTGATGAGAACATGTTTCATAGGAAAATCTCCCTGAAAAAATCGTCCCTTCACCGGATAAAACTTCACAAAAAAGGGTTGGTTCCGGGATAAAACCGAGGGACTGCCAAAAGTCATCGGCACCATCAAATTTAAATGACCGGACCTTGGTTCGATGGGACGCTGACGTTTTCGGCAAATCTGGAGGAAGGAGTGGCTCATCTCCAACGCGAAAACGACGAAGAGTTCGAACGCAGCGGCGCCGACGTCGAGCCGAGAATTGAGGTGGTCGAAGCGTGCGGCGAATGGTTCGTCCGTGTGGTCGGAGACGACCAACAGGACAGCCGTCAGTTCGAACTCGAATCCCTGGCCCTTGCCTATGCAGAGGGCCAGCGCAGGCGTTTGAAACTTGCGGCTATCGTGCGCCTTTAGCAGGCTGGCTTCACCTATGGGTGAGCTCGAAGCGCCGCGAGTTGAGCAAGGCGCTCACCTGGGTTCGTTGTTCATGCTCAGATACGTAGGATCGAACTCGGCAAGCTCTGCAAGCTGATTCCAATCCAGAATGGTGACTGTGTGGTTCACCCAGCTGATGACCTTGGTCTTTTTCAGGGATCCGATCACCCGGTTCATATGCACAACCGAAAGTCCCAGCACATCGGCCATCTCCGCTTGCGAAAGGGGCAGGTTGAAGCTCATGCCGCTGGTACGCTTGACCACCTGCAGGCGAACGAAGAGTTCGCATATGAGATGGGCGAGATGCGAAGTCTTTGAGCGCCTGCCCATTGCCACGATCCATTCGCGGTGAATAGCGCCATCGACCAGTGTGTCGAGCCACAGCAACCGAGCCAGATGCGGAGCCTGTTCGGTGATTGCCTTCAATTTGCTGTGGTCCGCGAACATGACACGGCAAGGCGAAAGTGCGACGATGCCGTGGTCCATCTTCCGGAGCAGGAAGGCGTGGAGGTCGACGAAGTCGCCAGGCACTTGCAAGGAAGTGAACTGCCGGCCACCATCCTCGAGCACTTTGTAGCGTGCCGCCAGGCCGTCGAGCAGCATGGTGCTGTAGGCTGGCCGCGATCCTGTCGAGACGAGATCCTGGCCCTTTTCAAAATCTCTTCCAAAAGCGACCGTCTCGGCGAGCAGAGCCTTCTCTTCGTTCGATAGATCGTCATGCTGACTGAGTTGCAGATAAAGGGGTTCCAGCATGGCGGCCTCGGGGCGATCGAAGTGGGAAGCCGATCGCCTGTGTGTCGGGAAGCCGAACCCTAGGCCTTCGGAAGATGACGGATGCTATCATTTGACAGGCTGCGCCAGTTTTCGCGCAAACGCCAGTGCACACGGGGAACCATTCGCGTGTCGACGTATTTAGAACGCTGAGGCTTTCAGCGTGACATGAATGAAACGCTACTATTTCGATCTCTATAATGGCGATGGCCTGGTCTCGGACGAGAACGGGCAGCTGTTTGAATCCCCAGAGCAGGCAAGAGCGGAAGCAATTCGCATCTTGCATGACATTGCTCGCGATGAAATGCCGGATCGCGATCTCGTCAAGATAACCCTTAAAATGCGCGACACGGGTGGGACGCAGGTGCTCGAGGCGTCTCTTACCCTCAACGCCGCCTGGACCGCCTGACAGTGTCATCAATGCATGGGTTCGCGGGCAGCATCGAATCCTTGGCGGGGTGTTGCCGAAAAGTTGGTACGAAAATAACCAACCGGGTCATCACCATAATCCATATGCACATTGCCCGAGATCACAGCAACCGACAGCAAGCCTCCTGACGACGACAGAGGAACAAAAAATACCCTGCGGGATTGGAACTTGTGAATCGGAGGATCGGACCATGGACAGCAGGGAAGAGCGTATCAAACGGCGGGCCTACGAAATCTGGGAACGAGAAGGCCGGCCAGCCGGACGTGAGCAGGAACACTGGGACCAGGCCGTGCAGGAGATAGAAGCAGAAGGCCCGGAGACCGAACGCGGTCCGGTCGTGTCCGATCCGACAGTCGGCGGTTCAAAAAGCTCGAAGGCGTGAAATCGCGCCATCCCGTGCTCAGCCTGGCAACCAAAGTCGGGCAGCTTTGTTTTGTCCAGTATCAACCGAGGAGGTTGCCATGAGGAGTCCCCTGTCATTTCTAGCGTTGGCCGCCACCCTTGCGCTGGGCGCATGTGACAACAACAGCGAACCGACGAAAGCCAACACCGACACCGTCAACAAGAACCCGCAGGTCGACCAGGATGCCAGACCCAAGTCCACGACTGGCGGCGACCAGCCAGCGACCGTGCCGCAGAACAAATGAACTCCATCTCGTATTGCGATACGCCTCTGCTGCGCATCGCCTATTTCAGCGGTGGACCGCAGGATGGTGTCCCGGTCGTTCTGCTGCATGGCTGGCCCGACGACGCGACCACTTATGCGCGCATTTCGCCGGCCCTTCATGAGGCTGGCTTTCGGACATTTTCGCCCTGGCTGCGAGGCTGTGGACCGACATCGTTTCTGTCGAAGGAGACCATGCGCTCGGGCGAGATCACGGCGATGGCGCAGGACGTGCTGGACTTCGCCGATGCGCTCGGCCTCAGCCGTTTTGCAATTGTCGGCCACGATTGGGGCGCCCGTATCGCCTACCTGCTGGCGTCGGTTTTCCCGGACCGCATTAAATGCTGCGCCGCGTTGTCGCTTGGCTGGCAACCGGGCAGGCTGGTGACACCATCGCCTGAACAAGCGAAAGCATTCTGGTATCAATGGTTCATGGCGACGGAGCGCGGCGCCGAGTTCGTGCGAAAGAACCGCAAGGAATTCGCCAGATTCCAGTGGGATAGCTGGAGCCCATTGGGCTGGTTCGACGATGCCATCTTCGATGAAGTGGCTAAATCCTTCGAAAACCCGGATTGGGCTGAAGTCACTCTGCATTCCTATCGGGTCCGGTGGGAAGAAGCCGAGCCCGATCCTCGCTATGCCGAACTTGCCCGCCAGGCGACATCGGTCAAGATCATCACCGTGCCAACCCTGACACTTCACGGCGGCGATGACCGCGTGGTGTTGCCTCGATCTTCCGAGGGGTTGGAGGGGCATTTCACCGCGTCCTACAAGCGGTTGGTGCTGGATGCCGTCGGGCATTTCCCGACGCGTGAAGCTCCGCAAGAGGTTTCGCGGCTGTTGGTCAATTTCCTCGACAGCCACGGCAAGCGATAACGCGCCGCCGCCGCTCGGCCTTTCTTGGCGGAGCGGAACCTCACTCCACCGGCGTGCATTTCGTTTTCACGGGATCGCGAAACCGGGACGCCATCCCGCCATCAATCCGCCCGTCATCAACCGGTAGTCAGGAGAATTCAGATGCAAGCTTCAGGCGCAATTTCAAGACACCATGCCGGTTCAAGGCACCATGCTGGCCAATTGGCCATAGAGCCGTTTGCCGGCACGGTGACGGTGCGATTTTCCGACGCCATAGTCGCGGCGACGGAACGGGCGAAAGTGCTGCGGGAAGAAGGACACGAGCCCGTGTTCTATATCCCTTTCGAGGACATCTATTTCGACCTGTTCGAAAAGACGAATACGACAAGCGAGAGCCCGCCGAAGGGCACTGCGAGTTATTGGCGCGTCCATGCCGTGGGCAGCTCGGCCGACGATTTCATGTGGGCATACGAAACGCCGGATACCGCCGCGCGCGACATTGCGCGTCATGGCGCGTTCGACCCGCAAAAGGCGCGGATCGATGTCGAACCCGCGGAGGACAAACGGCACACGCCCCATGTCACGGAATAGATGTCCGCGGATACTTGAAATTTGGCGAGGTGGACACCGGAGCACTGCTAACGCCTCGAAAACTCCTCATCGAGGATGCGCAGGGCCTCTTCATATTTGGCAGCCGATGCCCCAACCTGCCGCGACTGCCAGATATTGTCCTCCAGATCCGCGCGCTTGACCGGCAGCGCCAACGGGTTCGAAGCAGCTCTCCGCACGAAGGCGAAATAATCCTCGTCGTCCCTGCGCGACATGGCATCGACAGCAGAAGCAATGGTCGGGCCAAAGCCAGCCTCTTCCAGCCTGGTCCGGTTCCAGCCCTCGCCCTTTTCCAACACGTCATGGAGATAGGCGACGACCTTCTGATCCATCGTTTCGACAGCATCGACGACACGACGGCAGTGTTCGATATAGGGCTGCCCCGTCTTGTCGCGCTGCGATGCGTGAACCTCCTCCGCAATCTTGGCCGCACGGTAGAAGATGCTCATCGCGCTTGTTCCCGCTTGGCGAAATGTTCGCGGTTGTGTGGTTCCATCTGCAAGTCGTTGCTGAGGGGATTGTTCCTTGCCGCCAGGATTTTCTTCGGAGCGTCGTCCCTACGCGGGGCTACATCGTTCTTCTGCGTGCGGCAAAATCTATCCCGCAACAAACCCAGCCGAGCCGCTCTCTGCGAAAACGCCGGCCGCCGGCGCCGATTCCTGTGCCGTCTCAGGAACCAGTCGCGGCACGTGGCGTTGCGTGTCTTTGCTGGCAATGGGAGGTGTCGTGGAAACATACCGCCTGTCGGAGGCGCGCTGATGTCGATGCCGGGCCTGGCATACGGTCCCCTTGGCGATAGATGCATGCATATCTGCGTGGATATGCAGCGGCTGTTTGCGGAGCCGTCTCAATGGGCAACACCCTGGATCACGCGGGTTCTCCCGCAGATCGAGAGGCTGGTCGAAAGACGCGCGCCACAGACGGTCTTTACGCGGTTCCTGCCAGCCCGGAAGCCGGGGCAGGGCGTCGGTACCTGGAGGCGCTATTACGAGCGCTGGGCTTCGATGACGATCGAGTCCATCGGGCCCGAAATGGTCGAACTGTTGCCGACACTGGCCGGTTATTGCCCGCCGGCGACAATCATCGACAAGCACATCTACTCGCCCTGGTTCGAAGGGCGCCTCAGGGCCCTTCTGGTGGAGCGTGAGATCGACACGCTGGTTATCACGGGTGGCGAAACAGATGTATGCGTTCTGGCCACTGTTTTGGGGGCCATCGATTTCGGCTATCGCGTCGTTCTCGTCACGGACGCGCTATGCAGTTCTTCAGACGCAACCCATGACGCGCTGCTGACCGTCTATCACCAACGCTTCGCGCAGCAGGTCGAGACGATCGAGATGGAGACGCTTCTCTCCAGCTGGATTTGAAATCGGGTTTGAGGCTCAAGCATCCAGATCGATCAAGGCAACGCCCAGTCCGGGGCGCTTGCTGCGGCGCAGATGGCCGGGTGCCTCCACCAACGTGACTTCAAGCGTTGGCCGAACGATGGCGTCAAGCAAATGTCCACCACGGGTGGTGCCGTCGCTCAATCCGAGCACCGCATGAACGTGTAGGCTGGGCTTGCCATCGTCGCCAAGCGCAACATCGCCGATCGCGCTCAACACTTCGCATTGTTCCTCGACCGGGATTCTGCGGTAGGTTTTTGCATCCGGATCAAACCAGCCCACCGTGGCTCTTTCGAAAGCGCCGATCGCGGTCAGGGAAGCGCCATCGACCTTCCGGTCAGCCGCGAAATCCGTAAGCGCCGCGAATGCTTCCTCGCCGGGATCGAGCACGATCACAAATGTCCGTTGGCCACTGATCTCGTTGACGAGCCGTGATTTCATGGTTGTTCTCCGGACATCAGTCTGCTCCCCCCTTCAATGAGCGTGGTGTTCGGCGTTCCGCTTGCGGGTTGCCGCAGCCTTCTTCGCCGATTCCGATCGGCTTGCGGCGGACCGCGACGCCGACGCCTTGCCGCCGGTCCTGCCGCCCTTATGCGCTGCCGGGTTACCCGTATGCTTGCCGCGGCCGGAGCCGCCTTCCTTCTTGCCGCCGCCATCGTCCTTGTTGACGGTCGCCCACGCACGCCGCTCGGCTTCCTTTTCGGAAACCCCGCGCTTCTCATAGCCTTCGGCTATGTGGTCGGCCTTGCGCTCCTGCTTGTCGGTGTATTTCGATTTCTCGCCGCGTGGCATGACGGTTTCTCCTGTCTGATGGGATTAAGCCTGAACGAAAAGACGGTGGGTGAGTTCCAGCGCCGGGGACATTTAAGCCGGCATTATGAGGCCTGATGCGGCACGACAGAAAATCAGTCACAGCCACGTGAGGAGGGAACTTTGTGCTGGACGGGTGGTTTGGCTCGCTTGAGACCCAGCCAGCCAGCCAGGAGCCAGCCATGTCCGATGCCAAGATTTCCAATGGCCTGAGCAGACGCATGTTCATGACAGCCTCTGTTTCGGCGGCAGCGGCGGTGCCGCTCGCGACCTCCCAGACAAGAGCAGCCCAGCCGGCGTCGGCAAAACCGGCGAAGCCCCGCGACCTGTCGGCGGTTTCCATGCGTATCAACAAACAGGCCTACAACCTCGCCCTCGACAATCGTACGAGCCTGCTAGACGCTCTTCGCGATCATGTCGGCCTGACCGGCACCAAGAAAGGCTGCGACCACGGCCAGTGCGGCGCCTGCACCGTTCTGGTCGACGGAAAGCGGGTGCTCTCCTGCCTGAGCTTCGCCGTGATGAACCACGGCCGCGAGATCACCACGGTGGAAGGCCTGGCTTCGACGGACGGAGAACTCCATCCTGTGCAGCAGGCCTTTGTCGACCACGATGCCTTTCAGTGTGGATACTGCACACCGGGCCAGATCATGTCCGCCATTGGCTGCATCGACGAGGGCCATGCCGGGTCGGAAGATGATGTTCGCGAATACATGAGCGGCAATCTCTGCCGTTGCGCTGCCTACCCGAACATCGTTGCGGCGATCGTCCAGGCGCGCGACGAGATCAGGAGGGCCTAGGATGCACCCCTTCGTTTATGAAAGACCAAGCAGCGTCTCCGCAGCGGTCACCATGGCGTCCCGTCGCGGTGCCCGACATATTCCGCCGACCGAAGCCGACGCGCAGTTCATTGCCGGCGGCACCAACCTGGCCGACTACATGAAGCTTGGGGTTGCGCGGCCAGAGCGATTGCTCGACCTCAACACGCTTGCCGAGCCGGCCTTGCGGCAGGTCAGGATCGGCAATGACGCCATCCGCTTCGGGGCGTTGGTCCGGATGGGGGAAGCTGCCGACAACAATGACGTCAGGCGCCGTTGCCCGCTGCTTGCCGACAGCCTGAAGCTGGCCGCCAGCGGCCAGCTTCGCAACATGGCGAGCCTTGCCGGCAATGTGCTGCAACGCACGCGCTGTGAGTATTTCCGCGAGGCGTCATGGCCCTGCAACAAGCGTGAACCAGGCTCCGGCTGTGCCGCGATGGAGGGGTTCAACCGCCAGCATGCCATTCTCGGTACCAGCGATGCCTGCATTGCCACCTACCATGGCGATTTCGCACAGGCGCTGATAGCGCTCGATGCTTCTGTCGATATCGAAGGCGAGCGAGGCAAGCGTACCCTTGCCTTTGCCAAGCTGCATCGGCCGCCGGGCGACACGCCCAACATCGAGACGGATCTTGCCGCCGACGAACTCATCACCGCCATCGAAGTACCGCTCGCACCGTGGAGCAGCCGGTCGCGCTATCTGAAGATACGCGATCGCGAATCCTACGCGTTCGCGCTGGCATCGGCAGCGGTCGCCCTCGACATGGATGGCGACACGGTAAGAGGCGCGCGCGTCGCACTCGGCGGTGTCGCGACCGTGCCGTGGCGCGCAAGCGCGGCGGAAAACGCGCTGCAAGGCAAGGTGCTCGATGAAGCCGCGGCGCAGAAGGCCGCCGATGTCGCTTTCGCGGACGCCAGGCCGCGAGAACACAACGCTTTCAAGATACCGCTCGGCAAGCGCACGCTGGTGCGAGCGCTGCTCGAAACCCGAGACATGAAGGTCTGAGCCATGAACCAAGCCGCACCCGCTCCCAAGGAAAATCAGGGCGATCCGGTTGTCCGTATCGACGCCCGTCTGAAGGTCACCGGACAGGCAAGCTATCCGGCCGACCTCGCCACGGCCAACGTCGCTTATGGCGCCCTTGCCACCAGCACCGTCGCCCGGGGCAAGGTTTCCGCGCTCCACACGAAAGACGCCAGTGCGGTGCCCGGTGTGCTGGACATCGTCACCTACGGCGACATGGACAAGACCGAGACGCCGAAGTTCGGCAACACCGGCGCGAGTTCGATCGGGCCTTTGCACGACAAGACGATTTTCCACGACGGCCAGATCATCGCTCTGGTCGTTGCCGAGACATCCGAGGCGGCCGAGGAAGCAGCGATGTTGATCCGCGCCGACTATGAGGACGAACCGCCCAGCGCCAGCTTCGATTCGAAGGGCACGAAGATGGAGCCTGCGGCAGGCAAAAACCCGATGTTCAAGGAAGATGCCAAGGCCGGCGACTTTGACGCCGCCTGGGCAAATGCGGCTGTGAAGATCGACCAGAAATACTCGACTCCGACCCAGCACCACAACCCGATCGAACTGTTTTCGACCACGGCCATGTGGCAGGGCGACCAACTGACCATACACGAGCCCTCCCAGAACGTGACCGGCTGGAAGATGGAGCTGGCGCGCCAACTGAAGCTCGATCCGGCCAATGTGCGGATCATCAGTCCCTATATAGGCGGGGCCTTTGGCTCGAAGGGACCGATGACGGCGCGCACGGCGATCGTTGCCATTGCCGCGCAGCGGATCGGCCGCCCCGTCCGCTGCGTCGTCAGCCGCATGCAAGCCTTCGGCACACAGACCTATCGCGCCGAGACGCGGCATCGAATCCGCATCGGCGCCGGCAAGGACGGCCGCATCACGGCGTTCGGACATGAGGGCTGGGAGGTGACGTCACGCCCTGACCCTTATGTCGTCGGCGGCACATCCGCCACCGCCCGCATGTACGACTACGGCTCCGTCCTGACGCAGGTTTCATTGGTCCACGCCGACCGCAATACGCCTGGATACATGCGGTCGCCGCCGGAGACGCCTTACGTTTATGCGCTCGAGAATGCCATGGACGAAATGGCCGTTGCGCTCGGCATGGATCCCGTCGAGTTCCGCCGCATCAACGAGCCGCAGAAGGAACCGATCGGCGGCAAGCCATTTTCCAGCCGTTCGCTCATCAAGTGCTACGATCAGGCCGCGGAGGCCTTCGGCTGGGCGAAACGCGAGCCCAAGGCCGGCTCGATGCGCGACGGCGACTGGCTGGTCGGCATGGGTTGCGCGACGGCGATCTATCCGACAGCCGCCGCACCCTGCGCGGCCAGGGTTCGTCTCACCGCCGATGGCGAGGTTCGGGTCCAGTGCGGCTCGCATGAAATCGGCACCGGCGTTCGCACCATCGCCGGACAGATGGCGGCCGAAAGGCTGGGGGTCGGCATGGACAAGATCAGCGTCGAGATGGGCGACAGTGCCCTGCCGCCGGCTCCGGTGTCGGGTGGATCGATCTCGACGGCCAGTGTCTGCTCGGCGGTCATGAAGGCCTGCGATGCCGTTCGCGAGAAGCTGTTCACCGCGGCAGCGGGCAAGGATGGTCCCCTGGCCGGCTCGGGTAACGCGAAGCTGGATATGGCCGGTGGAAAGATCGTCGCCGAAACCGGCAAATCGGCAAAGCTCGCCGATGTCTTCAAGGCCATGCAGGTCGGCGCCATCGAGGAATATGCCGAGTTTGCACCCAAGGGCGCCTCACCGGAGGCATTGAACAAGCTCTATGCCGGACAGCCGGAATTCCACGGTGGAGAAGGCGATGAGGATTCGGTGAAATATGCCTTCGGCGCCGAATTCGTCGAAGTGCGCATCAACCGCCATACCCATGAAATCAGAGTGCCGCGCATCGTCGGTGCCTTCGCCGCCGGTCGGATCATGAACACGCGTACCGCGCGCAGCCAGCTGATGGGCGGCATGATCTGGGGCATTGGCCAGGCCCTGCACGAGGCAACGGAGATCGACCAACGCACGGCGCGCTACGTCAACCGCGACCTGCAGGACTATCTGGTGCCGGTCAACGCCGACATCAAGCAGGTCGACGTGATCCTGGTCCCGGAAGTCGACCATGAAGTCAATCCTGCCGGCGTCAAGGGGTTGGGCGAACTCGGCAATGTTGGGACGGCTGCCGCCGTGGCAAGTGCGGTCTACCATGCCACCGGCAAGCGTATCCGCGATCTGCCGATCAGGGTCGAACATCTGATCGTCTGACGAATACCGTTTCGCGCCGGTCTTCCGCTGCAGTGACGAGCGTATCACTGCGACGCATGGCGTCGAACACCTGCGCGCGGCTCTCCCCGTCGACAGTCTTTCCCTTTGGGGCTTTTGCGCTCTTTCAGGACGCGTGGTCGACGCCAGGCCCCCCGTCGATGGCATCCCAGGCGGTCGGAAAGGGGTTGCGGTTTGCCCCCGAAAATCAGGAACTCCTCCCGTACCGGTACGTTGACCAGACAAGCCGGGACCCGATCCCGGCCTTCATCGGTGGCGGGTGACCCGCCACTGAAATTTCAACTCGAGTACAATGAAAGGCAAGGCCATGGGCTTCTTTTCGAAGGACATCAAGACACTCGACGATCTCTTCGTGCACACGCTGCGCGACATCTATTACGCCGAAAAGCAGATTGAGAAAGCGCTGCCGAAGATGATCGACAAGGCAACCGATCCGCAGTTGAAAGCCGGATTCGAAAAACACCTCGACCAGACAAGAGGCCATGTCGAGCGTGTCGAACAAGTGTTCGAATTGCATGGCGTCAAGGCCAAGGAGGTCAACTGCCCGGCTATCGACGGCATTCTCGAGGAAGCCGACGATGTCAGTGGTGACGTCGACGACAAGGAAGTCCTCGATGCGGCGCTGATTGCTTCGGCACAGGCCGTCGAGCACTACGAGATGACACGCTATGGCACGCTCATCGCCTGGGCAAAGCAACTCGGCCGCACTGACTGCGCCAACGTGCTGGCCAAGAACCTCAAGGAAGAACAGGCGACCGACCGCAAGCTCACCGAAATGGCGGAAAGCAAGATCAACTTGCAGGCGGCGGAATAAGACTGCTCCTGTCGACTGGCCGGCAGATGCGCCGGCCAGCCGACAGTTGAGCAATCTCAGCGGGACGGGTCGACACCCAGGGCCGCCGATTGCTTGCGCAATGCCTCGCGTTCATCCCGCGGCACATGTCGGGCTGCCGTGGTTTCCGCGTAGATGCGGTACGCCACATAAGCTAGCGCCACTGTGAGAAGCAGACGGGCCATTCATCCTGCTCCTGGCTCATACGTTTCGCTTCAACCAGCCTCAGTAACCTCCGACCACCGGCAAAATCTCGCCGGTGATGTAGCTGGAGCATTGCGGCGAAGCGAGAAAGACATAGGCCGGCGCGAGTTCTTCCGGTTGCGCGGGTCGTTTCATTGGCGTGTCCGCGCCGAATTTGGAGACATCTTCCGCCTCTTTGTCCGAGGGATTAAGCGGCGTCCACACCGGACCCGGTGCTACCGCGTTCACCCTTATGCCCTTGCCGATGAGATTGCCCGAGAGAGCCCGTGTGAAGGCATGGATGCCGCCCTTGGTCATCGAATAGTCGACCAGCTGCTTTGAGCCGTCGATGCCGGTTACCGATCCGGTGATGATCGCCGAACCGGGCTTCATGTGCGGCACGGCTTCCTGTGCCATATGAAAATAGCCATAGAGATTTGTCTTTAGTGTCGTGTCGAAATGTTCCTCGGTCAGCTCGCCGAAATCGCTGGAGTGGATTTGGAAAGCTGCATTGTTGACCAGCACGTCGATGCGGCCAAATTCCTTCACGATCTGGGCCACCGCGTTGCGGCAGTGATCGCGATCGCTGACGTCGGCCTTGACCAGAACGCAGCGTCCGCCTTCCTTCTCCACTGCGGATTTGGTCTCTTCTGCATCCTTGTCCTCGGCCAGATAGACGATCGCGACGTCGGCGCCCTCGCGGGCGAACAACACCGCCACCGAACGGCCGATGCCGGAATCGCCGCCCGTGATGAGTGCTACTTTGCCGTCGAGTTTTTTCGATCCGAGATAGTACGGCGCATCGTACAGCGGCGCCGGCTCTATCGCCCATTCATGTCCCGGTTTCGGCTGGTGCTGTTCGGGGAAGGGCGGCTCGGGATATTCGCGGGCGCCAGCCTGCATGGCCCCTTGCTGCTTGCCATTGCCTTTCGACTTGTCCTTGGCATCGATGCCACGTTGGATATGGCGCTGCTTTGCCGCTTCGCCGGCTATTTCCGACTTCACCTGCATCATCGTCTCCTTGGCTAGCTTGGAGAAGAAGCAACGCATAACGGACGAAAAGGTTTATGGCTGACGTATCATTCCTTCAAACACCTCGGCGTTTGCAACCCGACGATCTTGGGGTGTCTGCCCTCAGGCCGCCGGCTGCATCGCCGCCCTCAGCAGCATGCCGAACAGGTCGCGCGGTTCGTCGGGGTCGGCGAGCAGGTCAAGCTCCTCGTAGAGGCCGGTCGCCTGCAGCTGGTCGCGCACATAGCGCAGCGCCGAAAAATCCTCGATTGCGAAGCCGACCGAATCGAACAGCGTGATCTGCTTGGCATCGCGGCGGCCTTGGGTCCTGGCGGCGATCACCTGCCAGAGCTCGGTCACCGGATGGTCGGGATCAAGCTGCTGTATTTCGCCCTCGATACGCGTCTGCGGCGGGAATTCGACGAAAATCTCGGAGCGCAGCAGGATGTCCCTGTGCAGTTCCGTCTTGCCGGGGCAGTCGCCGCCGACCGCGTTGATGTGGACGCCGGAGCCGACCATGTTGTCGGTGAGAATGGTGGCGCACTGCTTGTCGGCGGTAACCGTCGTGATGATGCCGGCACCTTCAACCGCTTCCTGCCCGGTCTCGCAGATGGTGATATCGAACCCCATGCCGGCAAGGTTCTTCGCGCATTTCAGCGAAGCCGGCCGGTCGATGTCGTAGAGCCTCAGCCGGTCGATGCCAGTCAGCGCCTTGAAGGCGATCGCCTGGAATTCCGACTGGGCGCCGTTGCCGATGATGGCCATGGTGCGGGTGCCGTGCGGCGCAAGATACTTGGCCGCGACGGCGGATGTGGCGGCGGTGCGCAGTGCGGTCAGGATGGTCATCTCGGTGAGCAGCATCGGATAGCCGCTGCCGACATCGGCGAGCACGCCGAAGGCGGTGACCGTCTGCAGACCCTGGCGCATGTTCTTCGGATGGCCGTTGACATATTTGAAGCCATAGAGGCGTCCGTCGCTCGTCGGCATCAGCTCGATGACGCCGTCATGGCTGTGCGAGGCGATGCGCGGCGTCTTGTCGAACAGGTCCCAGCGGCGGAAGTCCTCCTCGATGTAGCCGGCGAGCTCGGTCAGAAAGCGCTCGACACCGATGGCATTCACCAGTTTCATCATGCGGTCGACGCTGACGAAGGGGACGATGTTCAGCTTTGCGGTGGTCATGATCAGAAACTCCCGGAATGGCTGAGGGTGGGGCGATCCATGATGCGGCGGCCCATCAGGCTTGCCGTGAGGTCGACCATCAGCGTCGCGGTGCGGCCGCGTTCGTCCAGGAAGGGGTTCAGTTCGACCAGATCCAGGCTGGAGACGAGGCCGCTGTCGGACAGCATCTCCATCACCAGATGCGCCTCGCGCAAGGTCGCGCCGCCGGGAACCGTGGTGCCGACCGCAGGCGCGATCGAGGGATCGAGGAAGTCGACATCGAGGCTGACATGCAGCAGCCCGTCTTGCGCCGCCACACGCGCCAGGAAAGCGCGCAGCAGCGGCGCGATGCCGTGTTCGTCGATGGCCCGCATGTCGTGCACGGTCACGCCTGCCCGGTTGAGCGCTTCGCGTTCGGCCGGGTCGACGCTGCGCAGGCCCATGGCGCAGATCCGCTTGGGATCGACCGCTGCCGGCAGGTCCGGAAAATAGCCGCCGAAACCAGGCTGGCCGCTGGCGTAGGCAAGCGGAACACCATGCAGATTGCCGCTGGCCGTGGTGTCCAGCGTATGGAAATCGGGATGCGCGTCGAGCCACAGCACGAACAGTGGCCGGCCGGCTTCGGCGGCGCGACGAGCGAGACCGGAAACGGTTCCTGCCGAGATCGAATGGTCGCCGCCGAGAAAGATCGGCATGGCGTCGGCGCTGACGTCATAGGCGGCCTCGGCGATACCGGCCGTCCAGGCCGAAATCTCCGGCAGCGCCTTCAGCGCCAGATTGCCATGGGCGAGCGGCCGCACGGTTGCTGGCAGGATCGTGCCAAGGTCCGCAACCTGATGGCCAAGCTCCCTGAGCGCTCCGGCAAGCCCGGCGGTCCGCAAGGCGCTCGGCCCCATCTCACAGCCCATGCGGCCGGCACCGTCCTGCACCGGCGCACCCAAGATCTTGCAATCCACTCGACCATTCTCCTCAATGAAGCTGAGAACAGTTGAAACCCACGCGGCCGGCAGAATGAATAGGCCTGATTGGCAAAATCACCGAAAAGACTTATCGTTCTGATCAATCAGACTGCCATATTGGACAAAAATGGATTCACTCGACCAAAAGCTGATCACGTTGCTGCGCCATAGCGCGCGGCGGAGCATCTCAGACCTGGCAAGCGATCTCGGCGTTTCCCGCGCCACGGCAAGGGCGCGGATGGAGCGGCTCGAACAGTCGGGACAGATCATCGGCTACACCGTGATCCTGCGGGCCGAAGCGATCAGCTCGGCGGTCAGGGGCATCATGATGATCGAGATCGAAGGCCATGCCGCCGATCGCGTCATCCGTGCACTTGGCGGCTTTGCGGAGGTCGCGACCATTCATACCACCAACGGTCGCTGGGACCTTGTGGTCGAACTCAATACGGCCACCCTTACCGATTTCGATGCGATCCTGCGACGCATCCGGCTCGTTCCCGGCATTACCGGCAGCGAGACGAGCCTGCTGCTTGCCACGCCCCGCAGCACCAAAGCCCGGCTTTAGCGACACTATCGGGGACCCGTCGCCTAACAGGCCGGGGCAGTTTCGATCTTCTGATGCGCCGTGCGGTTCGGTCCCTGGCCGGCAAATCGCGGCGAGGCAAACCGCCAGCACGGAACTTTTGTGGCGGTGGCGATTTTGGATGTAAGATGGAATCGGAACGGCCAGGAGGGGTGTTGCCGATGACGACGAAACGGTTTGCGATCTGCGCTCTTGCCCTGGCAATGGCTTGCGGCATGTCCCCATCAGCATTGGCCGGCGCCAGGCATCGCCATTATCAGGTTGAACGGGAACGCTACGTTCCCGCCGAAGACGATCTCATCGACTTCCTGTTCGGCGGCCCGCGCTATTATGACCAGCAGTTGTTCACCACCGCCGCCGGCGCATGTTCCTATCACCGGGTGGGGCCGGACGCGAATGCGACGAACAAGATCAACGATCACCATTGCGGGAAATGAACGGCCCTCGCCGGGAATCCGGCGAGGACGTCGCGAACGCCGCCCCGGTTACCGGTGCCGACACGCGGCCGGCATGACGTCGTCTGAACGATAAAACACCCATCCCAGGACCCATGGCCGGCCGCTCAATTCCGCGGCCGTTTCGTGGGCATGGCTGTCGGCCATTGCGCATTGGCGATTTCAAGGTATGATGAAAATCGCCAACTATGAGACAAATATGAAAAAAAACTCCAAACCTGTGACCGTCGAAGCAGCAACGGCCAAGGATGCGCCTGAAGTCGCGCGCTTGTTGAGCTGGGCCTTCGGCTTCGGCAAGGCGCGGTCCGATGAATACATCGCCAATGTCGGCCTTGGCGCGCTCAGGCTGCTGCGGGGCGAGGGTGGGCGTCCGCATGCCTGCGCGGCGCTGCTCGATACGGCGCATGTCTTCCACGGCAAACCGGTGCCGGCGGCCAACATCGCGCATGTGGCAATCGCGCCGGAACGTCGCGGCCGGGGGCTGGCGGTGCCTTTCGTCGACGCGTTATGCGCGGAGGCGCAAGGCAAAGGCGCCGTTGTCGCCACGCTGTTTGCCTCGACGCGGCCGGTCTACCGCAAGAGCGGCTTCGAGCTCGCCGGCCATGAGATCGTCTATGAAGCCGAGACGGCCAGCCTGCCGGCGGTGAGTCGGCTCGCCTTCGAGCGCGTCGAGTTGGACGATCCGCGCCTTGCCGCCGCCTATGCCGTCAAGGCGGGCCGCGAGGCCGGGCTGCTCAGCCGTGGGCCGGCGCATTGGAACGAACTGTGGCGAGAGCCGACCGACGCGCTCGCCGCCTATCTGGCGGAAGGCGATGCGGCCTATCTGATCCTCGATATGGGCGACGAGGCCCGTCTCGATGTCCGTGACTGGCACGCCGCTTCCCCTGACGCCGCGCAAGGACTGCTGTCGTTCCTGGCCAGGTTCCGCTCGGTCTATCCGATCGTGCGCTGGCATGGCGGCCCGCAGGACGATCTGGTGGCGGCGATGCCTGACAAGGGCTGGCGGCTCGCCCATCAGGAGGAATGGCTGTTGCGGGTGCTCGATCCGGCCGCGGCGCTCCGCCAGCGCGGTTACCGTGCCGACGACATCAGGCTGGCACTGCGCATCGTGCCGGCGGACACGGCGCTGGAGATCGAGATCAGGGGTGGTGCCGTCGAGGTTCGCGAGGCGACCGCCGGTTATCAGACCGTTGCCCTGCAGGCCTCGGCATTCGTGCAGATATTCACGGGCTTTCGCAGCGCCTCGAAACTGGCGCAGTATGGCCAGGTGGTGGGCGATGCGACTGCCATACGTCTGTGTGATCAGCTGTTTGCCGGCCCGCCGCCCTGGGTGGCGGAACATTTCTAGCAACAAGGACCTTTCATGACATACGCGCTTATCGCCTCGCTGAGGGCGGCGGCTGGAGACATGACGCCGGCGCTGGCGCGCGTCGCCGAAACAGTGCTGGCGCAGCCGGACGCCACCTTGCGCCAGAGCATCACCGAGCTTGCCGAGGCGTCCGCCTCGTCGGAGGCCAGCGTCATGCGCTTCTGCCGCGACCAGGGTTTTGCTGGCTTCCAGGACTTCAAGCTGGCGCTGGCCAAGGAACTGGCCACCGACGAGCGGGCGCGGGACATCGGCTTGCCGACCGATGACATCCAGCGGCTGGTGGAAACCGCCATCATCTCGCTGCGCGAAACCGAGCAGCTGATTGTCAGGGAAGACATTGCCAAGGCTGCGCGGCAGCTGCTGGCGGCGACGGCGATCGACTGCTTCGGCATCGCCGCTTCCGCCATCACGGCGCAATACCTCGCCTACAAGATGACCCGTATCGGCAAGCTCAGCCGCGCGCTTGGCGACGCTCATCTGGCGGTCATGGCGGCGGGAACCACGCAGAAGGGCACCGTGCAGGTGGTGATATCGAGTTCGGGTTCGACCATAGACGCGGTGCGGATCGCCGAGCTTGCCCGATCGCAAGGTGCCTTCGTCATCGGCATATCCAACCGCTCCAAAAGCCCGCTGGTCGCCGCCTGCGATCTCGCCCTGATCGCGTCCTGGCCGGAAACGCCGCTGACGGGCGGCGCCTTCCCGTCGAAGATCAGCCAGCTTTTGATCGTCGATGCGCTGGCGGCCGAGATGATGCGGCAGGATCCGGCGCGGCTCGCGCTGCTCGGGCGCACGGCGGAGGTCGTGAGTGACCGCAGCTTCTGATCGCGCGGTCTTCGCCGTCGACATCGGCGGGACCAAGATCGCCGCCGCCGAAGTGCGCGGCGGGCGGTTGCTGGACAGGCGTCAGACGGCAACGCCGAGGACGGGCAGGGGCGACGATCTGGTCGCGGCGATCGCCGGTCTTGCGCCCAGGCACGCTTTCGACGCCATCGCCGTCGCCACCACCGGAATCGTTCGTGACGGTGCTCTGACCGCGCTCAACCCGCAGACACTGCCGATCGAGAACGGCTACCCGCTGGCCCGAGCGCTCGAAAAGGCGCTCGGCGTGCCGCCGCTCGTCGTCAACGATGCCCAGGCTGCGGCCTGGGCCGAGTTCTCGCTCGGCGCCGGTCGTGGCTTCCGCAACTTCGCGTTCTTCACCGTCTCCACCGGCATCGGTTGCGGCCTGGTGATCGACGGCCGCCTGCAGACCGGCGCGACGGGACTTGCCGGCCATTCCGGGCACATGATGGCCGATCCCGGCGGCGCGATTTGCGGGTGCGGCCGGCGCGGCTGCCTGGAGACGATCGCGTCTGGCACAGCACTCGCCCGTCGCGGCAGTGAGCGGCTCGGCCGCCCGGTTGGCGCGCCTGACCTGTTCGCGGCCGCCAGGCAAGGCAATGCGATCGCCGCCGAGGTGATCGCCTCCGCTGTCGACGCGCTGGTCGACGGCTTCGCCGATCTGACGGCGGCCGTCGATGTCGACTGCTTCGCGGTCGGCGGCGGCGTCGGGCTGGCGGATGGGTTCATTGCCGCCCTGGAGGCGCGCTCCCGGCTGTTGCCTGCCGTCTTCCAACGCCGCATCGTCGCAGCGCAGGCGGGCGCCGATGCCGGTCTGTTGGGGGCCGCACTACTTTTTGAAGGAAATTTTCATCTAAAATAATTTCTTGACAAAAAGTTTCATCCACGCTTGATTGCAGGGGTAACGCTCGAAGGAGAAACCCCAGGTGCAAGGCGATCTACTTGCTCAGCTCGATGGAATGCTGGTCGTCTCGTGCCAGGCTGAATCCCGCATGCCGCTCGACGCCCCTGAGCACATTGCCGCCATTGCCCGGTCGGTCATCCTTGGCGGCGCGGCCGGTGTGCGCATCGAGGGCGTCGCCAACATAGAGGCGGTCCGCCGGCGCACCGGCGTTCCCATCATCGGGCTGATCAAGGCCCGCCGTGCCGACACCGAAATCTACATCACGCCGACGCTCGCCAACGTGGCGTCGATTATCGACGCCGGGGCCGACATCGTCGCTCTCGACGCCACCAACCGGCCGCGCCCGACGGATCTTGAGGCGATGTTCGGTGCGATTGCTGCCAAGGGGCGCCTGTCGATGGGCGACGTCAGCACGCTCGACGAGGGCAAGCGCGCCATCGATGCCGGCGCCTCGCTGATCAGCACCACCATGGCCGGCTACACGCCTTATTCCAACCAGCAGCGCGGGCCGGATTTCCAGCTGATGGGGCAGCTTGCCGGCGCCGGCCTGCCGTTCGTCGCCGAGGGCCGCATCTGGACACCGCAGGAGGCGGTCCGCTGCTTCGAGCTCGGCGCACGCTTCATCGTCGTCGGCGGTGCCATCACACGGCCCGACGCCATAACCCGCGGCTTTGTCGATAAGGTCGCGTCGTGGAGCGCCGACCCGCAATTGAAGAGGAACAAGTCATGATCAAGCGCCACCGCGTCGCCGTTATCGGTGCGGGCTTCATGGGCTCCATGCACGCCGCCATCTTCGCTGGCATGGTCGGCTGCGAACTGGCGGCGATCGTCGATCCCAACCTGGAACTGGCCGGCGCTGTAGCCGCCAAGGCGCCGGGCTGCAAGGTCTACCCCAGCCATGAGGCGCTGCTGACGGGCGAACGCGATCTCGACCTCGTCTCGATCTGCACGCCCGACAACCTGCATCTGGCGCCGGCGGTTGCCGTGGCCAAGGCCGGCATCAACATCTTCGTCGAGAAGCCGATCTCTTCCACCATCGAGGATGCCAAAGCCATCATCGCTGCCTGCGAGGCGGCCAAGGTCAAACTCGGCATCGGCTACCTCCTGCGCTTCGATCCGCGCTATGCGGCGGCCAAGGAATTGATGACTTCGGGCAAAATCGGCGAGCCGATCCACATCTACGCCCGGCGCAACAGCGCCCGCACCGAAGGCCCCAAGCGCTATGGCGGCAAGCTGCCGCTGGCGCTGCATGTCACCGTGCACGACGTCGACATGGTGCTGTGGATGCTCGACGGGCAGCACCCGGTTTCGGTCTATGCCCAGCAGACCGACATTCTGCTCGGCGCCTCGGGCACGCAGGACAGCCTGGCCGCGATCGTGCGCTTCTCCGGCGGCACGGTGGTGAACTTCGAAAGCGCCTGGTCGCTGCCGGCCGGCGCGCGCCACATGATCGATGCCCGCATGGAGCTGATCGGCACCGAAGGCTCGTTCGAGGTCCAGTGCGGCGACAGCGGCCTCTACTACGCCAGCAACGAAACATCGCGCGAGATCGACACCCAGCATTGGCCTGTCGTCAACGGCCGTCTCGACGGCGACCTGGCGCGCCAACTCGGCGGCCTGCTTGCCTGGCTGGACGGGGCCGACATGCCGATCGCCAGCGGCCGCGATGCCCTTCGTTCGCTCGAACTCACCCTCGCGATGATGCAGTCAGCGCAGAGCGGCGAAATCGTGCGTCTCGGCCAGGCGTGATGCTCGAACAGACACAGAGAATTTGAAACGAGGCCAGCGTGGCCCAACAATGGGAGACGAGAAATGTTTAACAGACGCAATGTGTTGATGCTTGGCGTGGCCGCGGCCGCGCTTGCCACGGCCCTGCCGGCTTTCGCGCAGGACAAGCCGTTCGACGGGGTGCAACTGTCGGTGCTGCTCGAAGGCCATCCGACGACCGACGCCATCCAGAGGCTGTTGCCGGAATTCAAGCAGGTGACCGGCATCGACGTGGCGCTTGAAATCGTACCCGAGCAAGACATCACGGCCAAGGAATTGCTGGAATTCTCCTCCAAGTCCGGCCGCTATGACGTCGTCCAGAACAACATCATCTACCTGCCGGGTTTCGTGAAGTCGGGCTATGTCGTGCCGCTCGACGATTTCCTGGCCAAGCACAAGGAGAATTTCGACAGGGCCGATTTCGTGCCCGGCTATTTCAACACCAACGTGGTCGACGGCAAGGTCTACGGGCTGCCGGTCTACGGCGAGAGCACCTTTGTCATGTACCGCAAGGATCTGTTCGAACAGTACGGACTTGCGGCGCCGAAGACGTTCGAGGACATCGAGAATGCTGCCAAGACGATCTCCGAAAAAACCAACAAGCAGATCGCCGGCATCACCATGCGCGGCCAGCAAGGCATCCAGGGCGTCTATGTCTGGGCCGCCTATCTGTGGGGTTTTGGCGGCTCGTTCCTCGACGCCGGCGGCAAGTCGGCGCTGGCGACGCCGGAGGGTGCCGCCGCACTTGAAGCCTTCACCAAGGTGCTGAAGGATTACGGTCCGGTTGGTGTCGCCAATTTCGGCTGGGAAGAAAACCGACTGCTGTTCCAGCAAGGCAAGGCGGCGATCACCCTCGATGCCACCGTCAACGGCGCCTACAACGAGGATCCCACCGTCTCCACGGTCGTCGGCAAGGTCGGCTATGTGCCGGTGCCGATGAAATCCTCCTCTCCCAAGGGCGGCTCGTCCTCGCTCGCCGTGCACTCGATGTATGTCTCGGCCGAATCGAAGAACCAGGAAGCGGCGGCTTTGTTCGCCGCCTGGGCGACCGCCAAGGAGCAGCAGCTGAAGGCGATCGAAACCGATCCGAATTCCGGGGTGACCTCGCTTTCGGTGCTGAACGGCGAGGCATTCGGCAAGCGCTACGGCGCCTTCAAGGACGGCATGATCGCCGCCATCAATGCCGGCAATCCGCAATACCTGCCGACGGTCGAGCAGGCCAACGAGATCATCAACAACACCGGCATCGCTGTCTCCAAGGCGCTTGCCGGCACGGCCAGTGCCGTCGATGCCTTGAAGGAGGCGGACGAGGCCAACAACGCCGCGCTCGCCCGATAAGCGGGTAAGGCGTGCCCTGCCGCGTGCGCTCCCTGTGCGCGGCAGGGCGAAATCCTCAACGAGTGGATTGAGACCGTGGCGACAGCAGCATCGGATCCGACCAGGCATTTCTTCCAGCCGATCATCGTCTGCCTGACCGTGGCTTCGGTCGCGCTGACGCTGTTCGTGATCTGGATTTCTTTGCACGATCTGTCGCTGATGCGCGCCGGACGGGAAAAGTTCGTCGGCCTCGACAATTACCTGCGCTTCTTCGGCGATCCGCGCGCCATGGCGGCGCTGTGGCGCACGGTGCTGTTCACGACACTGGCGACGGTGATCGAGATCGCGCTCGGGCTTGCCGTCGTGCTTTTCCTCGACCGCGACTTCGCCATGAAACGGCTGGTGAGGACGCTGCTTCTGGTGCCGATCATCATGACGCCGGTGGTCGTCGGGCTGACCTGGCGCTTCCTGTTCGATCCCGCCACCGGTATGGCGAACTATCTTCTGTCACTGGCCGGCATATCCCAGGTCGACTGGCTGGGCAGTCCTCAACGGGCGCTGTTTTCGGTTCTGATCGCCGACATCTGGCAGTGGACGCCCTTCGTCATCCTCTTGGTGATGGCGGCACTAGAATCGGCACCCACCGATCCGCTCAATGCCGCCCGCGTCGACGGCGCGCGCGAATGGCAGGTGACCTGGTATGTGCTGCTGCCGATGCTGCGCCGGGCGCTCGCCATCGTCGCGCTGATCCGGGCGATCGACAGCATCAAGGCCTTCGACCTGTTCTACATCATGACGCGCGGCGGGCCGGCGCTTTCGACCGAGACGCTGAACTATTACGGCTACATCGTCGCCTTCACCAATTTCGACATTTCCTACGCGCTCGCCATCGCCGTCATCCTGACCATCTTCACCAATGTCGCGCTCCTGACCATGTACAGCGTGCTGTTTCCGAAAGCGGGAGAGCGCTGATGGGCCGGCGTACGGTTTTCTATGTCGGGCTGCTCATGCTTTTGCTGGCGGTGCTGTTCCCGCTCTACTGGGTGGTGGTGACTTCGTTCAAGACGACGCGCGACGCCTTCGCCATTCCGCCGGTCTGGCTGTTCAGCCCGACGCTCGACAACTACCGCACGGTGTTCGCCAATCGCGGCTTCCTCAGCGCCTTTGCCAACTCCTTCATCATTTCCATCCTGTCCAGCGCGCTGGCGGTGGCCATCGGCTCGGTCGCCGCCTACGGGTTGGCGCAGCAGCCGGGCGACCTGCGCCGCTCCAAGGAAAAGTTCATCCTCAGCCTGCGCATCGCGCCGGCGCTGCTGTTCGTCATTCCGATGTATTACCTGGCGACCCGAATCGGCGCGCTCAACCAGCACTGGCTGCTGATTGCGGCCTATGCCTTCGTCAATGTGCCGTTCGCCATCTCGCTGCTGATCACCTTCTTCGACGACATCCCGAAGGAGCTGCGCGATGCGGCCCGCGTCGACGGCGCGCGTGAGTTCAGCGTGTTCTGGCATGTCTACCTGCCAGCGGCGCGCGGCGGCATCGTCGCGACGCTGATTCTCTGTGTGCTGTTCACCTGGAACGAGTTCTTCGTCGCCCTGGTGCTGACCGGCCGCGACACGCAGACCCTGCCGGTCTCCATCACCTCGTTCCTGACCTTCCAGGGCATCCAGTGGGGCGCGCTGACCGCCGCCGCCACGCTCATCATGCTGCCGATGATCGTGCTTGGCGTTCTGGTGCAGGGGCAGATCGTGCGCGGCATGACGCTGGGCAGCGTGAAGGGCTGAGGGGGAAACGATGGCGAATTTGTCTATACGGTCGGTGTCGAAATCCTACGGTGCGGTCAACGTGCTGGACGATGTCTCGGTCGAAGTCGAGGAAGGCTCCTTCGTCGTGCTGCTCGGGCCTTCGGGCTGCGGGAAGTCGACGCTGCTGCATGCGATTGCCGGGCTCAACCCGATCGATTCCGGCACCATCGTCATCGGCGACCGCAACGTCACCAATCTTCCCGCGCGAGAGCGCGACGTGGCGATGGTGTTTCAGTCCTACGCGCTCTATCCGACCATGTCGGTGGCCGAGAACATTGCCTTTCCGCTGAAGATGCGCGGACTAGACCGCAAGACGTCAGGCGAGAAGGTCGATGCGGTGGCGAAGCTGCTGCAGATCGAACCCTTGCTGGGTCGCAAGCCACGTGAGTTGTCCGGCGGCCAGCGCCAGCGCGTCGCCATCGGCCGGGCACTGGTGCGCGATCCCAGGCTGTTCCTGTTCGACGAGCCGCTCTCCAATCTCGACGCGGCGCTGCGCACGGAACTGCGCGCCGAGATCAAGCGCCTGCACCAGTCGATCCGCCGCACCATGGTCTATGTGACGCACGACCAGACCGAAGCGCTGACGCTGGCCGACAAGATCGTCGTGCTGAAAGCCGGCAAGATTGAGCAGATCGGCACGCCGCTGTCGCTCTACGACGATCCCGACAACGCCTTCGTCGCCGGCTTCATCGGCTCGCCGCGCATGAACTTCCTCAATGCGAAGGTGGCCGAGGACGGGAAAGCCATGCTTGTCGGCGATGCCAGGGTCGATATCTCTCATCTCACGACGCGGCTTGGCAGTGGCCAAGACGTTACCCTGGGCATCAGGCCGGAACATCTCGATGAAAAGCAGGGCGTCGAGCTTGCGCTGGCCGTCGATGTCACCGAACGCCTGGGATCGACCTCCTACGTGCACGGCGCGCTGCCCAGCGGCGAAACGGTGGTCGCCGAACGGCGCGAGGACCAGCCGCGTTTCGGCGAGACGATCACGCTGCGCTTCCTGCCCAGCCGCACCCGCATCTTCGACGCGCAGGGGTTGCGCATTCGCTGATCCTGCTTGGTGCTGCCTCAGGCCGTTCCCCATCCCGGAAAACGGTCCGGGCACAGCCATTCCTGCGCTGGATTGCCATCGCCCGACAGCGCCGCGTCGACCAGCCAGCGCGCGGTGGCGGGTGCGGCATGCATGCCGATCGAGCCCATGCCGCCATGCACGAACAGCCCCTCGACAGCGGTCCGGCCAGCGACCGGCAGGCCGTCGGACAGCATCGGTCTGTTTCCGGGATAGACGTTCTTGACCTGCGGAGAGCCGAGACCGGGCAACATGCGCAGCGTGCGGCCGGCGATACGGCTTGCCATGTCGGTGTTGCGGACGAGGTCGCGAAAGGCGGGCTGGACGGAGGCGCCGAGCCTGGCATCGCCGCCGCGCATCGGGTTGAGGCAGATGGCCTCGACGGCCGGTTGGTCGTCGCGCTGGGCGGCGACATCGGCGAGGCCATCGAGCCTCATGCGCCGGCCGAGTTCCTCCTGATCCGGCCAGGTCAGTTCCTCGACGATCCAGGGCAATTCGAAGTCGAGCTTGCCCAGTTGGATCAGCCAGCCGCGTCCGGCGGTTAGGGGCAGGCCGGGCAGCGGTCCATCGCCCACGGTGCGCCGCAGAAGGTCCGACATCCACAGTCCGTTGGCGATGAAGACGAGATCGGCGGGAACGATGCCCTGGTCGGTCAGCACGCCCTGCACCTTGCCGCCCCTGGAGAAGATCTGGGCGACGCGCAGGCCTGTCCGGATCGTCGCTCCGGCCTCGCGGGCGGCATGGGCGAAGGCGTGTGTCGCTCCCATCGGCTCCAGCGTCCATGCGCGGCCGACGCTGTAGCCGCCGGCCACCTTGAAGCCGATGCGCGGATGGTCGCGCGCCAGATCCTTGCCCATGATCTTTTCCATCGGTACGCCCGCCGCCCGGTAGCGGTCCGCCACCGCGGCAGCGGCTTCGAAACTCGCCTCATCGTCGGAGATCAGCAGATGCGCGATTGCCGCGAATTCGAAGGGAACGGGTCCGTCGGCAAGCTCGGCATAGATCGCGACGCTGGCGTCCAACAGTTCGACCACTTCTCTCTGCGGGCCGCTGAGCAGGGTGCCGGTGTTCCGCCCCGAGGATTCCGCCGCGATCATGCTCTGCTCGATGATGGTCGCCTTGAGGCCCCGGCGGGCCAGTTCATAGGCAAGCGTGCAGCCGGCAATGCCGCCGCCGATGACCAGGGCGTCCACCGGCGCCTTGCCGAAATCCCTGACGATGGCCATCGTGATCCCTCCATCAATGCCTTCATTCTCGTATACTCGTATACGAGAATGAAGGGCCGCATTCAAGAGCTTCCGGCTGCCACGCAATCAGCACGGCACAATTTTGCCGGACCAAGGCCCGTTCTTTACGATTTTCCGTGGCGTCTACGAGGCTCGCATGAGTTTGCCATAGCGCTTGACCAGCCGATCGCGCTTCAGGCGCGTCAGCCTGTGCGTCCAGAAGAGCCCGTCGAGCTGATCGATCTCATGCTGGTGACAAACCGCCAGCAGACCATCGGCGTTCTCGAACTGCTCATTGCCATCCAGATCCTGATAGCGAACGATTATGCGCGCGTGTCGCTCGATATCCTCGGTGACGCCGGGCATCGAAACGCTGCCTTCCGCATGACGGATCATTTCGGTCGAGGCCTGGATAACAGATGAATTGACGTAGAGCGCCGGCTTTGCGGCGGAAGGCAGCTGGATCACCACCAGGCGTCTCAAAATGCCGATATGCGGGCCGGTGATGCCGATCCCGGGCGCCGCGTGCATGGTATCGATGAGGTCGTCGGCCAAACTGTGCAAGTCGCTGTCGAATAGTTCCGCCACCGCGCGGAGGAGGGGATTGGGGAACGTTATGATCGGCCGAACCGCCATGGAGCTCCTCCTACGTCACGATTCGGCTAGGCAAGCACGGATTTCCGCATCGTGTTCGCCACGCGCCGGGCTTCCGGCAGGCGAGCAACGCGCCCTTGCCGAAAAACGCGGGGCCGCCGCCGCTTGAAGAGCACCGTCCACCGTCAGCCATGTACCGCGGGCGGCCATGTGCGGATGCAGTGCTGCCTCCCACGGGCCAAGTACCGGCCCGACGCAGGCGTCCGACCCTTCGAACAGCTTGACCCATTCGCCGCGAGATTTCTCTGCAAAGATCGCCGCCAGCCGGTTGCCGAGCTCCGGCCAGAGATCGCGGTCGAATTGGTTGGCGAATTCCGGATCGGCGGCGAGGCCAAGCCGGTCGAGGAACAGCGCATAGAATTTCGGCTCGATGCACTGGACGCTGATGAAGCCGCCATCCGCGGTGCGGTAGACGCGGCACCAATGCGGCCCGTCGAGGAGGCTTTGGCCGCGCTCGGCGGCGAGCGCGCCGGATGGGGCAAGCGACATCAACAGGTTCATCATGTGGGCCGAGCCGTCGACGATCGCCGCGTCGACGACGCTGCCTTTGCCACCGGCGCGCGCGTTCATGATGGCGGCGAGCATGCCGATCACCAGATAGAGCGCGCCGCCGCCTATGTCGCCGACCAGCGTCGGCGGCGACATAGGCACCTCTCCTGGCAAGGAGCCGTACCAGAGCGCACCGGACACGCCGATATAGTTCATGTCGTGACCGGCGGTGCGGGCGAGCGGGCCATCCTGGCCCCAGCCTGTCATCCGGCCGTAAACCAGCTTCGGGTTGACGGCGAGGCAGGCATTCGGGCCGAGCCCGAGACGTTCCATGACGCCGGGCCGGAAACCCTCGATCAATCCATCGGCGGTGGCGATCAGGCGCATCAGCACGGCGGCGTCGGCGGCATCCTTGAGGTCCAGCGCGATCGAGCGCTTGCCGCGATCGAGCAGCGAGCGTTCGGGGACGCCGGGCATCGGCGCCTGCTTGCGGTGGACGACGATGACATCGGCGCCGAGATCGGCAAAGAGCATGCCGGCAAAGGGGGCTGGCCCGAGCGCCTCGATCTCGACGATGCGGGTTCCCTTCAGCATTCCGCCCTCCATGGCGTTCAGGCTCGGCATCGCGCACTTTTGGTATCGCCTGCTTTTGGTACCGTGCAGGGCGACGGTGTGTAACCCTGCCGTTTTGGCATTGAAGCACGTGCCGCCGGCATATACTTCAGGACCATGAAAAAAATCGGTTTCCTGTCATTCGGGCATTGGACGCCCTCGTCGCAATCGCAGGTGCGCTCGGCGAGCGATGCGCTTCTGCAATCCATCGATCTTGCCGTCGCCGCCGAGCAGCTTGGCGCCGACGGCGCCTATTTTCGCGTGCACCACTTTGCCCGCCAGCTCGCCTCGCCATTCCCGCTTTTGGCGGCCGTCGGCGCCAAGACCAGCCGCATCGAGATCGGCACGGCGGTCATCGACATGCGCTACGAGAACCCGCTCTACATGGCCGAAGATGCCGGTGCCGCCGACATCATCGCTGGCGGGCGGTTGCAGCTCGGCATCAGTCGCGGCTCGCCCGAGCAGGTAATCGATGGCTGGCGCTATTTCGGCTATGTGCCGCCGGAAGGCAAAAGCGACGCCGACATGGCGCGGCACCACGCCGAGGTCTTCCTCGACACGCTGCGCGGCGAGGGCTTTGCACAGCCCAATCCGCGGCCGATGTTCCCCAACCCGCCCGGCCTGCTCAGGCTGGAGCCGCATTCGGAAGGCCTGCGCGAGCGCATCTGGTGGGGTGCGGCCACCAACGCCACTTCGGAATGGGCGGCGAAACTGGGCATGAATTTGCAGAGCTCGACGCTCAAGTTCGATGAGACGGGCAAGCCCTTCCACATCCAGCAAGCCGAGCAGATCCGGATCTATCGTGAGGCGTGGAAAGCGGCCGGCCATGAGCGCGAACCGCGCGTCTCGGTCAGCCGCAGCATCTTCGCGCTGGTCGACGACCGTGACCGCGCCTATTTCGGGCGCGGCAATGAGAGCCGCGACCAGATCGGCTTCATCGAGGAGAATACCAGGGCGATCTTCGGGCGCAGCTACGCGGCCGAGCCGGATGTGCTGATCAAGGAATTGGCGCAGGACGAGGCGATCGCCGAGGCCGACACGCTGCTGCTCACCGTGCCCAACCAGCTCGGCGTCGACTACAACGCCCACGTCATCGAAGCAATCCTGACCCATGTCGCGCCTGGGCTGGGTTGGCGGTGACAAGAGCGCCAAGATAGCGACAACTGAGGAGAGGAGATTCACGCGATGGCGAAGAAAGCCTTGATTGCCTGGGGCGGTTGGGAAGGCCATACGCCGGAGCGCAGCGCCAATGTCATCCGGGCCCTGCTCGAGCGCAACGGTTTCGCCGTCACGCTGGGCCAGGGCACGGCGATGTTTGCAGATCCGGAGTTGTCGTCATTCGATCTCATCGTACCTGTTATCACCATGTCGAAGATCGAAAAGGCCGAGTTGCAGAACCTGACGCAGGCGGTTCGCGGGGGAAGCGGGTTAGGCGGTTTCCACGGCACGATGGGCGACAGTTTTCGCAACGAGCCCGACTATCAGTTCATGACCGGCGGTCAATGGGTCGCGCATCCCGGCGACATTATCGGCTACCAAGTCGTCATCACCCGGCCGGACGATCCGATCACCAGAGGCGTCGGCGATTTCGCCTACCGGTCGGAGCAGTATTACATGCATGTCGACCCAAGCAACGAAGTGCTGGCGACGACCACTTTCACTGACACGCATTTTCCGGGTATTGGCGGCGTCGTCATGCCGGTGGTCTGGAAGCGCCGGTATGGTTCGGGCAGGGTGTTTTACAGTTCTCTTGGACACACGGCGGATGAGTTCGCGGTGCCGGAAATGGCGCTGATTGTGGAGCGCGGTTTGGTGTGGGCGGCGCGGGGGTAGCAGCGAGCGCGTTTTCGTGAAAATCTGGGCCGAATTCACAGGGCATCCATGGAGATATCCAATGAGTGATTTCGAGTGGTCCGGATCCGAAAAGAAGCTCGCGCGCCATGCCTTCGATACCGCCCTTGAGGCGGCGCTCGCAAAGACGATGGCCGACTTCAAAAGCAAGGCGAGTGCGGTGACGCAGCCCTCCGATATGTGGGAGATCGAAGACTATTTGCGTGAACAGCGACGGCAAATCGATCGCACGTTCGACTATCGCTATTCGCAGCTTCTCTTCGTGTTCGCGCAGCTTATTCGAGCAGGGTATCTCGATGAAAAGCTGCTTGCCGGTCTGTCGCAAGACAAGCGGGATGTCATTCAGCGGGACCTGGCCTTTGTGGCGAGACGCTCGGCCGGTGGCTGACCGGGGCGGCGCTCCCGGGTTCGCGATTGTCATTGACGGCACTTGTGCGACTATCCATAGGCTCCTGACTTCGTCATCCTAGGGCGTAGCAGGAGCGAAGCTCCGTCGCGGAGACCCTAGGATGACGAAGCCGGGGACGCTGAGACCCTCACCTGATCCCGCCCACAACCACATAGGCGCCAGCGCTTCGCCCATCCTCCAGCCGCACCACCGCCGTGATGATCGAGCCATACGGGCCGCGCCAGACGCTGTGGAACCGCTGATGCTCGGCGGCCGGAACGAGCGCACGCCCGACTAGGCGCGCGCCGCTTCGCTGCAATGCGACAGGCTCGCCGTTGATATGCACCTTGACGCTGGCATTCTCCGCCTCCGCGTCGCCGCGCAGGTCGACAGTGATGGATATCTCGTCCTGATCGCCCGAAGAACGCGTCTCGGCGGCAAGCGCGATGACAAGCGGTGGCGCCTTGCCGTCGCCACACCGGGCGGGCCGATCCGAAAACACGTCATCGGCCAATTCAGGTGTGCGTGGCGGACTCATGCGGCGCTGCGTGGCGCGTTCGAAATCTCCGGCCATGCGCAGCAAGCGTTCATCATCATAGGCCTTGCCAGCGAAGGTCAGGCCGACCGGCATGCCGATGTCGGCCATCGTGCCCATCGGCACGGTGACGGTCGGGATGCCGAAATGGCGCCAGACCAGATTGCCGTTGGCGACCCAGGTGCCGTTGCGCCAGGCGAGGGCGGCGGACGCCTCGTCGACGTCGGCATCGGCCGGGCCGACATCGGCGGCGGCGGGCAGCACCACGGCGTCGATGCCTTGTGCATCGAGCCAATCCTCGAAATCGATGCGCCGTGTCGCTTCAAGGCCCTTGAGACCATCCTCCATCGTCGGGATATCCCTGAAGGGCGTGACGCCGACTTTCGCCCGCTCGACATACTCCGCGACATCGAAGCCGCCTTCATAGCGGTCGGCCAATGTGCCTGGCGGCTGCGGGAAGATTTTCGGGCCATCGACCGAGGCGAGGTCGGGAATGTCAGGGTCGGCATTGGCGCGCAAAAAGTCGTCCCAGCCCCAGATGCAGAGGTCCCAGATTTCGCGGTCGGCGAATTCTTTCGGCACCAGCCCGCGCTCGACCATGGTGCGCGTGCCGGGGCGGTCGCGCTCATAGTTGGAGACGACGGGAAAATCGACTTCCACCACCTCGGCGCCCAGCCGTTTGAGATCGGCCGCCGCCTGTTCCCACAGGGCAAGCACGGAGGCCCGGGTTTCGATCGGCCGGTCGGCGCGGCTGTCGCGGCCGATATACATTCGGGGCACGCCGAGCCGCATGCCTTTCAGTGATCCTGCAAGCGATAGCTCGGTGTAGCGTTGCGGCCGCATTTCGGAGCTCTTCGGCAGCTTGACCCAGGGCTGCGCGCGCCAGAAATCGCCTCGCGTCTCGGGATCGTCGGCCACGATGACGTCGAGCAGCTCCAGCATATCGTTCACGGTCCGCGTGTGCGGCACGACGACATCCATGGTCGGCACCAGCGGCCAGTTGCCGCGCACGGAGATTACGCCGCGCGAGGGCGTGTAAGCAACCAGCGCGTTGTTGGTGGCCGGCGCGCGGCCGGATGACCAGGTTTCCTCGCCGAGCCCGAAGGCGCAGAAGCTGGCAGCGGTCGCGGTGCCCGAACCGTTCGACGAGCCCGACGCGAAGGCGGCGGTCAGATAGTCGGCATTGTAGGGGCTTTCGGCACGGCCATAGACGCCGCGTTGCATGCCGCCATTGGCCATCGGCGGCATGTTGGTCAGGCCGATCAGCACCGCGCCGCCGGCCCTGAGCCGCGCGATGGTGAAGGCGTCCTCATTGGCGACGAGATGCCCGAAGGCCGGCGAGCCGGCGGCGACCGTCAGGCCTTTGACCTTGTAGCTATCCTTGGCGGTGTAGGGGATGCCATCCAGCGGCCCGAGCGTGGCACCATCGCTTCGCCGCTGGTCGGAAGCGGCGGCCTCCTCGAACATGTCGGGGTTGAGCACGGGGACGGCGTTGAGGCTGATGCCGTGGCGGTCGAAATGCGCGATGCGGCGCAGATAGGCCGCGACCAGCTCGACGCTGGTGACCGTGCCCTCATCGAGCGCGCGGCGCAATTGTTCGATCGTCGCTTCGACGATGTGAAGGCTGGCATCGGTCATCAATGGTCCCTGGCGGTCGTTCCCACGCCATGGATGAGCGAGGCGGCCAGCTTCGGCAAGAGCCAATCAGCAGTCTTTGTCGGAAGATGTTGTTCCTGCGGCCGACCTGTCCGCCACGCTCAGGCAGCGCTCTCCTTCATGCGCTCGATGATCCCGGCCATCAGCGCCAGGTCGCGGCGCGAGTCGGCGAGGTCGGTCAAAGGCTTGGTGCCTTCGGTGATGTGGCGATGGAAAATCTCCAGCTCGTTGGAGAAGGCGTCGCCATAGAGCGGCCCGAAGCTTTTCGTCACCGGGCCGAGCGGGCCGGCCTCTGTCACCTCCAGCCGGGTCGGCAGGCTGCGGATATAGGGCGTGTCGTAGATGATGCGCACGCGCCTGGTGTTGGAGCGCACCTCGATCATGGCATCGAACAGGCCGAGATCGTCGACCACCGCGTCATAGAGACAGGCGAAATGGCCGTAATCGAAGGTGACGGATGTGTTGGCACCACCATTGGTGCGGTGCGCGGCGACGACGCGCGCTGGCTCGCCGATGAGCCCGCGCATCGCGGAGATGTGGTGCGAGGACAGCGCCGTCAGCCCGCGATAGGCGCGCACCAGGTCTGCGGGCGCGTCGGCGCCGACGACTTCACGGATCAGCGCATCCCGTTCCCTGGCGCCTCGCGCGAGGAGGGCAGGGTCGATGTCGTCGGGATAAAGGACGTTCCGGCTCTTCTTGAGGAAGTGCCGGCCCTCCGAAATCAGGTCGAAGATGCGGACATGGGTGATGTCGGCGTGGGCGGGAAGCTCGTCCCTGGCCGCCAGATAGGCCGGCGCGTAGCGGCGCATGTAGCCGACGAACAGGGTCTTTTGGTAGGCCGGCATCAGTGCCAGCAACTCATCGATCTCGCGCACCGTCAGGCAAGCCGGCTTTTCCAGCAGGATGTGCTTGTCGGCGGCAATCGCGGCGCGCACGAAGCGGCTGTGAGTGTCGTCAGACGACAGCACGAACACCACGTCGATGTCGGGTGAATTGATCAGCGCCTCGGCCGAGTCGTAGGCTTTTGCCGGCGCATATTGGGAGGTGATCAGCGCCACCAGGCTTGGCGACACGTCATGGACGCCCGCGATCGCCCAGCGGTCGCGCTGATCCGCCAGAACGGGCAGATGGATCGACTGAGCGACTTCTCCAAGACCCACAAGTCCGACACGAAGTGGTGCCACTCTCAAACTCCCCTGATTTCAAGACTGTTGTTCGAAGCTCACGCCGCGCCGGTGACCAGCGCGACGAGTTCGTTGCCGGTGGTTTCCGCTGCGCGCACCGTTGCCGCCATCTTGCCCGCCCGCATCACCCAGATCTGGTCGGACAGGCGGCGCACCTGATCGAAATTGTGGCTGACCAGGATGACCGAGACCGATTGTTCGCGCAGGCGCCGGATCAGCGCCTCGACATTGGCGGTCTCTTGCACGCCGAGCGCCGCGGTCGGCTCGTCCATCACCACCAGCTTGGCGCCGGAGCCGACGGCGCGGCAGATCGAGATCGCCTGCCGTTGGCCGCCCGACAGACGGCGCACGCGCTGGTTGATCGACGGCACGTTGATCGACAGGCGTGACAGCATGGAGCGCGCCTCGCGTTTCATCGCCTTGCGGTCTAGGAACGCGAAAGGGCCGATGCGGCGCACGAGCTCGCGGTTGAGGAACAGGTTTTGCGCCACCGTCAGTTCGTCGATCAGCGCCAGGTTCTGGTGCACGGTCTCGATGCCGGCCTTACGTGCTCCGTCCGGGTTGGAGAAGGGATGCTGGCGGCCGTCGAAGACGATCGAGCCGGCATCCGGCACATGCACGCCGACCAGGCAGCGGATCAGCGTCGACTTGCCGGCTCCGTTGTCACCGATGACGGCGGTGACTTCGCCGCGGCGCGCCTGGAAGGCGACATCGGTGAAGGCGCGCACGCCGCCGAAATGCTTGCTCAGGTCCTGGCAGGCGATGATCGCGTCCGAGGCGGGGAAGGGGAGGACCGCGCTCATTTCTGGTACCGCATGATCAGCGCCGCCAGCACCACGATGGCACCCACGGCAAGCGGTTGGTAGAAGGCCGAAACGCTAAGCAGCGTCAGCCCGTTGACCAGTGCGGTCAGCATCAGCGCGCCGATGGCCGGGCCAAGTATGCTGGCACGGCCGCCAAACAGGCTGACGCCGCCCAGCACCACCGCGGCCACCGAATTCAAAAGCAGGCTGGTGTTGATCTGCGGTTCGGCCGAGCCGATGCGCGCCACCAGGAGGATTGCCGCGATGCCGGCGCACAGGCCCGAGATGGTGTAGGCGGCGATCTTGACCCGATTGGTGCGGATGCCGAGCGCGCCGGCGCTTTCGACCTGGCCTCCGGTCGCCAGGAGATGGACGCCGAAGCGCGTGTGGTAGAGCGCGACATGCGCTGCGACGACCGCCGCTATCGCCACCCAGACCGGATAGCCGAATGGGCCGAAGGAACCTGAGGCAAGCCTGAGCAGGAAGGTCGAACCGACCATGGTCGGCTCGCCGCCCGACAGGATCAGGCCGAGCCCGGTGATGGCCGACAGCGTGCCGAGCGTCACCACGAAATCGGGGATTTTACCGGCGGTGATGATGAGGCCGTTGAGGAAACCGATGGCGCTGGTGGCCAGCACGCAGAGCACGCAGGCGATGAAGATGCCGTAGCCCGCCGCATTGACCAGACCGAGGACGATGGCGCCGAGCATGACGGCCGCCGCCAGCGACAGGTCGATGCCTGAGGTCGCGACGACAAAGGTCTGGCCGATCGACAGTACGACCAGGATGGACGCCGCCAGCAGCAGTGCCTGCAGATTGGCGATGCTGAGGAAGACCGGCTGGGCGATGCCGAAGACGATGACGAGACCGACCAGGCCGACGACGGACGCCCAGTCGGCCCAGAAGGAGGGATCCAGGAGGAGAGCCGACAGGGAGGGGCGGCTCTCCTCCGCCGCGCCCGCCGAATGGGCGGCGGGCGCGTTGTTGTTGGAACTGCTCACTTCAGCATCTCGCGGAAGGGATCGGGATAGTCGCCGCCGGGGCGCGGAAAATTCTTGATCGAGGCCTCGGCATTGTCCTTGTTGATGAGCAGCACCGGCGCCGGCACATTGGCTGGCAGTTCCTTGCCCTTGGCGGCGACGGCACAAGCTTCGAGGCCCATGGCGCCGACGACATAGGGATATTGGGCGACGGTGGCGGAGAGTTCGCCAGCGGCGATCGATTTCAGCGCATCGACGATGCCGTCGAGGCCGATCACCTTGACGTCCTTGCCCGAAGTCTGCACGGCGCGTTCGACACCGAGCGCCATGATATCGTTGGCGGCGAAGAAGCCGGCGAGATCCGGATGCGCGGCGAGGATGTCGGTGGCCGCCGTCAGCGCCTTCTCGCGATCCCAATCGGCGCTGACCATCACCACGACCTCGAGCTTGCCTTCGACGGCCTGCTTGAAGCCCTTGATGCGGGCATTGGAGCCGACGTCGCCGACGATGCCGGCGATCAGCGCGACCTTCGAGCCCTTCGGCACCAGCTTCAACATTTCCTCGCCGGCCAACGCGCCGGCGGCGACGTTGTCGGTCCCGATATAGGTCGAGACGGCAAAGCCGGCGGCCTTGGCCTGTTCGGCGTCGATGGTCGAGTCGATGTTGACGATCGGCTTCTTCTTCTGGGCGACCGGCACCAGCGCCTGGACGAGATTGGAGACGCTGATCGGGTTGACCAGGTAGCAACCGAAATCCTGCATGGCCATGGCGGTCAGGCGGTCAGCCTGGCCGGTGGCGTCGCCCATGTTGGCGGCAGCCTGGACGCTGACATTGACGCCGCTTGCCTTGGCCTGCTCCTCGATGCCCTTCTGCATGGTCTGGAAGAAGGGGTTATCGAGGCCTTTGACGATGGCCGCGACCTTTGCCGCGTCCTCGGCATGGGCCGGCACCGAAGCGATTGTTGCCAGCAGACCCGCGCTGAGCGCAAGGCCGTTGAAGATGCGCATTCTGTTCCTCCACCTTTTGATTGTCTGATCATGTCTCATTGGCAAGCCGTTGCGCACGGCGTGCCCTGTGGCTGGGGCTGCGAGAGCCTGGCCGGCATTGGCAACGTCGCGACCGACAGCCGGCGAGCGCCATGCGTTTCTCGGAGTCCGGGCCCGGTCGGGACCGTTTTCATGCCAGGCATTTCTCCTCCCAGAGTGCTGACCTAGCCCCGTCAGCATTTCCGCATGTTTTATAAAAAATTGACACGCGTCAAGATTTAAAATGGTGCGCAGTGATTTCGGCGACGTGGTCCACGTGCCGGTCGCATGCCCTGCGATCAGTTGCTCACTGCCGGCAAAAATCGTGGCCGCCAAAAAGGCACTGGGTGAGCCGATGTTGCCGTCGCTCTCGATGCTGAGCGGCTGTCGAGCCCATGACGATGCCAATTCCGGCCCAGATGACGGTCGACGAGATGATTTGGACGATCATCAACAAGATGGATTGCAGACGTAAGCAAAAGCTCGCGGAAGTTGCGTCAAAGGCATATTGTCGGGGGAAACCGTGCCGATCTCGCAGCATGAGAGGAGATCATGCCTGAACAGAATGCCCATATCCGCGCAGCCATCGGACGGGTGCTTTCCAAAAAAACCGGGGTGGCCGTCATTTCGATGAAGGAGAGTATCGCGGAGTTGCTGGCGATAACCGGTGTCGCGCTGACCGTCGAGAGCCTGCAGGATCTGCTGCTGGAAATGGCAGAGGTGCGCGGCATGATGGTGGTGCTCGATCTCTAGAGCAATTCCAGGAAAAGTGTGAAACGGTTTTCCGTCTGGAATTGCGTCAAAACAAAGAGTTAGAGCAGTTCACCGTTTCCGTTAAACGGTGAACTGCTCTGAGGCAATTCCAGGAAAAGCGCCTCAGGCCAGCCGGTAACGGCCAGTGGCGGCCTCTTCGAAACGTTCTGCCTTGAGGGCTGGCGCAAGCGTGCCGTCGCCGTAGATCATGCGGCCGGCGCGGAAGGTGGCGCGGACACGTGCCACCGGCTGGCGGTCGGCAACAACCAGGTCGGCCAGAAGCCCCGGCTCGATGGCGCCGCGATCGGTGAGCCCGAGCGCCGCGGCCGGGTTGGCGCTTGTCAGCGCGGCCGCCGCCGCGAGGCCGCCGTCGCGCACCTGTGCCAGACCAAGCACGGCCGGCAGGATCGAGGCTGGATGGTAGTCGCTGGCCAGCATGTCGAGCAATCCCGCCTCATAGGCCCGCCGGGCGGAAAGATTGCCGGAATAGGAGACTCCGCGCAGCGCGTTGGGCGCGCCCATTGCGGTGTGCATGCCGAGCCGGCGGGCTTCCTGCGCCGCTTCGAGCGTCACCGGGAATTCGCTGAGCACGGCGCCCAGGCCATGGACCAGTTCCACCTTTTCCAGCGTGTCGTCGTCATGCGAGGCAAGCACGATGCCGCAGGCGCGGGCGCGGGCCGACAGATCCTGCAGCGCGTTGAGTACATCGCCCTGGCCCTCGCGGCCGGCCATCCGCTGTCCGACGATCTCGGAGGCCATGGCAACGGACATGCCACGCTCCTTGGCGATGCGGGCGATGTAGAGTTCGACGTCGCGGTATTGTCCCTGTCCGGGCGTGTGGTCCATCAAGGAGATGAGGTGCAGCTTGCCTGCATCCATCAGCCTTTGCAGCATGGCGATCGCGGGCGTGAAGGTGACCTCGAATCGGGCATGGATGCGATGATCGACAAGCAGATCGTCCTTCATCCCGGCGATAGTCTCGATGATATCGGACGTATGATCTTCCGAGCGCAGCACGCCGCTGGTGACGCTGGCGCCGATGAAGGAGAGCGCGGCATAGGCCGTCGTCACGCCGCAGGAGGCGAGCTTCTTGTCGAGCTCGGCAATGCCGATCCGCATCGGCACGTGGACGCCGGTGCGCGGCTCGACTTCCTTCTCCACCATGTCGCCATGCATGTCGATGAAGCCCGGCAGGAGCAGGCGGCCGCCACCTTCGATGTCGGCATTCTCGACAGGCTCGTCACGGATTTCGGCAATCCGGCCGTTTTCGATCCTGACGGCGCCATTGGCAACGACGCGGTCGCGCAGGACAATTTCGAAGTCACTCAGCCACATGTGATGTTTCTTGCAAGGAAGCGGTTTTCAAGATGGGAAATGGTTTCAAAGTGAATTTCGGTGGCGACAAGCTCGGCGACATCGTCGGGTGATGGAAGGCGCCGATCATCGCGACGGTGCGCCGGCTTGCCGCCGCTTCGATCACGATCTCTCCAGGACATCCCGATGTTTCTAGTTCACCCGAATGCCGGTTTCCATTTGATTTTTATGACATTTACATGAAAGCGGAATAGGTGATGCGCGCGCCCGGAGCTCACTTTTCGCCTGCGCGGCCAGGAATAGCACCAGGACCGGCACCACGGACAGCAGGCTGGCGGCCATCAACGGATCAGCGAGCGCGTGCAGCTTTCGAGCGTGCTGCCGCAGGCGGCAAAAGCCAAGGTGAACGGCCGCTTACCCGCCCAGGATGAAATCGGCGCAGCGGTCAGCGATCATGATCACGGGCGCGTTGGTGTTGCCGCTGATCAGACGCGGCATGATCGAGGCGTCTGAGATGCGCAGGCGCGGTACGCCGCGCACGCGCAATTGCGGATCGACCACCGCGCCGTCGTCGGTGCCCATCCGGCAGGTGCCGCAGGGGTGATAGACGGTCTTGGCGCGTTCGAGGATGTGGTCTGTAATCGTCTGGTCGGAAAGATCCGCATCGTCACCCGGCGACAGTTCCTCGGCGACCACGGCCTGCAGGGCAGGCTGGCGCAGGATATTGCGGGCAATCTTCATGCCGGCGAGCAGCAGAGCGAGATCATGGGGATCGGACAGGAAGCCGGTGGTGAAGCGGATCGGGTCGGCGGCATCACGTGAGCGCAGGCCGACCGTGCCGCGCGACTTTGGCCGGAGGACACAGGGGTTGAGTTCCATGCCGTGGCGCTCGATCGAACCATGCTCGGCGCTTTCGATCATCACCGGCAGGACGTGGAACTGGACATCGGGCCGGCCGTCGCCGTCAGTGTCGAAGAAGCCGCCGCTTTCGACCACGTTGGAAGTGAGCAGACCGCTGCGAAATAGCAGGTACTGGATGCCGTGGCGCAGTGCCTTCAGGCCGCGATCCTGCCCGAGCAGCGAGATCGGTCGACGTGTCAATGCATAGACGGGCGCCGCGACATGATCCTGCAGGTCGCGGCCGACCGATGGCATGTCGCGGATGACGGGAATACCGAGCCCGGCCAGATGTTCGGCTGGTCCCAGTCCCGACAGCATCATCAGCTTCGGCGTCGCCAGCGCACCGGCGGTGAGGATCACCTCGGCCCCTGCCGTCGCTGTATGGTTGCGGCCGTCCGAAGTGGTGTAGGCGAGGCCGCTTGCCGCCCCGTTTTCCAGTGTCACGCCGGTGACCAGCGCTTCGGTGACCACGGTGAGGTTGGCGTTGCCGGCCAACGGCCTCAGGAACACTTTAGCCGCTGACTGGCGTTCGCCGTTCGCGGTCGTCGTCTGGTAGAAGCCGACGCCTTCCTGTTGCGCTCCGTTGAAGTCGTCATTGTAGCGATAACCGGCCTGTTGCGCGGCTTGCACATAGGCCAACGACAGCGGATGGCGGTGGCGTGGATCGGAGACGGGCAATGGTCCCTCGGTGCCGTGGCGTTCGCCGGCCAGCCGCTCGTTGCGCTCCAGCCGCCGGAACACCGGCAACACCTCGTCCCAGCCCCAGCCGGTGCAGCCGAGGTCGCGCCAGCCATCGTAATCCTGCGGCTGGCCCCTGACATAGAGCATGGCGTTGATGGAAGAGCCGCCGCCCAGCGTGCGGCCCTGCGGCACCGGCAGCCGACGTCCGCCGACGCTCGGCTCGGGCTCGGATTCGTAGATCCAGCTGCGCGCCGTGCCGATCACCTTGGCGAAGGTGGCGGGCATGTCGATGAGCCGCGTGTTGTCGGCAGGCCCGGCCTCGACGATCAGCACGCGCTTGCCCGCATTGACCAGCCGGTTGGCCAGCGTGCAGCCGGCCGAGCCGGCGCCGGCGATGATGTAGTCGTACTCTCCGCTCATGTCAGGCGTAGCGCATGATGACGGTCTTGGTTTCGAGATAGCCGTCGATGGCGGCGCGGCCATGCTCGCGGCCTATGCCGGACTGCTTGAAACCGCCGAAGGGTGCTGCGGGGTCGAGCGTGTTGTGCGAATTGACCCATACCGTGCCGGCCTTGAGGCCATGGATGGCGGTCATCGCCTTGCCCATGTCGCGGGTCCAGATCGAGGCCGACAGGCCGTAGCGCGTGTCGTTGGCGATGCGGATCGCCTCGTCGAGATCGGCGACCGGCATCGCCGCCACCACCGGCCCAAACACTTCTTCGCGCACGATCTCCATATCGGGTCGGACATTGTGCAGGATGGTCGGCGCCACATAATGGCCCCTGGCCGGCACCGGCCGCGCGCCGCTGACCCGTTCGACGCCGGCCGCCAGCCCACGCTGGACAAACCCCTCGACGCTTGTTTTGTGCTTGGCCGAGACCAGCGGGTTGATTTGCGCATCGGCGTCGCGCCCGGCGCCCAGCGTCATGCCGTCGGCGATCTCGGCCAGCCGCGCCAGCGTGCGGTCGTAGATCGACTTCTCGATCAGGAGCCGTGAGGCCGAGGTGCAGACCTGGCCCTGGTTGAAGAACATGCCGAGGCCCGCGACCAAAGGCTCGACGCCTTCCTCCATGTCGGCAAGCAGAATCATCGGCGATTTCGAACCGAGTTCCAGCGTGAAACGGGCGACGCGTTCGACGGCGGCATGGCCGACGCGTTTTCCCACTTCCGTCGAGCCGGTGAAGGTCAGCTTGTCGATGCCGGGATGGCGGATCAGCGCTTCGCCGGTGACGGAGCCGCTGCCGGTGACGATGTTGACGACGCCGGGCGGAAAACCCGATGCCTCGATCAGCTCGGCGAGCCGGAGCAGGCCGAGCGGGGTTTCCTGCGGCGGCTTCAGCACCACGGTGCAGCCGCAGGCGAGCGCTGGCGCGATCTTCCACATGCCGATCAGCAGCGGGAAATTCCACGGCACGATGGCGCCGACGACGCCGACCGGCTCCATCACTGTCATCGCCTGATGTTTCGCACCGGGCGGCACGGGAATGGAGACCTGGAAGGTCGAGCCCTCGATCTTGGTCGCCCAGCCGGCATAATAGCGCAGCCAGTCCACGGTGCCGGCCGCGCTCAGCATGCGGGCGACGCCGAGCGACTTGCCGTTCTCGATGCTTTCGATTTCGGCCAGCAGGTCGGCATCGGCCTCGACGGCGTCGGCAAGCCTCAGCATCAAATTCTGGCGGTCGACCGGCCGCATCGATGCCCATGGTCCATCGAGCGCGGCCCGCGCCGCGCGCACCGCCTGGTCGACCAGTTCGGGGCCACTTTCCGGCACGTGCGCGACGATCTCGCCGGAGGCGGAATCGTCGACAGCGAGGCCGTCACCGGCGAGGCCCTCGACGAAGCGGCCATTGATGAAGGGACGGTGCGGACGCGCCAGGAAAGCGGCGGCGGCAGGGCTGATCGGCGGCACGGTTCTCTCGTTCACGCCATCCTCCTCGATTGCTGATGAACATCCCGGCCGAGGATTATGGAGCGCATCGGCCTGCTTCAAGCCAAAGGCAGTGCGAGTGCGCGCTCAGTCAAAACAAAGTTCCCGCTCGGACAAGACGCTCGGTCCTTCGCCGGTCAAGATTGAAGAACGGATCATCGCCAACCCGGTCTTGCCGCTCCGCCCCCCTCATCCCGCCTTCTCCCCGCGGGGAGAAGGCGGCGACGTCGCAACTCTCCTCTCGCCTCGGGGAGAGGAGAGTTGGGCGAAGCGATGGCTGGGTGAGGGGCCGGCTCGGAGGAGAGTAGTTGAGCGCATTGCTGGGCAATCCGATGGTCACCACGGCGGCGCTGCCGCTTGTGCTAGGCATGGTGATGGCGCTGTTGGCAAGGGGCGCACTGCCGGCGCCGGTGCTTTCGCTGCTATGGGCCGGCTTGCTGCTGTTCTTCTACTGGAACACGCTTGGCCCACCTGTGGTGCCGCCGGTCGCGGCTAGCCAGAAGCTGATCTATCTCGCCTTTGCCGGCATCGTCATCGGCCTGTTGCCCGAACGCCTGCTGAGTGCCCCCATGACGAGCGTGCTCATCGTCATCGTCCTTGCGGCCGCCCTGCTGTGGCTTGGCTGGCGCCGCATTGCCGGCGGTTCGCTCGATCCGCAAATGGTCGCCGCCCTCGTCGCCGGCCTGCTGGCCATCGTCGGCAGCGCGATGCTGATGTCCTTGAAGGTCTCGCCATCGCCTGCCGTCGAGGAGCCGTTCCTGGTGCCAGCGGCGATGCTCGCTTTGTGCCTGGCCGGCGCCATCATCTCGGTGCTCGGCGCCTCGATCGTCACCGGGCAATTGCTGGGATCGCTCGCCGCGCTCGCAGGCGGCTGGTGCCTTGTCCAGTATATCGCGGTGTTGCGGGGCGGCACCGCCGTCGCCTGGAGCAAAGGCAACGGGCTGCTCCTCATCTTCGCCGCCGCCACGGTGCTGATCCAGGTGGCGCTGCTGGCGCCAAAGGCGAACCCGGCGGCGCTCGTGCTTTCGCCCTTACCGCTAATCCTGGCCGCCCTGATGCCCGGCGCGCTGCGGGGTCTTCTTCCTGGCGTCCGGCCCTTGCGGCCGCTGATTGCCGGTCTGCTGATCGCCATACCGGCGATGCTGGCCATCCTGACGGCGGTCCTGTGGGCGCCGCATGGAGCCGCCCTCGGCTTTTCCTGAGCCGGATTCAAAGAACGACAACCAACAATGGGGAGAGATACGTGACGATAGGAAAACTGACGGCCATGGCCTTTGCCTGCTGCGCATTCGCGTCTGCAGCACGTGCCGACACTTATGAGATCGACGGCCAGCACGCCTGGGTCACCTTCACCATCAAACACGGCATCTATGGCATCGCGCATGGACAGTTCGATGCCGTAAAGGGCGCCATCGTCATGGACAAGGCCGATCCGTCCAAAAGCAGCGTCAAGGCCGAGATCGATGTCGGCTCGGTGCACACCGCCTATGATCAGCGCGACAGCGATCTGAAAGGCCCCGACTTCTTCAACGCCGCCGAATTCCCGGCGATCTCCTTCGAAAGCACCAAGGTCGAGAAGGTCGGCGACAAGACCGGCAAGGTATCAGGCAATCTCAACATCAGCGGTGTCTCCAAGGAGATCACGCTCGACGTGACGCTGGTCAACGAGGCGCCGGCGCCGTGGGACGCGACGCTGACCAAGGCCGCGTTCACCGCCACCGGAAAAGTCAGCACCGCCGACTTCCCGATGGCCAAGGCAGCCGCCGGTTTCGGTCTCGGTCCCGATGTCGACATCGTCATCGACATCGAGGCGGTCAAGAAGTAGCTGGCGAACGGGCGCCGTGCGGCTCGCAACAGGCCGCGCGATGCTTTGCCAGCAGACGAAGTGCGCGCTCAGTCAAAACAAAGTTCCCGCTCGGACAAGACGCGAAATGGCGGATGCCGCACTATCCCTGGCGAAGATCGGCGCACAGCCGGCACAGCATCAATCGGGATGGAACAATGCGATTTTCGGGAAAGACGGCTTTCATTACCGGCGGCGGCACCGGCATCGGCGCGGCGGTTGCCAGGCGCATGGCGGCCGACGGCGCGAAGGTGGTGCTGATGGGCCGGCGGCGCGAGCCGCTGGAGGCCGTCACCAGGGATATTGGCGGGCTGGTGGTGCAGGGCGACGCCGCCGATCCGAAAGCGGTGCGCGCGGCACTGGCCGAAGTACATGACAAGATTGGGTCCGTAGACATCCTCGTCGCCAATGCCGGCGGCCATGGTGTCGGGCCGACGATCTCGATGAGTGACGAAACCTGGAGCCTGGCGACACGCACCAATCTCGACACTGCCTTCGTTTGCGCCCGCGAATGCCTGCCCGACCTGATCGAGCGCCGAGGCAACATCGTCGTCGTCGCCTCTATCGCCGGCCTGTTCGCCGGGCCGGACGCGGCCGGCTACGTCACCATGAAACATGCCTGTATCGGCTTCGGCAAATCGCTGGCGCGCGACTATGGCCGCAAGGGCGTGCGCACCAACATCATCTGCCCGGGCTGGGTGTCGACCGACATGGCCGACGAGCAGATGGAGATGATCGTCGAAAAGCACGGGCTTGGCTCGATCGAAGAGGCCTACAGGCTGGTGACCAAGGACGTGCCGCTCGGCCGGCCGGCAACGCCGCAGGAAGTGTCCAACGTCATCTGCTTCGTTGCCTCCGACGAGGCGGCGATGATGAACGGTTCGATCCTGACGGTCGATGGCGGCGCCACCGTCGTCGACCTACCCACGTTAGCTTTTGTCGATTGATGTGGAGAGCACCATGAACGACCAGAACAGGCCGGCCGACTGGAAGCATTTCGACGATTTCGCCGCGGGCATCGCCACCAACCGTCTGCCGACGACATCAGCGTTGCGCGGTCAGACCTTCAAGATCACGCTCGACACCGGCCGCACCATCGACCTGGCCTTCACGTCAGCCGACACGGTGGCCTGGAGCGAGGGCACGGAAGCTGGCGCGGACTGGTACGAGGCGCTCGAAGTCGCCTCCAGCGTGTTCTTCATCAACATGAGTTTCGCCGCCCGGCCGACGGAGGACGAGGCGCTCATCGTCAACACCAGTACGCGCCGCGTGCTGTCGGTGCGCGAACGGGTGCGTGAAGCAGGCGAGGCGCCCGGCGAGCCACGCGTGGCGCAGACCTGGTCGGCCGGTGTGTTCGGCGATCCCAGCGTGGCGCCGACCGGCATCGTGCCGGCACCGACCCGTGACCTGATCGGGCTCACCGCGCATTACACATACAGTCCCAACCACGTCTACGAGCATATTTATCTGAGCGCCGAGCGCTATGCCTGGCAGAACCTCGTCGGCGTGCAGCGCGGCCATGGCGACGTGGATCTCGCAACGACCTGGAAATTCGCCGAGAACCAGTATGTGTTCGGCTTCCGCGAGTTCATCATCCCGGTCGCGTCGCTGTTCTTCTACAATTGGGACACGATGCGCTCGACCGGCAAATTCCTTGGCGTGACCAGCCAGGGCAAGGTCGAGAACAAGCCGGCCGGCGCTCACATCGAGAAGAAATCCAGAACCGTCTACGACGAAGGCAAGGCGCCGGTCTGACCGCGCGGGAGAACGCCATGAACAAGAACTATGAAGCGATCAAGGCGCATTACGCCGGCTCCGACGCCATGGATCTGGCCGCGATGATGGCGCCGATCACCAGCCGCACCGCCTGGACCGAAATGGCTGGCTTTCCCTATGCCGGCACCTATGTCGGCCCCGACGCCATCATAGCGGGCGTCTTCAAGCGCATCGGCGAGGAGTGGGACGGCTACAATCTGAAGCTCGAAAAGCTGGTCGACGGCGGCACCACCATCGTCGGCATCGGTACCTATTCGGGTGTCTACAAAAAGACCGGCAAGCCGATGTCGGCGCGCGTCGTCCATGTCTGGGAGATGGAGGACGGCAAAGTGCTGAGTTTCGAGCAGTTCACCGACACCAGGCTGGTCGCGGCAGCGACAGCCTGAGACATGCGGCCGGGCGCGCTGACGCGCCCGCCCGATGAAAACCTGGGAGGATGAAATGGGAAACAGTCTGAAGGCAATGCTGGCGGGGAAGAGAATGCTGGCGGGCCTGGCCCTGTCGGCCGTGTTCGCGGCCGGCGGCACCAGTATGGCGAATGCCGGCGATACCGAGATCGTCATCGGTGCGCCGATCTCCCTGACCGGGCCGCTGGCTGGCGACGGCAAGGAGCAGAAGTGGGCCTACGAGCAGGCGGTGGCCGACATCAACAAGGCCGGCGGCATCATGGTCAAGTCGGCCGGCAAGAAACTGCCGGTGCGGCTCGTCATCGCCGACGACGAAAGCTCGGAAGGCAAGGTCGCATCGGCGCTGGAGAACCTCATCAAGGTGCAGAAGGTCGACGCGCTGCTCTCGACCCATTCCGGGCCGATGAACATCGCCGGTGCCATCGTCGCGGAAAAATACAAGAAGTTCTACATGATCACGACGGCCTTCCCGTTCGAATGGCAGCCGTTGAAGCTCAAATATTCGGCGCTGTTCTTCTTCCACCCGGGTCCGGGCGCCGAAGTGCCGTTCGAGATCTGGAACAAGCTGCCAGCCAATGAGAAGCCGAAGAACCCGGCGTTGGTCACCGAGGATTCGCCCGACGGCAAGGGCTTTGGCGGCGCCTTCGAGGCGGCGGCCAAGAAGTATGGCTACACTTTCGCGGTCGACGATCCCTGGGCGATCGGCGCCACCGACTATTCGGCGCTGATCACCAAGCTCAAGGCGGCAGACGTCGACGCCATGCTGGTGTTCGGTTCGCCGGCCGACACGGTGACGCTGCTGCGCCAGATGAAGGAGCTCGGCTTCTCCGTGCCTTATCTGCATGGCTGGAAGGGCACCTGGACGGGCGAGTTCCACGAAGCGCTCGGGCCGGATTCCGATTACATCCTGACCGACGGCTTCTGGTCGGCGAGCTACCCTTACAAGGGCGCCAAGGAGCTCGGCGACCGCTACGAGGCCGAGTTCAAGAAAGACTCCGTCACCGTCGGCGCCTTCTATGCCAACGCGCAGGTGCTGGCGCAGGCGATCGAGAAGGCGGGTTCCACCGACGCCGACGCGCTGCATGAGGCGATCTTCAACCAGGAATTCAAGGACACGGTGGTCGGCGATCTCAAATTCGACCAGACCGGCTTTGCCCTGATCCCCAGCGTCGCCACGCAATGGTGGCAAGGCAAGCACCAGCTGATCTACCCGGACGGCAACTGGACCTACAAGCCGGCACCGGCCTGGGACAAGCGCTGAGCAATCGGTGCGGCGGAATGGGGCGGGCGCCGCTTCTGTGTCCGCCCCAGCATCCTTGACGACAGACTGGAGAACGGAAACACGATGCAATCCGACGAAACCTTGCTTCGCCTCGAGGCGGTACAGAAGCGGTTCGGCGGGCTCGTCGTGCTCAACAACATCGACATCGCCGTCGGCGCCAACGAGCTGATCGGGCTGATCGGTCCCAATGGCGCCGGCAAGTCGACGCTGTTCAACCTCATCACCGCGCTCTACACCCCGACACAAGGGCGTATCCGGTTTCGTGGGCGCGACATCACCGGCACGGCACCGCATCGCATCTGCCGGCTCGGCATCGCGCGCACCTTCCAGCTGGTGCGCACCTTCCTGACCATGACGGCGTTCGAGAACATCATGGTCGGCGCGGTCTATGGCGGTGGCGGGCGCGTCAGGCACGCCACTGCCGCGGCCGAGGAAGCGCTGGAACTGGTCGGCCTGACCGCGAAACGCGATGTCCGCACCGCGCATATGACATTGTCCGACCGGCGGCTGCTGGAGATCGCGCGGGCAGTCGCGTCCAGCCCGGCGCTGCTCTTGCTGGACGAGCCGATGGCAGGGCTGAACCCGACCGAGATCCAGCGCATGGTCGATGTCATCCGCCGCGTGCGCAACGAGCGTGGCGTGTCGATCCTATGGGTAGAGCACAAGGTGGACGCCATCATGAAAGTGTGCAGCCGGGTGATCGTGCTCGACCATGGCGAGAAGATCGCCGACGGCACGCCACGCGAGATCGTCGCCAACCGCAAAGTGATAGAGGCCTATCTTGGCGAACCGGCTGCTTGAAGTGAACAATCTGGAAGTCGCCTATGGCGATGTCGGCGCGCTGTGGGGCGTGTCGATCCATGTCGACCCCGGCACGATCGTCGCCATTGTCGGGGCCAATGGCGCCGGCAAGACGACGCTGCTGAAGACCATCTCCGGCCTGCTCAAGCCGAAGCGCGGCGAGATCTTCCTCGCCGGCGCGCCGCTGGCCGGCAAGGCGCCGGAGGAGATCGCCGGCATGGGCATTGCGCATGTGCCGGAAGGGCGCGGCCTGTTCCGGCAGATGACGGTGCTGGAGAACCTCGAACTCGGTTCCTTCCAGCCCAAGGTGCGGAAGCGCTTCAAGCAATCTTTGGAAAAGGCCTACGCGCTGTTTCCACGACTGAAGGAGCGGGCAGGGCAGAAGGCCGGTTCGCTTTCGGGCGGCGAGCAGCAGATGCTGGCGATCGCTCGCGCCACCATGTCGGACCCATCGCTGCTCATCCTCGACGAGCCGTCGCTGGGTCTCAGCCCGATCGTGGTGCAGCAGATGTTTGCGCTGATCGGGACCTTGCACAGTCAAGGCGTCACCATCCTGCTCGTCGAGCAGAACATCCACCAGGCGCTGAAGGTGGCCGACTATGCCTTCGTGCTGAAGACCGGCGAGCTCGCCATGCAAGGCACGGGCGCCGAACTGCTTGCCGATCCCGAAATCCAGAAGGCCTATATGGGCGTGTTGGAGTAGTGATGACGTTCAACATTCCGCCTCCCGACATCCTGCTGCAACTGTCGCTCAACGGCGCGCTGGGCGGCGCCATGTATGGCGTCGCCGCCGTTGGCTTGAGCCTCATCTTCGGCACCATGCGGCTGATTTTCCTGGCGCAGGGCGCGATGATCATCCTGGCCGCCTATTTCGTGCGGGCGCTGTTCTACGGGCTGGGCATCGACCCGTTCCTGTCGCTGCTGATCGTCATTCCGGTCGGGCTCGTCGTCGGCTGGCTGATCTACCAGGGCCTGTTCCGCAAGGCAGCCGCAGCGGAGGACCGCAACATCTCGCTGCTGATCGCCGTCGGCCTGATGTTCCTGATCCAGAACCTGATGACGGTGGTGTGGGGCGGCAATACCGCAGCGATCGTCACCTCCTACACGGCGAGCGGCATCGAGATATTGGGCGTGCGCACCTCCTTCACCCGCTCCATGGGCTTCCTGATCGCACTCGCCGGCACCGGGCTGGTGGTGCTGTTCCTGCGCAAGACGCTGGTCGGCAAGGCGGTGCGCGCGGCATCCGAGGACATGGAAGCGGCGACGCTGATGGGCATCAGCCCGCATCGTGTCAACGCGATCGCCTTTGCCATCGGCATCGCGCTGGCGGGAGCGGCCGGCGTCGCGGTCGCGACCACATTTCCATTCAACCCGTTCGCCGGTTTCATCTTCAGCCTGAAGGCGTTGGTGGCGCTGGCGCTGGGCGGCATCGGCAATGTCGCGGGTGCGCTTGCCGGCGGCATCCTGCTCGGCCTGATCGAGGCCTATGTGCAGTATTTCATCTCGGGCGGCTGGACCAACGCGATTGCCTACGGCGTGTTCTTGGCGGTGCTGATGTTCAAACCGGAAGGCCTGTTCAGCCGGCCCTACAAGAAGGCTTGAGCACCATGCTGAAGCAAATCTGGAACAACCAAGCCAAGGCGGGAATTGCCATTGCCGTCGTCGTGGCACTCGCCCTGGTGCCGCTGCTGCCCGGCGCGATCGACAGTTACGCCTTCTCGTTCCTGTTCTTCGTCTTCATCTACGCCATAATGGCGCAGGGCTGGAACATGGTTGCCGGCTTCGGCGGCCAGATCAGCCTGGGCAACCATGCCTTCTTCGGGCTCGGCGCCTACACCACCGCCATCCTGTGGAGCGGCAACTATCTCTGGGGCTCGCTCTATGACGCCTATCCGCGCATCTACTATTTCGACCCGGTGACGATGGTGCTGGGCGGACTGGTGGCGGCTGTTGCCGCCATCATCATCGGCCTGCCGCTTTTGTCCAAGCTGCGCGGCGACTATTTCGCGCTGGGCACGCTCGGCTTCGGCGAGATCGTCAAGGTGATGTTCATCAATGGCGGCGACTTCACCGGCGGCGCCTTCGGCGTGGTGGCGCCCGCCAGCACCTTCGACACGCTCTTGCCGCACTATCTGGTCGGGCTCGGCCTGATGGTCGGCACGGCACTTGCCATCCGCTTCTTGATGCGCTCGCGCTACGGGCTGGCGCTGATCGCCGTGCGCGACGACGAGATGGCAGCGTCGGCCAACGGCATCGACACGCTCAGGGTCAAGGTCGCCGCCTTCGCCGGCAGCGCCTTCATCGCCGGCATCGCGGGCAGCCTCTACACCTACTACATCTTCCATGTCGGCCCGGACTCAGTGTTCGCCCTCGACTGGATGCTGCTTCCGCTGATGATGACCGTAGTCGGCGGCACCGGCACGCTGCTCGGCCCGATCCTCGGTGCTTTCGTGATGTACGGGGTGTTCGACCTCGCGCGGATCGTGGTGCCGGACTACCACCCGGTGATCTCGGGCCTGACGATCATCCTGGCGATGCTGTTCCTGCCGAAGGGGCTGATGCGAAGTTTTGCGGGGAGGGTGGCGTGACGCGGTTCAGATTTGCAACGACCCTCAAGAAAACCGAGCCGGCCGAAAGTTTGCAAGGAGCGGGTGCTCTCTTCCGGTGGCGATCTCGCCGGCAAGCAGCTCGCCGGCGATCAGGCCAAGCGTTGCGCCGCTGTGGCTGAAGGCTACGTAATATCCCTTGATGTCCTTGAATTGGCCGAATACCGGATCGCCGTCCGCGGGGATCGGCTTGGGGCCGACGCCATAGCTTTCCAGCTCCAGCTTCGGATGGCCCTCGAGAACTTTCGAGGCTTCGTCGAGAAGCCCCTGAAGGGTCGAATCCTTCACGCCATAAGTACCGTCCGAATTGACGACCACTTCTTCTTCCGACCAGGCGGAATCGAGCGCAAGGGCTCCGCCCGGCGTCGGGCGGATGGCGACACGCGGCGTGTTGAGCACGGCCCGAAGGGGCAAGTGCAGCGGCTTGGTCCTGACCAGCAGCGCGATCGGCGTCCCGTCGGCAATATATTGGCCGGAGTCCGCGACCATTCGCGGCACAGCACCGCCGGTCGCCAACAGCACCGCGTCGGCGGCGAAGCTGATGCCGCTTGTCGTGGTGACGCCGGTGGCGCGGCCGTCGACGACCGTGACCGCCGCGCTTCCGGCATCGGTGACCAGTTGCCCGCCGCGCTCCGTGAATTCCCCAATCAGTAGCTCGATCAGCGACGGCAGGTCGACCCAACCTTCGCCCGGATTGAAGATCGCGCCCTGGGGCGTGACAGCATCTGCAGCGATACCCGGGGTGACCGACGCTATGGCGCCCGCGGACAGATGCTGCGCGTCATAGCCAAGAATTTTCTCATGAGCGAAGACATCCGCGATCTCGTTTGAGGCGCTGTCCGCATCCCATGTCAGGCCGCCGTCGAAACGCAGCCAGGCAGCATCCGGATATCTCGCCGACAGCGTCCGATAGCGATCGATACCGATCATGCGCAGGCGATGGTATTCAGCCGACCGCTTGCGGGCGGAATTGAGCCAGGCGAGCGAGCGGCCTGAAGCTCCCTTGGCAAGTGGCCCGTCATTGACCAGGACGGTTTCGATGCCGAGCCGTGCAAGATGAACGGCCGAAGAGACGCCGAAGATACCGCCCCCGACAACAACGACCTTTGCGACCGAATGTGATGTAGCCATGGGATGTTCTTTCGCTGTGTGGAGGTGGATTGGTCCATGCGGTGGTGCGATCAAAGCACTTCGGCAAGGAAGTGCTTCAGACGCGCGCTTTTCGGAGTGTCGAAGATCGCGGCAGGCGTCCCGGCCTCGATGACGCGGCCTTCATCCATGAAGACGACCTGATCGGCGACCTTGCGGGCAAAGCCCATTTCATGGGTCACGACGACCATCGTCATGCCGCGGCGGCCTAGGTCCGCCATCAGGTTGAGGACGCCCTTCACCAGTTCGGGATCGAGAGCGCTCGTTACCTCGTCGAACAGGATGACCTCCGGGTCCATGGCAAGCGCACGGGCGATTGCCACACGCTGCTGCTGGCCGCCGGAAAGGCTCCCGGGACGATGGTGTTTGCGGGCGGCAAGGCCAACATCGGCCAGGCGCGCCTCGGCGATGCGCTCGGCCTCCGGCACTGGAATGCCCTTGACCTTGGTCAGGGACAGCATGACGTTTTCCAGGGCTGTGTGGTCGGGAAACAGGTTGAATTGCTGGAACACCATGCCGACACGCCGGCGCAATTTTTCGGGCTTCATCGCCAGGATGCTCGCGCCGTCGAGCAGCACGTCGCCGCCCTTGGGCTCGACCAGGCGGTTGAGGCAGCGCAGCAGGGTCGACTTGCCTGAACCCGACGGACCAATGACGCATGTGACCGTGCCCGGCTTGACCGTCAGGCTGACCCCCTTGAGGACATCGAGATCGCCATAGGCCATGTCGAGATCGGTGATGGCGAGACTGCCGCCCTTGAACCGGGGAAGCGCCGAGCTGCCGCCGGGGCTGGTCTGCGAAGATGGACCGCCGATCGCGCTTTCCAGTTCGCTCACCTCGGCGAGGCCGCTGGTGACGAGGCCTGCCTTTTGCTTTCCGACCCGCAGCGAGTTGTCGATGTAGTTGACAACGTGGGTCAACGGCACGGTGATGACGAGATAGAACACGCCAGCCAGGAGCAATGGCGACAGGTTTCCCGTGACCACCGCCTGGTCCTGGCCGACACGAAAAATCTCGCGCTCCGACGCGAGCAGGCCGAGGAAGTAGACCAGGCTCGAATCCTTGACGTTGCCGATGAACTGGTTGACCAGAGCCGGCAGGACGCGGCGGATGCCTTGCGGGACCACGATCAGCCGCATGCCCTGTCCGTAGCTCATGCTGAGCGCCCTGCAGGCTTCCATCTGTCCGCGCTCGACGCTCTGGATGCCGGAGCGGAAGATTTCGCCGATGTAGGCGCCGGCAATCAGGCTGAGGGCGAGAATGCCGAGCGGATAGGGCGAAGGCCCGAAGATTTCACGGCCGATGCGGGCGAAGCCCTGGCCGATCAGCAGAATCGTGACGATCGCCGGAAGGCCCCGGAAAACGTCGGTATAGATCCGGGCCGGAATGCGCAGCCAGCGTGATTGCGAGATGCCCATGACAGCAAGGATCATGCCGAGGACAACACCGATCACCGTGGATGCAGCGGCGAGGATCAAGGTGTTCTTCAGCCCGATGGTGATCATGCTTGGCAGCACGTCCGCCATGGCTTGCCAGTCGAGGAAACTGCGCCGCAGGTTTTCAAGCCAATTCATTCGGCCCCTTTCCATTGCTCCGTTCGCGCAGCCAAAAGCTGGGCGAAAGCGTGTCCGCAGCCGCCGGCCATCACGACCGGCGGCCGCGTGCGCGGTTACTTCTGGGGGAGGTACTGGTCAGGCATCGGGGAACCGGGGAACCACTTCTCGTAGAGCGTCTTCCAGGTGCCGTCCTGCATCGCCGCATGCAGGGCGGTGTTCAATGCCTCGCGAAACTTGTCGTTGCCCTTGCGCAGGACGAAGCCCGCGGGTGCGTCGAAGGAGGGGATGTTCACCGCGATCTTCAAGTCCGGATAGCGAACCGCATAGTCCTTGGCTGCCTCGTAATCGAGGAAATGAGCGTCCACCGTGCCATTGTTGAGCGCCGAGACGGCCGAATTGTTGTCAGGAAATTTGACGAGATCCGTTCCGACAAAATTCTTCGCTGCGTAGATTTCCTGCAGCGTACCCTGGACGACGCCAAGACGCTTGCCCTTGAGCCCGTCCGCCGACTTCATGGCCTTGTCGGCGGTAAGCACCGAGAGATAGCCTGCGAGATAGCCATCCGAAAAGTCGACAGTCTTCTTGCGCGCATCCGTCGTGCCGATCGCGGCGACCGCGACATCGAAGCGCCCGTTGGCAACCGAGGGCATAAGCGCCGAGAATTCCTGACCGGTGAAGATCACCTGGTCGGGTTTGAATCCCAGGCGGCCGGCGACGTTGCGAAACAATTCAAGGTCGAACCCGGTGAATGTGCCATCCGCCTGGGTGAAAGCGTATGGCTTGGCGTCTCCCATGGTGCCGACGCTGATGACCTTCGCATCGATGAGGCCATAGGGATTGTCATCCGCCGCGGCAGCCCGCGAAGCCAGACCCGCTCCGACGCATAGAACCATAAGTGCCATTGCGCCGGTCTTTACCGGCGACATCAACGACTTGAGAATTCCCATCCTGCTCATGTCTTCTCTCCACTCTGAAGGGTTGTTTTTCTTGGCACGTTCTTCTTGGCGTTTGCGTCGAGCCGGTAATTTCAGGCCTCACATCGTTGGTCGCCGCGGAAGCGGCTCGCACGGTGGCCGTCATCATGCCTCCTGGCTCGCGCATCTCTAAAAGAGACCGGTCTCTTATTGCGTGAGACCGGTCTCTTTGATAATGGTTATCGCCAGATTGACCTTCCGTCAACAACTCTTGTAGTCGTTCGTCCGATGAAAAGAACCGCGCCCAAAACCCGCTCGATAACAGTCAGCGACGTCGCCCGCGCGGCGGACGTGTCGAAGGCGACAGCCGCGCGCGTGCTCGGCGGATACGGTATTGTCAGCGATACGATCCGCGCGGACGTGATGGCTGCGGCCAAGGCACTGGATTATCGTCCGAACGAATTGGCCCGCAGCATGACGACCGGCCGGTCCGGCATCATCGGGGTGGTTGTCGGCGACATCGAGAACCCGTTCTTCAGCCTGGCGGTGCGCGGCATCAGCGATGCGGCAAGGGCGGCCGGGTTCAACGTGATCCTGGCCAACTCCGGCGAGAGGATCGAAGTCGAAAAGGCGGCCGTACGGCTTTTGATCGGCAAGCGTGTCGACGGGCTGATCGTCACGCCGTCGGAATCGCGCGACATATCACACCTGCGCGACATCCATCGTTCTGGCCGGCCGCTTGCGCTGCTTGACAGGGCGCTGCCCGATCTGGATGTCGATACCGTCACCGTCGATGATCGCGGCATAGCCATGCGGGCAACCAGCATCCTTGCGGATGCCGGCCACCGCAACATCGCCTATGTGACGGCGGTCGACGCCGAAGGGCAGGAATACCGCAATCTCGGGCAAATCTACACCTCGTCGGTCCGCGAGCGTATCGACGGTTTCCTCATCGTGTGCCGAGAGGCCGGAATGGACCGGCCAGAGCGTCACGTTTGCCTTGGCGCAACAAGCCCTGTCGAAACCCGTAGGATTGCTGACAAGCTGCTGTCCGGACCAGATCGTCCGACGGCGATCCTTGCTTCCGACAGCGTCATAGCGCTGGAGATATTCAAGGTGATCCGCGAGCGCGGGTTGCGGGTTCCGCAGGACATTTCGCTGATCACCTTCCATGATGCGGATTGGACCAGCGTGACAACCCCGCCCATCACCGTCATCGACCAGCCCGTCTACGCGCTTGGCAAGGGGGTCGCGGAATTGCTCATCCGGCGGTTGAAGGGCGACACACAACCGCCCGAAAGGCTCATCCTGCCGACCACGATCATTGAACGCGGATCCGTTGGCCCGCCCTCAAACAGAAGGCCGTAGGCGCCAGTCATTCGTGGTGCCGCGACTGCAGCTCAGCCCAGCAGATTGCGTGCCGTGCGCATGAAAATCCTCGAGCCGATCGGGATCAGGTCGTCGGGAAAATCATAGTCGGGATTGTGCAGGGCAGGGTGCCGCTCGCCGGCGCCGAGGAAGAACATGGCCGACTTGGCGCTGTGGCCGAACAGGCCGAAATCCTCCGAGGCGCGCATCGGCAGGGCTTCTTGTCCGTGCGCCACACCCTCTTCGTCGAGCGCGCGCTGAAGATGCTCCACGGCGTCCGGTGCGTTGACGCTGGCGACGAAGATCTCGTGATAGTCGAAGCGCGCGGAAAGCCGATGCCGGCCGGCGATCTCGGTGACCAGAGCCTCGGCTGCAGCGCACAGATCCGCCATGCGCTCGTCGCGGCGGGTGCGCAGCGTTGCCCAGACCTCTCCATGCGCGGGCGCGATGCCGAACACGGCTTCGCCCATCGCGGCATGGGTGACGGTGACCATCGAGAAATCATCGTCGGCGAAGGTCGCGCGGCCGAGCGCGGGCAAAGCCGGCATCAGCTCGCTGATCGCCAGCATCGGCGAGATGCCGGTCTCGGGCATGGACGAATGCGCGGTCTTGCCCTCCAGCACGATGCGCATGCCGCGCGAGGCGCAGTTGACCACGCCGGGCTTGAGCCGCACCTCGCCGAACGGCACGCCGGGCAGATTGTGCAGCGAAAACGCAAAATCCGGCGCGATCTCGCCGAAACGGGGATCGGCGACGACGCCGGCCGCGCCATTGCCAGTCTCTTCCGCCGGCTGGAACATCAGCACGACGCGGCCGCTGGCGGGCCGCTCGCGCCCGAACTGGCGGCCGAGCGAGGCGAGGATTGCCGTGTGCCCGTCATGGCCGCACATATGCGACTTGCCCGGCACGCGTGAGGAATGCGGCACGCCCGACAGCTCCTCGATCGGCAGCGCGTCGAGTTCCGAACGAAACAGGACGGTCGGTCCGTTTTTGCCGCTGTCGTAGATGGCCGCGACGCCGTGGCCGCCCAATCCGGTCAACACTTTGTCCGGTCCCGTGTCGGCGAGGAAGGAGACGACCTCTTGTGCCGTCTTCTCTTCCTCGTTCGAGATTTCAGGCTGCTGGTGCAGCTTGCGCCGCCACTCGGTCAGCTCAACGATGTCGCGATTGGTCAAGGTCATGCTTTGCGCTCTGCATCAAAAACCGATGATGAATTGCTAGCGACAAATGACCGTGCCTGCCACAGTCCAAGTGCCGGGCTTCAGCGGGCCAGAGGCGCGGCGACGCGCGCGAGAACGGTGTGCACCCCGTTCGCAACGGCCGACGCCGCTGTGAACGGGGCCTGGGATTTGCCTTACTGGTTGATCTCGGGTTCGACCAGCTTTGCCAGGTTCCTGAGCGATTCCTGCCAGCCGAGATAGCAGGCCTCGACCGGAATGACGTCCGGGATGCCGGCCTGGGTGATGTCGATTTCGGTGCCGACCGACACTTTTTTCAAGATCACCGTCACCTGGATTTCGCCTGGCAAATTGGGATCGTCGAACCTGTCGGTGTAGCGCAGGCGCTCGCCGGGAACGAGTTCGAGATACTCGCCGCCGAAGGAATGGCTGTCGCCGGTTGTGAAGTTGCGGAAGGACATCTTGAACGTGCCGCCGACCTTGGCTTCGAATTGATGGACCGTGCAGGTGAAGCCGTTCGGCGGAAGCCACTTGGCCAGCGCGTCGCCTTCGACGAAGGCGCGATAGACTTTTTCCGGGCTGGTGGTGAGAACGCGGTGCAAACGTACGGTACCGGGCATATCCTATCCTTTCATGATGCCTGTTCGACGCCCCTAGGACGAACGGGGCCTGGCCAGTCCGACACAGGCTGTCAGATTTTTCGGGGCTCGGCTACGGGCCTGTCTGGCCATGGCCCGCGGCGGATCAGGCCGATTTGGGACTCGATTTTATGACGCCTGGCCCAATCGCCGAAAACCAGGAACCGGATAGCCATTATGAGGAGAGTGTTTATAACGGTCGCTGAGATCGAGATACCCAAGGGGAGACGATGCGTTACATACGTCCGCTTTCAATAGAAGATGCCGTTGGCCAGTTGGCCGGATCGGCCGGCACATCGGCCATTCTCGCGGGAGGCAGCGACCTCCTGGTCAGGATGAAGGGCGGTTTTGTCGAACCCGACCTGATCGTCGACATCAAGGCGATCGCGTCCCTGGGCGAGATCAGGGAAACGGCCGAAGGCTTCAGCATCGGCGCCGCCGTGCCCTGCGCGGTGCTCGGCGAAAACAAGGCCCTGAAGAAGGCATGGCCGGGCGTCGTCGAAGCGGCCAAGCTGATCGGCTCGAAGCAGGTGCAGGGGCGCTGCACCATCGTGGGCAATCTCTGCAACGCCTCGCCGGCGGCCGATAGCGTGCCGGCGCTGGTCGCGGCCGGAGCCAAGGCTGTGATCGTCGGTCCCTCGGGCAAGCGCACCATTGCCGTGGAGGCCGTGCCGACCGCGCCGGGCAAGACGTCGCTGGCCAAGGGCGAGATCATCGAGGCAATCCTGCTCGACAGCCAGGCGCCGCGTTCGGGCGATGCCTATCTGCGGTTCATTCCGCGCACGGAGATGGATATCGCCGTGGTCAGCGCCGGGGTGAACCTGACGATCGACGAACACGGCGTCATCAAGGCGGCCCGCGTGGCGCTGGGTGCGGCGGCACCGACCGTGCTGCTGGTCGAGGAGGCCGCCGAGGCGCTTGTCGGCAGGAAGCTCGACGAAGCGGCACTGGAGCGGCTCGCCAAGGTCTGCGCCGGCGCCTGCCGCCCGATCGACGACAAGCGGGGTACAATCGATTTCCGTAGGAAGGTCGCGGGTGTGCTGGCCAGGCGTGCCGCCACTTCGGCCTATACACGTGCAGGAGGCAAATGATGGCCGGCGTAGCAGTCTCAACCACAATCAACGGCGACAGCGTCGAGTATCTTTGCCAACCTGACGAGACGCTGCTCGACGTGCTGCGCGACCGGCTCGGGCTGACCGGCGCCAAGGAAGGCTGTGGCACCGGCGATTGCGGCGCTTGCAGCGTCATCGTCGACGACCGGCTGGTGTGCTCGTGCCTGGTGCTGGGCGCGGAAGCCGAGGGTCGGCGCATCGAGACCGTCGAAGGCATGGCGCATGGCGACAAGCTGCACCCGCTGCAGCAGAAGTTTCTGGAGCACGCGGCGCTGCAATGCGGCATCTGCACGCCGGGATTCCTGATCGCGGCCAAGGATCTTCTGGCCAAGAACCCCGACCCGACCGAAGAGGAAATCCGCTTCGGTCTGGCCGGCAACCTTTGCCGCTGCACCGGCTACGACAAGATCGTACGCGCCGTCCAGGACGCCGCAAACGTGATGAAGGGAGCGCACGCATGAACTTCGATCCGCGGTTTTCCGGGCGTAAATTCGCATCGGTCGGCACGCGCCCGATCCGTCCCGACGGCGTCGACAAGGTGACCGGCCGCGCCCGCTACGGCGCCGACTTCAACATGGCCGGGCAATTGGTCGGGCGTGTCCTCAGAAGCCCGCACGCACATGCCAAAATCCGCAAGATCGACACCTCGAAGGCGGAGAAGCTTGCCGGCGTCAAGGCGGTGATCACCGCCGCCGACCTGCCGGACCTCACCGATGGCGATGCCGCCATGTACGACATCCTCGACAATTGCATGGCGCGCACCAAGGCGCTCTATGACGGCCATGCGGTGGCCGCTGTCGCTGCGGTCGATGCCCGCACGGCCAGGCAAGCGCTGAAGCTGATCGAGATCGACTACGAGGTGCTGCCGCACGTCACCGACGTCGACGAGGCGATGAAGCACATGGCACCCCTGATCAACGACGCCATCTTTACCGAGGGCCTCGAGGAAAAGCCGGTAAAACCCTCCAACGTCACCAAGCGCAGCCAGTTCGGCCATGGCGACGTCCACCAGGGTTTCGGCCACGCCGATTTCATCGTCGAGCGCTCCTTCAAGACCGAGCAGACGCACCAGGGTTATATCGAGCCGCATGCCTGCGTGGCGAGCGTCTCGTCCGACGGCACCGCGGACCTGTGGGTCTGCACGCAGGGCCATTTCGTCTACCGCCAGCATTGCGCGCAACTGCTTGGCATGGAAGCCTCCAAGCTGCGCGTCACCTCGTCCGAGATCGGCGGCGGTTTCGGGGGCAAGACCCATGTCTGGGCCGAGCCGGTGGCACTCGCTCTGTCGCGCAAGGCGGGGCGGCCGGTGAAGCTGGTCATGACCCGCGACGAGGTCTTCCGCGCCTCGGGCCCGACCAGCGCCACCTCGATCGACGTCAAGATCGGCGCCCGCAAGGATGGCACGATCACCGCCGCCGAAGCGACGCTGCGCTATTCCTGCGGCCCCTATGCCGGCTCCTGGGCCGAGATCGGCGCGATGACGGCGTTCGCCTGCTACAAGCTCGAGAACGTCAAGACGGTCGGCTACGAAGTGCTGGTCAACAGGCCGAAGACCGCCGCCTATCGCGCGCCGTCGGCACCGATGGCCGCCTTCGCGGTGGAAAGCGCTGTCGACGAGCTCGCCAAGGAGATCGGCATGGACCCTGTCGACTTCCGCATCAGGAACGCCGCGCAGGAAGGCACGAGATCGTCCTATGGGCCGGTCTACGGCCCGATCGGCATCGGCCCGACGCTGGAAGCGGTGAAGAACCATCCGCACATGAAGGCACCTCTGGCCAAGAACCAGGGCAGGGGCATGGCCTGCGGCTTCTGGTTCAATTTCGGCGGCCAGACCTGCACCGATCTGAACATCGGCATGGACGGGTCGGTGTCGCTTGCCGTCGGCACGGTGGACGTCGGCGGGTCCCGCGCCTCGCTGTCGCTGGTGGCGGCGGAGGAGCTCGGCATCGACTATTCCCAGGTCAAGGCCATCGTCGCCGACACGTCGAGCCTCGGCTACAACGACATGACCGACGGCAGCCGCGGCACCTTCTCGTCGTCGATGGCGACGATCTCGGCCGCCCGCAACGCGATCAAAATCCTGCGCGAGCGCGCCGCGCAGATGTGGGACATCTCCGTCGACGACGTGGTCTGGGAACAGGGCCATGCGGTCGCCAAGGGCGAGAAGCACGGCAATCTCGGTAAGCTGTCGCTGAAGGAGATCGCCGCCCAATCCGGCAAGACCGGCGGGCCGATCGCCGGCCACAGCGAACTCGTCGCCGATGGCGCCGGCGTGTCCTTCGCCACCCATATCTGCGACATCGAGGTCGACCCCGAGACCGGATCGACCAGGGTCATCCGCTACACGGTGGTGCAGGATGCCGGCAAGGCGGTGCACCCGACCTATGTCGAGGGCCAGTACCAAGGCGGCGCCGCGCAAGGCATCGGCTGGGCGCTGAACGAGGAGTATATTTACGGCAAGGACGGCCGGCTGCAGAACGCCGGCTTCCTCGACTACCGCATCCCGGTCTGCTCCGACCTGCCGATGATCGACACGCAGATCCTGGAGATTCCCAACCCCAACCACCCCTATGGCGTGCGCGGCGTCGGCGAAACCTCGATCGTGCCGCCGCTGGCGGCGATCGCCAACGCGGTGTCGAACGCGGCCGGCGTGCGTATGACCCACATCCCGATGTCCCCGCCACGGATTCTCGCGGCGATCGAGGCGGAACGGGAAGGGTAGGGCGAAAGCTAGGGATAAGGTGTGTTGAGATTCAGGTCAGGCCGAGCCGAAAGTGGCGGGTTCCGAGAACCGGAGCGGAGCGTACTTGAAGTACGTGAGCACCGGAAGCGCAGGAACCTGCCATTTGCAGGCCGGCCTCACCTGAATATCAGCACACCGTAGCGCCGATGGTCGAAGTCACCCTTTGGGGCGCCCTCGGCCAGCTCGCCGGCGGCAAGAGCAAGGTCGAGGTCGAGGCCAAGGACATAAGAGAGCTGTTCAGGAAACTGGCCGAACAGTATCCCGGGTTCGAGCCGTGGATCGATCGCGGGATTGCGGTGGCGATCGATGGGGTGATTTACCGGGATACGTGGTCGAAGAAGCTGCCGCAGGGGGCGGAGATTTTTTTGCTGCCGCGGTTGGCTGGGGGGTGAGGGGAGGCTGGCTCGCAATCGTTTAACATCGAACGTCTTGATAGGGCCGGAAGCGGTCGGTCCGCATTCGGGTCGTTACATCGGATAGGCGCCGCTGCCCCCACGAGTAGCCGACATATCGCTAAGCTTGTTCCTGCGGCGCAGCGTCAACACCAACTGCTGCCGCTCTGTCCAGTCGCTGAACAAGCCCCCAACTCTGAACCCGATATTTGTTCAAGGGGCTTTCCTCCTGAATCTGTTTGAGGGCCAGCCCTGCGTTTCTCATTATCTTCTCATGAGCCTCACTGGGATTCACCAGTTGCCTCCACTGCGTAAGGCCCCGTCGTATTTTCAGGAAATCCTCGCCTTCATGACGCTTCAATACCTGCACGTATTCCTCAACTGGAACGGCTGCCAAGGCCTCGGTGACGTCACTATTGTAACCCTCCCCGTCTAACGTCAGGAATAGCTCGTCAACCGCCGGCTTAGGATCTTGATCGACATCCAGTTCCGCAAGGCGGACTCGCAGATCCTCTGGCACCGGAGTTCCGTACATTTCGATGCCGCTAATATCAAAAGCGCCTTTGAAGTCGCGATTTGCCTGCACGTAAAACTCGAAGAGCTCGTTGCCCCGCACCGCCCGGTCAAGCGTCCGGTGGGCATTTACGACGCCTATGGTCTCGTTAAGAGAATAGTATTTGGCTTTGGTAGAAAAGCATTCCAAAAAGGGCGCCAAACCTTCGTCTACGGTGCCGTTGAATGTATCAAACAAAGTCCGCCACGCTCGCCGTATCTGCTCGGCAGCCTCGTTCGCCTCCACCCTATCATTGAGCGCGTCGGCGTGACGGTCGACATTTTCTTTCGAGAAATACCCATCCTGGATGCCATTCAATAGCACGGTATCAAGCTCGTCCGTGTGGGAGTACCCATAATCATCCAGCAACTTTACCCACTTCTGCTGCTCGGGCGTTAAAGCGCCTTCCTTGTCGTCGTTGTACCCAGCGTAGATACCCTGCCTGCTCATGATGAAGTTAACTGAGGGCGCCACCTCAGGTTGGAGATGGCACCACCCCAGCAGCACGATGGAACTAACCACACTTTCCAGAACGCCGGCCTTGTAACCCTTCACCAGCGGCTCGGCCTGCTCGGCGAAACCAAAAAGCTTTCGGATGACGCGTACGTTGTCGATGGAGAGGGCAGTAGCGCGGTCCTTCACCATCTCTTTAAGTCTTGCATCGCCCTCAAGGCCTTTGAGCGCTATCTCGACACTCTCCTGAGCGGTGGGCGTAAAGCTTAGGTTTATGTCGACAACCTTCTCCAAATATCCTTCGAACGCAGTGCGGTCGCGAAGCTGCTCATCGTTCAGGAGCAGGACAACTTTGCATTGTCGTTCTTCCTTGAGCTGGGAGATCAGACCCATTACGTCGGTGATCCGAAGCTGGTCTCCCTTTCTTTCAAGGTCGTCGATGCAAATCAGCCGATTGCGGATGAGGAGCGTCATTACTGAAATGGCGGCCCCGTAGTAATTTTCAAAAAGCTTCCCCACAAACCCGGAATTCTTTTTGAAGACCGAAACTCCGTCATTGTAGATCGAGCTTAAGTTGTTGGGATCGAATTCCGCGCCGATACGATCACGTGCGATGGTCTGGTTGACGATCTCTCGCTTCACATCCTCGACGTTGTTCAAGCCAAAGAGGGAAACATAGGCGTATTTTTCGCAGGCAAGGCCACCCTCGGCTTTGGCGGCAGTGTTAAGAACGTCGTTCCATGTGTAGGTCTTTCCTGTACCCCAGTTGCCGCGGATGCAAAGCACCTCCGGCAACCCAGACTTCAGAAATTCGACAATCTTTTCACGAACCAGCTTGGTCGACATCCTGAGCCCGAATCCTTCAGCGTTATTTCGTACCGATTTGTAGCAGAGACCGTAGTTGAATTTTAGGACACGCAAAGCTCAGACCGGAAAATCAAGGCAAAAGCGAAGCAACTGGGGATTCACTTCCCTGTTCCAAGTTGTGGAGTCGTCATACCCTCCGGGAATCAGGCGAAGGGCAGTTACGGGTCCTAATCTGGACATCACGCCGCCTGACCCGAACGTCTGCTTTCGGGAAACGACCAAGTAGACATCAATGGCCGCCATCGAGCGCAAAGCAGCCATTCAGGATCAGCCCTCGCCGCGGTCGTTCTCCGGCACCGGCTAATGGTGGATCTGGCCTTCGAGGGCGCCGTCTCACGCATTGCGGTCGACAACCGGCATGCCCGCAGCGTCTACTGACAAGGCATCCGTGCTTCGGCTACAGTTCTGCCGGGATCATCCAAGGGAGGACATCAAGGTGACCGAAGCCAACCCGAGGCCACTCGCGGAAATCGCCAGCTACCATGCCCACATCTACTACGCCGGGCAGGCCGAGCGGCAGCGGGCCGAATGGCTGCGTCTTCGCATTGGGGAACGGTTTCGGGTGCGCCTGGGGGCCTGGCATGACCAGAAGGTTGGGCCGCATGAGCAGGCGATGTTCCAGGTCTCGTTCGCCAACGACGTCTTTGCTTCGCTGGTCCCGTGGCTGATGCTGAACCATCGGGGCTTGAGCATCCTCATCCACCCGAATACCACCAACCCCAAGCGCGACCATCTGGTCGATCCGGTCTGGATAGGCCGGCCGCTGGGGGTGCATGGCGATGTCCTGCCGGACGAGCACGAGGCGGAAGAGGCGCTGGAGCCTAATACCGAGCCGACGCTCAAGGCATAGCGGTTCCCAGCGCAGCCGCGACCTCCAGCGTGGGCGCGGAGCGTCTGCTTCGAACAACCGCAGGGCATTGCGTGATGCCGTTGGGTGCGCTTCTATCCGTGACGGGGTATAAAGGGGGGGATCATCATTTGTCTGGCAGGAACCAAACGTCCACCGGCCACGAAGCGAGCGAGGCGGGCTGGCTCGACCTTCATTTCGAATCGTCGCGCCCCGAATATGAGGCTGCCTTGCTCGATGCCGGCATCCGCCCGGGCTGGCGTGTGCTCGACGCCGGTTGCGGCAGCGGCGGCTTCCTGCCGCTGATCGCCAGGGCCGTCGGCCCCTCCGGCTCCATCGCCGCACTTGACCTTGCGCCCGAAAACATCGCCCGGGTCGAGGCGCTCGCGGGAACGCTGTCCGGGCCGCCGGAAATTGCCACGCATGTCGGCAGCATCCTGTCGCTGCCATTCGCCGACGCATCGTTCGATTGCGTCTGGTCCGGCAATGTCATGCAGTATCTGACTCCTGCCGAATTCGAGCTTGCCGTCGGCGAGGCCAGGCGCGTCCTGAAGCCGGGCGGTATCTTCGCCGTCAAGGATTTCGATTCGACCATCCTGCAGATCCTGCCCATGGATCGCGCCCTGCTGGCGCGTTTCATGACGGCCAGGCTCAAGGGATTTCGCGACCGGGGCGTGCTCGGCACCGATTGCGGTTCGACGCTTCCGGCGCGCCTGCGACAGGCGGGCTTGGAGGTCGTCAGCCGCAAGGGCTGGCTGGTCGAGCGCTGGGCGCCCGCGCCTCGCTTCACGCGCGACTATGTTCGCGACCTGCTGGCCTATTTTGCCAGCGTCGCGCCAGGCTATGCCCTGCCTGACGCCGACCAGGCCTATTGGCGGGAGTTGAGAGAGCGGCCCGATCGCCTGCTCGACGACCCGGACTTCTGCTACCGCGAGTTCTTCGTCATGGCGGTCTGCCGGATGTAGGTCTGGCGGATCTAGGTCTGGCGGGTTTAGGTCTGGCGCAAGGGGCGGCGGACGGTTGCGCGGAAGCGCAGATCGCGCGTCAATGCACCACCGCCCGCAGCCGCTCGCGCAGCTCCCTCGGCGCCACGTCATACCGGCTCTTGAAGGCGCGTGAAAAATGGGCGCTCGAATTGAAGCCGCAGGCAAAGGCGATTTCGGAGATCGAGGCCGAGGCGCGGGCGGGCGACAGCAATTCTTCCTTGCTCCGTTCGAGCCGGCGGTCCCAGACGAAACGCTCCAGCGTAGCACCTTCGCCTTCGAAGGCGCGGTGCAGATAGCGCCGGGAGCAGCCCATGTGGCGGGCGATATCCTCGGCCGACAGGCTGCTGCGCGCCAGGTTGGCGTCGATATAGGCGACGATGCGCTCGCGCAGCGCTTCGAGCGGCGAGCGGCGGAATTCGGGCGCCATCGGCTTGGCCTGGATCAGGCCGTTGACGAGCTGGACCAGGCTGTCGCCGACGCGCCGGCTGCCGGCCTCGTCGAGCTTGTGCGCCTCGCCGATCGCCATCTGCATCAGGCCGGAGACGATGTGGGTCAGGCTGTCGCCATTGCCGGGCAGCGGCAGGGGCGCTGAGAGGCGGGCGAGCGTGTCGTCGCCGAAGGTCGAGCGCGGCACCTGCAGGATCAGCTGGTCGACATCCGAGAGGTTCTGCAGGGAATAGCTGCGCACCGGGTCGTAGATAACAGCCGATTGCGGGCCGAGGTCGACCGCGACCTGCTGCTGCTCGAAGCGGCTGCGGCCGCGCAGCTGCACCAGGATCTTGATCGCGTCGGGATCGAAGCTGCGCCAGAATAGCCGGTCGTTGATCACAAGATGCGAATTGGCCTTGATCTCGGATAGCCGGCAGGCGCCGAGGTTGACCGAGACGAGCTGCGGGATCGACGGCACCGTGCCGCGCGGGAAACGCTGGGTGATCGGGCCGAACAAAAGGCGCGATGTCGACAGGAAAGCCTCGCCGTCGGCGACGCTCACATGGTGGGCGTGCATTCTAGTTTCCTCCTCCAACAGCCTTCCGTTCTTGTCACGGGCCCGTCTTGGCGCGGGATTGTGGCTCGGGGTCATGCCCGGATGCAACGACCAACAACTTAACATGATAATTATCTCGACCGCAATGGCACTGATGCATGCCAGCCAATCCCGCAAATGGTCGGCTATTCGATCTAATTTCTTTGCAAGCCGTTAATTTGGCCGTGCTGTTAATAAGTTCTTTCTAATGCATGCCGACCGGAGCCGCGCAGCGGTTTCGGGATAAGGACATGCGCAAAACTGATTGGTTTGGCGCGGGGTACGCAATGACCAAGAATCTCGGCAACGCACGCTATGTGCCGCCCAAGGACACGAAAGCTTCCTTCCTCAGCAAGGCGGCGCCGGCGCTGTTTCCGCTCATCGTGGCGGCGCTGGGGTACATGATCGGGCGGCAGTTCTTCGGCATCTAGGCCGCAAAACCTTGGCCGAGGGCATCAGGCGCCGGTCTCGGTTGCCGCCTCCTCGGCTTCCGCTCGCCTGACGCGCTCGCTGGCCAGGAGCACGACCGGGCAGGCGACCGCGGCCAGCACCGCCGTGGCGGTGTCGCCGAAGAACAGCTCTTCGCCGGGCCGCTGGGTGACGCCCATCACCACCATCGCCGCGCCCTTGGTCACCTCCCTGGCGATCGCCTTGTCCGGCGTAGCGCGGGTGCGGATCGCGGTGTCGACGGCGACGCCGTAGCGGTCGGCGAGATCGACGACGTCCTTCAGCACGGCCTCCTCGCGGCGATGCGAGACCGAGTCCGGCCGACCGCCCTTGCGGACCTGTGAGACATAAAGGACCTTGACGCGGGCTCGGTGCGGCCGCGCCAGCGCCAGGGCGAAATCGGCGGCGCGCCGTGCGACCTCGGTGCCGTTGACGGGGACCAGTATCGTGGTGCCGGCGCGCAGCATCGGCATCTTGCCGGTGGATTTGGCGCCATTCAGCACCAGACAGAGCGGGCCGTCGAAGCCACTGGTGATATCGTTCAGCGCGCCGCTGAAGGTGGCTTTGTCGGTCAGTGCGTTCTCCAGCCCGACCAGCAGGAGGCCGTAGCCCTTGCGGGCTTCCGTCGCGATCGTCTCGGCGGTGGCTTCGAGCTCGGTGCGGGCCGTGAGGTGGACCTTGTCGACGGGCGTGTCCTCGGCCTTTCTGACGGCCCTGGCGCTTCTGGCCGCACCCTTCTTGACCTCCCTGGAGGCCCGTTCCGGACCCTTGTCGCGGACAGCGCCGGGCAGTTGCCCGCCCTCGAGGTGGAGAAGCGTGGTCGGCATGCCGCTGCCGCCGCCGACAAGGCCAGCGAGATAGGCCGTGAACTTGCCGGCCGGGCTGTCATCGACCAAAAGCAGCAGACGTTCCAGCCTGGAGACGAAGCCGCGCTCATCGAGCAGCTCGCGGTCGACGCGCTGCTTTTCGGCATTGCCGACGGGCAGCCTGCCGAGCGCCCAGCGCAGCATCGGCGGCATGGCAAGCGTGGTGATGACGGCCATGGTGACGATCATCGTGAACAAATTGTGGGACAGGATGTTCATCGACAGGCCGATGCTGGCGACGATGACCTCGGTCGAGCCGCGCGCGTTCATGGCGCTGCCGACGGCCGTCGCCTCCTTCAATGACATGCCGGCGAAGCGGCCGCCGATGAAGGCGCCGCCGAACTTGCCGACGCTGGCGATCATCACCAGAGCCAGCGTCAGCAGCGCCAGCGTCGGATCGGCAAGCACGGTGAGGTCGGCGGACAGGCCGGCCATGCCGAAGAAGATCGGCATGAACAGCGCTGTGATGACGCCGCGCAATTGGCTCTCGATGTGGTCCGACAGGATTGGCGATTCCCCGACCAGTATGCCGGCGACGAAGGCGCCGAGCACGGTATGCACGCCGATCAGGTTGGTGATCAGCGCCATTACGCCCATGATGATGAGGATGACGGTGATGACGGCGTATTCGCTGCGGAAACTGTCATTGCTCCAGCGGATCAGGGTGAACACCAGCCGGCGGCCGATGGTGAAGGAGAACACCATGAACAGCGCCACTTCGGCCACGGTGGTGACGAGAGGCAGCACCTGCAAGCTGCCATTGGTGGCGATGCCGAAGGTGACGGCGATGATCAGCCAGCCGATCGTGTCCTCGATGATGGCCGAGGAGATGATGACCTGGCCAAGATTGCGGCGCATGAAGTTCATCTCGCGCACGACCATGGCGACGATCTTGACCGAGGAGATCGACAGCGCGGTGCCGAGGAACAGACCGGCGACGATGCGCTGCGTCGGATCGGGCAGCAGTGAGCCCGGCAGGACCTGCGCCAGCGCGAAGCCGCAGGCGAAGGGCACGACGATGCCGGACATCGAGATCGAGAAGCAGGCGGCACCGACGCGGCGCACGAGGCGCAGATCCGTCTCCATGCCGGTCAGCAGCAGGAGGAGCAGGATGCCGAGCTGCGAGACGGCGTCGATCATGCTCTTCTGCGCCGGGTCGGTGGAGAAGATCAGATGCTGCGCGCCGGGCCATATCCAGCCGAACAGCGAAGGGCCGAGCAAGATGCCGCCGATCAGCTGGCCCATGATCGCGGGCTGGCCATAACGCTGGAAGATTTCACCCAGCCCACGCCCGACCAGCAGCAGAAGCACGATCTCGGCGACGAACAATCCTTCCGCCGAGCCGCCCATGCCGGAGGCGTGACCGGCCGGCTGCGCGGCCCAGGCCGTGCCCGCAAAGGCAAGAACGGCGAACGTGATGAAAATGGCAGGGAGAAATCTCGCTTGCGGGCAGTGCCTGGTCATCCAACCCCTCAACGCGGATCAAGTTGCACGCATTGCCCATAAACGTGCAATGCTGCGCAAGGTTGCGACGGGGGCGGGCCAATCTGTTTGGCAAATGCCGACATAGGCGGCAAGCTGCAGCGACCGAGCGATCTAGCCCGACTTTTTGGCGCCCGGCAAAGCCTCGCCTGGAGGCGGCTCCCAGCCGAAGACGCTGCGGCCGCCGAGCTGGTGCGACTGGTCGAACTCGCCGGCGACGATTTCCTTCAGGCTTGGCCCGGTGACATAGCGCTCCAGCCGCCGCGCCTGTCCGTCAAGCCGCTGCAGGGCACCTAGCTCTTCCTCGTTGCCGAGCTTGGCCTTGCGCACCGCGGACTTCATCACCGCGATGGTCTCGTCATAGACTTTCAGTGGCACCGGGAAGGGGTGCCGGTCCTTGCCGCCATGCGCCAGCGAGAACCGCGCCGGATCGGAGAAGCGGCACGGCGCGCCATGCACGACCTCCGCCACCATGGCCAGTGCCCGCACGGTGCGCGCGCCGACGCCGGGCACCAGCAGCAGTTCGGGAAAATCCGCCGGGCCGCTCTCGATCGCCGCGGAAATATTGCCGTGCAGCCGGCGCATGACGATATCGCTTTCGCGGACATCATGGTGGGCGGGCATGATCAGGTTGGGCAGCATCGGCTGGGCGGTGACGGGAGCCGCCGGCGGTTCGATGGCCGCGAATTCACGCACGATCCTGTCGGGACCGAGCTGGCGCAACAGGTCGAGCTGGCCGCTGCGCGAAGCCTCGGCGCGGTGGTCGGTCAGGTTGACGATCTCACCCTGACGCTTGCCCTCGATCGCGGCATGCGGCTCGTCGACGAAACTTTTCAGGCCCTCCGAGAGCCAGTGGTAGCGGCGCGCCAGCTTGCTGTCGCCGTTCATGCCTTGCTGGACGACCACCCAGCGGCTGTCGTCGGTAACGATGAAGCCGTGCAAATAGAGATCGAAACCATCCTGCACGGCGGCGCTGTCGACCTTGGCGACCAGCCGGCTGGCGGTGGCGAGTGCCGTGCCGTCGATGCCGACGCGCTCCCCGATGATTTCGAGCTCATGCGGCGTCTTGCGCGAATGGGTGCCGCGCCCGCCGCAGACATGGACGCCGAGTTCGCCCGACAGCGGCGTCAGCCCGCGCTTCAGCGCGCCGATGACGCTGGTGGTGATGCCGGAGGAGTGCCAGTCCATGCCCATCACCGCGCCGAAGGACTGGAACCAGAAGGGATGCGCCAGCCGGCGCAGCAATTCGTCGCGGCCATAGTGATGGATGATCGCCTCGCACAGCACCGCGCCTAGGCGCGTCATGCGATCGCCCAGCCATTTCGGAACCCGTCCGCCATGCAGCGGCAGGTCGGCGCTGCCGCTTCGCTGTGTCACTTCGTTTACGTCTCCCTGGCCGACGAGTCGCGCCGGCACCCATACGAACTAGATGGCATCGGCGCTGCGTTTTACAAGCGGAACCGAACATGCCGTTCGGATCCTGATTCAGGATTTCGCCTCATCCCGCTGTTCGGTAATGATTTTTGCGCCCTGCTTCGGGCTATACATGCACGTCGCCGAAGGACAGTTCGCCATCATCGCCGGGTGTCAGGAAGGCCGCGGCGAATAGTCCGGCATAGAGGACCGCGATCGCCACTACGATGACATATCCCGGAATCGGGCCCAGGGCCGCAGCGCTGACGGCTTGGCGCAAAGTGCCGACGAAACCGGCCGGAACGCCTTGGTCGATCAGGCTCGGTGTCGAAAGTTTGAGTATCCAGGCGAGCAGCAGGATCAGCATCATGTGGATGTAGTTGCGGCGCAAACGACGCACCAGCGCGACACGCTGAGAGACCAGGAATTTGGGCGCCCGCAGGCTTTCACCGAGGATCAGCAGCCAGTCGGATGCGAAGTCGGGCTGGGGCGAGAAGATCTGCGCGAAATAGTGGCGCTCGAACTGGCGCACGCGGGCACGATAGACATCGAAGAAGCGGTAGCGGCGCGCCTCGATCCACAGCAGCAGCAGGACCAGCAGCATGGCGAACAGCAGGACGCCGTGATGTGCGCTGGCCGTCGACAGCGACACGGACAACATGGCCGCGACAACGGTGATCGCCCAATTGCTGGTGCGGTCGAGGCGGTCACGCCAACCGGCCATGCGCGCAATTTCGGCGCGGTGGAAATGGGACATCACGGTAACCAGCTCGCCCGGCGACAGGGACCTGCCGATGGGCGTTGCCGGGGCGTCGTTCATGGTTTCCTCCGACCTGGATAGAACGTCTCGAAGGCGATCTCGTTCCGCAGCCTCACGGGGTGCGCGCGGGACGATTTGCCCGCGCGTAAGCTGTGGTCGACAGTATGGATCTGCCTCGCTTGCAAAGGCGGGAACCGGAGCTGTCGGGCCAATGTCCAGATTTGTCCGCGTCTGTCCTCAACTGCCTGTATCGGCGATCGCCCTGCAGATCGCTGGGTCCGGAACCGAGGGTGGTGGCGATGGTCCAGATCAGGTCCGCGCCCGCTACCGTCATCGCGTCGGACGTGGCTGTCATAGGCTGAGCGGTGAACTTGCATTGCCCCTGTGAGGGCGTCGCCGGAAACCGAGGATGAGGCGAGGCTTGCAAGCCCCCGATCACATTGCATTACTGGGCCTTGACCTCATCACCGTCCACGCCAGATCGACCGTGTCGGCTCCGGATCGGCCGGTGCAGCCGCGTGCGTCGGAGGCGATGAAGGCGCGCGAGGCCCCTGACGGGTCGAGGGCGTTCCAAGGTGGAGCGGACCAGAACAGAGCGAGCGCAAATGGGGCGAGGTCGGACGGCGCATTGTCCCCGGAGCATGGCAAACAGCGCAGGAAAAGGAACCACAAACAAGATCAAGAAAGGAGAAATGCAATGGCCATTCGTGATCTCATGCCGTGGAGCCGTGAAGGCAGCCAGGCTCCGACCCTCTTTCGTGACCGCGACCAGGACCCGTTCATGAACCTGCATCGGGAGATGAGCCGCCTGGTCGATGACATGTTCCGCGGCTTCGGTTCGCGGCTTCCGTCCATGGGCAGGTTCTCTTCGTTCGGCGGTGGTTGGCCCAGCGTGGAAATCTCCGAAACCGACAAGGAGATCCGCGTGACGGCCGAGATACCCGGCATGGAGGAAAAGGACATCGAGGTGTTGCTCGATGACGGCGTCCTGACGTTGCGCGGTGAAAAACAGGCGGAAACCGACGACAAGGAGCGTCAGTTCTCCGAGCGGTTCTATGGCCGCTTCGAACGTCGCATCCCGCTCGGCTTCGAAGTTGCGGAGGATAAGGTTGCGGCCGATTTCCGCAACGGCGTGCTGTCCGTCACCTTGCCGAAAACGGAGAAGGCGCAGAGCAGGACAAAGCGCATACCGATCGGTGGCGGCAGTACCAAGCACTAGAATCGGCGGCCGGATTTCGCGCCCGCCGATAGACCCTTGAGAATCCCCCAGCCTTCGGCAACATGGCGTCAAGGCTGGGAGCACCGGGATGAACGAAGCCATTTCCTCCGTATCGCCGCGCAAGTCCGCGCCGCGCAAGGCGCCGATGGCGCTGACCGAGGCGCTGGTGGCCCGTACAATGCGCGTTGTCGAGGATGCCGGGCCGACGCCGGGCATGGTCTACATGACCGACGCCGACTATGCGCGATTTCGCGACGAGATCCTGGGCTCGGCACCCGCCGGGCCGCTGAAACTGTTCGCCTACGGTTCGTTGCTGTGGAAGCCGGCCGGCGAGGTGCGGGGCGGTGAGCGGGCAGTGGCGCGAGGCTGGCACCGGTCGTTCTGCTTCACGGTGCAGCGCTTTCGCGGCACGCTCGAGCAGCCCGGCCTGATGATGGCGCTCGACCGGGGCGGCCAATGCCAGGGCATGGTGTTCGAGATCGCCGAGCCTGTAGCCGCCAATCTCGAAGCGCTGCTGCGCCGCGAGATGACCATCCTGCCCGCCGTCAACGTGCCGCGCTGGCTGCAAGTAAGAACCGGGGGCGGGGTGAGCCAGGCGCTCGGCTTCGTCGTCGACCCCGCCAATCCGCGCTATGCCGGCAAGCTCGACAAGCCTGAGATCGCGGCGACGCTCGCCAGGGCTGTCGGCCATTGGGGCTCGGGGGCCGAGTATCTGTTCGAGACGATCCGCCATCTCGATGCCTGCGGCATCCGCGACCGCAATCTGTGGCAGTTGCAGGAATTGGTGGCGCAGGAGATCGGGCGGGTCCACGCCGCAGTCCAGGTTCCCGCCGGCCTCTCCAAATCTCCTACTTGACGAATACATATCCCTGCGGTTATACGTCAACCAATAGCCAATGGGTTATCGATTACGGATGCCGGACGCTCACGACATGCTCTTCAGGACGCTCGCCGACCCGACCAGGCGGGCGATCTTCGAACGGCTATGCCGGCAGGGCGAGCAGACCGTGGGGGCGCTGACGACCCAGTCCGGCGTCTCGCAGCCGGCTGTGTCGAAGCACCTTGGCGTGCTGAAACAGGCCGGGCTGGTGCGCGACCGCCATCAGGGCCGGCAGACGCATTACAGCGCGCAGCTCGGCGCGCTGGCACCGCTGATGGACTGGACGCGCCAGATGGCGGGGTTTTGGGAAAGCCGGTTCGACGATCTCGAGGATTTGCTCAAAAGGATGGACCAGTGAATGAAGCGCCGATGCAAACCCGCACCGTCGTCGTGGAGCGGGAGATTTCCCATCCGCCCGAGAAACTCTGGCGCGCGCTGACGCAACCACATCTGATCGAGGAGTGGCTGATGAAGAACAATTTCAATCCGGTCGTCGGCCATCGCTTCAACATCAGCGCCGATTGGGGTGGCGTGCTGGATTGCGAGGTGCTTGCCGTCGAGCCGAACAAGACGCTGTCCTACACCTGGAACCTGGCCCATCACGACCCGGCCTTCGATCTCAGAAGCGTGGTGACCTTCACGCTCACCCCGACGCCGACGGGAACCCATTTGCGCATGGAGCAAGCCGGCTTCCGGCCCGAGCAGAGGCGTGCCTATGGCGGCGCCAAGATGGGTTGGCCACAATTTTTCGAGAAGCTGGAACAGCTTCTGGACCGGACGGACTGAGGTCCGCCGGTCAAATTGAAAACCACAGCTGATTTCACAGGGCGGTTCGCCGCCAGCAAAACCTATGGAGGAAGACGATGAAGATCAAATTGACCAGCATCTACGTGGACGACCAGGAAAAGGCGCTTGCCTTCTATACCGGCGTGCTCGGCCTGACCAAGAAGGCCGATTTCAGCAACGGGCCGTTCCGCTGGCTGACGGTCGCCTCGCCGGACGAGCCCGAGGGCACCGAACTGCAACTGGCGCTCAACGACCAGCCAGCGGCCAAGGCCTACCAGCAGGCGATGTTCGAGCAAGGCCAGCCGGCGGTGATGTTCTTCACCGACGACATCAAGGGCGACCACGAGCGCATCGCGGCGAACGGCGGCACGTTCACCATGCCGCCGACCGAGGTGACCGGCTCGACCATCGCCAAGCTGAACGACGGCTGCGGCAATCTCGTGCAGATCACCCAGTTGGCGCGCTGGTAAGGCGTCCTATTTCACGCGTTTTTCAAGGGAGGTAATCTTGGACTGGAGCAAATGGATCAGGCAAACGCATCGCTGGTTGTCGATCATCTTCACGGCAACCGTCGTCGCCAACTTCGTCACCATGGCGTTCGGGCAGCCGCCTGCCTGGGTGGTCTATTCGCCACTCCCGCCGCTCTTCCTTTTGCTGTTCAGCGGCCTCTATATGTTCGTGCTGCCCTATGTTGCTAAGACGCGCAGCGTGCAGCGTGCCCTCGGATAGGCCAACGGATAGGGCAGGAAGGCATGGCAAAGTCGACCAAATCCGCCAAGGCTGAGCCGAAGCTGCTTTCCGGCGGCAACCCGCAGATCGCCAAGGGCTATGGCGACGCGCCGGTGCAGGCCTATATCGCGGCCATGCCGGGCTGGAAGCGCGAGGTGGGAGAGCGCCTCGATGCGCTCATCGAGCGCGCGGTGCCCGGCGTGCACAAGGCCGTCAAATGGAACTCGCCGTTCTACGGCGTCGAAGGCGAGGGTTGGTTCCTGAGCTTTCACTGCTTCACCCGTTACATCAAGGTGGCCTTCTTCCGCGGCCTGTCGCTCGATCCGGTGCCGCCGGGCGAATCCAAGAGCAAGGACACGCGCTATCTCGACATCCATGAGGACGATGCGCTCGACGAGGCCCAATTCAGCGCGTGGGTGAAGCAGGCCAGCCAATTGCCTGGCGAGCGCATGTGAGTACTCCAGGGCATTTCCGGCGAAGGTCGCCTCCAATGCCCTGTCTTTGTTGTTCTACGCAATTGCGGATGCAAAACCGCTGCACACTTTGCCGGGATTGCTCTATCCATCGAAGCTCGGAGGAGAAACGACATGACAGACACCGAGACGCAGGACGGTAAATCTCCATCCCAGCTGATAGACGGCAGGATCGAGGAACTCGGCGACTGGCGCGGCGAGATGCTCAGCCGGCTGCGCGCCCTGATCCGGCAAACCGATCCCCAGGTGGTCGAGACGTGGAAATGGCGCGGTGTTCCGGTGTGGGAACATGACGGCATCATCTGCACCGGCGAGACCTACAAGAGCCTCGTCAAGCTGACCTTCGCCAAGGGGGCTGCACTGCCCGATCCGACGCGCCTGTTCAACTCCAGCCTCGAAGGCAATACACGACGTGCCATCGATTTCCAGAAAGGCGAGGAAGTGGACGAGGAGGCATTCAAGGCACTGGTGCGCGCGGCGATCGCCTTGAACAAGTCCAAGGCCACGGCCAAACGCTAGAGATTTCAATGCCGAACTGAATCAGAATCCGGCTCCAGTCCCTTGCTTTGGCGTGATCTTTTCCGCGCTGCCCAAGCGAGTATGGGCAGGCGTCATCCGTCCCGCAGCCACACCAGCATCTCGCCGGGCTCGCGGTTGTCCCAGGCGAAATAGGGGATGGCGGTCAACCGCGTCTCGACGCTTGCTGGCGGCTTCGAGCGGTAGAGCCCGTCCTGCCAGCCGGCGTCGGCTTGTGCCGTGGCTGAAAGCGTCACCACGCCGCCGAGAAGCCCGGGCTGATCATGCGCCTCTATATCTGCCGTGCGCGGCAGAGCGAGGCGGTGCAGCCGGGTCTCATTGTCCGTCGCCTCGACGCAGTAGATCAGCGGTCCGCGCGACAGCGCGACGCGGCCGGCATCCTGCTTGACGTCGGGATTGGCGTAGAGCCGCTCGATCGGCATTTCGAGATCGAGCCGGACGCTGTCGTCCTTCTTCCAGACACGCCGGATCGCGGCATAACCGTCGTTGGTCACGTCAGCGAGGTCGATCGCTTCGCCATTGACCTGGAGCGCAGCACTGCTGCTCCACGCAGGGATGCGCAGGTGCAGGGTGAACTCCACCGGCGCTTGAGGCTCGAGCGTGACCTCGACGGCGCCATCCCAGGGATAGCGGCTCGCCTGCGTCAGGCTGACAGCTACGCCACCAATGTCGAAGCGGGCGGTCGAGTCGCCGTAGAGATGAACGGCAAGTGCGTCATCCGCCAGACTGTAGAAATAGCTGCCGATCGAGGCGACCATGCGCCCGATATTGGGTGGGCAGCACGGGCAGCGGTGCCATTTCCATCTGTTGTGCCGGCCCCGGCTTTCCAGCGGATTCTCGTAGAAGAACAGCGAGCCGTCGAGCGACAGACCCGAGATCGAACCGTTGTAGAGCGCGCGCTCCATCATGTCGGCATAGCGCGCGTTCGGTCCCATGCCGAGCATGCGGCTTGCCCAGAACACCAGGCCGACGGCAGCACAAGTTTCGGCATAGGCGCTTTCGTTGGGCAGGTCGTAGTCGCTGGTGAAACCTTCATTATGGGCCGACGGTCCAAGCCCGCCGGTGATGTAGAGGCTCTTCGTGGTGAGGTCGTCCCACAGCCGGTCGAGCGCCACCCGCAGCGTGTCGTCGCCATATTCGGTGGCGATGTCGGCCATGCCCGAATAGAGGTACATGGCCCGCACCGCATGGCCGACGACCTTGTCCTGCTCGCGCACCGGAATGTGCGACTGGCTGTATTCATAGGTCTTGAAATGATAGGCCCTCGGGTCGGCGCCGCGGGCGCGCGCCTCCTCGTCGAAATAATGCGGCTGCTGGCCGCGCTGGTCGATGAAGTATTTCGCCAGATCCATGTATTTCCGCTCGCCCGTCACCCGCGCCAGCTTGACCAGGGCCAGCTCGATCTCCTCATGGCCGCAATAGCCCTTTTTCTTGCCGGGCTCGGGTCCGAGCACCGAGGCGATGTGGTCGGCATAGCGGCACATGATGTCGAGCAGCTTGCGCTTGCCCGTCGCCTGGTAGTAGGCAACCGCACCCTCGATCAGGTGCCCGGCGCAATAGAGTTCGTGGCAGTCGCGCAGGTTTGTCCAGCGCTTGCCGGGCTGGATGCGTTGGTACCAACTGGAGAGATAGCCGTCCTCTTGCTGGAGCTTGCCATACATATCGATGACGGCGTCGATCTTCTTCTCCAGCTCTGGGTTCTTGCGCCGGTAAAGCGAATAGGCAGCGGTCTCGATCGTCTTGCCGAGATCGGAATCCCAAAACATCTGCGTGGTGACCGTCGAACCGGTGAACTCGGCGCCCTGGCGGTCCGCTTCGTCGGGCGAGGGCGAGTGGAACGGAATGACGACGCCGGGCGAGGGGCGGTCCGGGTCGATCTGCTCCAGCATCCGGGCTTCGACGCAGCGATCGTAGAGAATATTGGCGGTGCGCGTCGCCACCGCGTCGGCGCGGTCGCCCCAGAAGCCGTGCACGTCGACCTGCGGCACCGGCAACGGGCGGAAGGCGAGCTTGGGTTTTCTCGTTGCGGCGGGCCGCGGGGATGGCGATGCGGTCATGAACTGGACTCCATTTGGTCGATTATTTGACGGCCCCGGCCATCAGGCCGCGGATGTAGAAGCGTTGTAGAGCGAGGAAGAGGATCAGGCACGGCACCATCATCACGGTAACGCCCGCCTGCACGGCGCCCCAGTCGATGGCGCCGAAGCGGCCCGACTGAAGCGCGGTCATCATCACCGGCAGCGTGAATTTGGACTGGTCGGTCATCAGCACGAGGGCTGCGAGGAACTCGTTCCAGGCGCCGAGAAAGGCAAACAGCGCGATAGTGACGACGCCCGGCCAGACCAGCGGCAGCATCACCTTGACCAGCATGGTGGCGTTGCCGGCCCCGTCCATGCGCGCGGCCTCCTCGATCTCGCGTGGCACCGCGTCGAAGGCGTTGCGCATCATGAAGATCGAGAACGGCAGTTGCAGCGTCACATAGACGCCGACCAGCCCGGTCAGCGTGTTGTGCAGGCCAAGCTTGGTCAGCACCAGGAAGATCGGCGTCAGGATCGACTGGAACGGGATCATGATCGTCGACAGGATGAGGACGAAGAACAGGTCCTTGAACGGAAAGCGGAAGCGCGAGAAGCCGTAGCCGGCCAGCACGCTGACGATGACCGACAGCAGGACGGTCATCACCGAGACGTAGATGCTGTTCTGCGCCGAAGCCCACAGGCCGTCGCCGAAGGAGTTGAGCGTGGCGTAGTTTTCGAGCGAGAAGCCCGTGGTCGGCCATGGCGGCAGCGGCGGCAGGCGTGCTTCGGCGGCCGGCTTGAAGGCCGACAGCACGGTCCAGACGATCGGCGCCACGAACAGCACCGAGGCGACGATGCCGGTGGAGTGCCTGGCCAAGCGGGCGGCGAGCTTGCCTCGGGCTGATATTGCCTGCGCCATCAGTCGATCCCTTCCGGCTTGCGCAGCAGCCAGAGCTGGATGAGGCTGAGCGCCACCAGGATCACCAGCAGCACCATCGAAAGTGCGGCGCCATAGCCGAGCTTGAACGAGACGAAGGACTGGTTGAAGATCCAGTAGACCGCCGTCAGCGTCTGGTTGCGCGGACCGCCGCGCAGGATGATGTAGAACTGGTCGAAGGCGAGGATGGAGCCGGCGACCGACAGGATCAGCGCCAGCGCGAGCGTGCGGCGCATCAGCGGCAGGGTGATCGCGCGGAAGCGGGCGAACGGCCCGGCGCCATCGATGACGGCCGCCTCCTGCAGATCCTGCGGGATCGATTGCAGGCCGGTCATCAGGATGATCATGGTGAAGCCGGCGACCTTCCACACGACCATGGCGATGATCGACCAGAAGGCCGGCTGGAAGGTGGCCAGAAGGTTGAACTTCTTGTCGATCAGGCCGAGCTCGTAGGCGGCCGGGCTGAACAGGCCGGAATCGACGTTCAAGAGCCATGACCAGAGCAGGCTCGCCGAGGCAAAGCCGACGACCGCCGGCATGAAGAAGGCGGTCCGGTAGAGGTTGGTCAGCGGCCGCGGTCTTTCGATAAAGATCGCCAGCGGAAAGGCAATGACGAAGATCGCGATGGTGACGATGACGGTGTAGTAGCCGGTGAATTTGAGCGCGTTCCAGAACCTGGTGTCGCGCAGGATCGCGAAGTAGTTGTCGAAGCCGATGAAGGAGTGCTCGCCCATCAACGGCCAGTTGTGCAGCGACATCCACGCCGTCATGCCGAGCGGGATGACGAAGAACACCATCACCAAGGCCACGGCCGGCGCGACGTAGATGAGGCCAATCCATTGCCGGCGCCCGGCGCCGACCAGTTTTCGGGCACGGGACGGGGCGGTGGTGGGTGTGGCGATGGTTGTCATGTCTGGGCGCCTACTTTTCCTTCTCCCCTTGTGGGAGAAGGTGGATCGGCGCGCAGCGCCGAGACGGATGAGGGGTGCGCCATGGAATGAGGCAACGGCAATTTCGAACCTGTCGCCAAGCTGGAACACCCCTCATCCGACCTCGCTGCGCGAGGCCACCTTCTCCCGCAAGGGGAGAAGGGGGAGCGCAACTTGCGACGCCCCGAACTGCCAATACAAGTTAGTGTTCTCAACGCCTTACTCTGCCATTTGAACGAAAAACGCGCCGGCCGCTCGCCCAGGGAGACAGGCGGGCGACCGGCAGGCGGCCGCTTACTTCTGCGGCGCCTGGTCGATGATCGACTGCATGGTCTCCTGGGCGTTGGCGATCGCGCCGTCGACGTCGTCGCCGAAGAAGACCTCGTTGATCATCTGCGTCCATGGGCCGTTGGCGGAGTTGATCAGATCGTTGAACACCACCGAATAGGGCGTCTTGCCCTTGGCCATGGCCTCGGCGGCGATCTGGTAGCGGGGATCGAGGTCTTTCAGCGCATCCTTGGCGATGTCGCCGCGCACCGGCAGGCTGCCATATTTTGCCAGGATGGTCTGGCCCTCCAGCGAATAGGCGAAGTCCAGGAATTCCTTCACAACGGCGAGTTTCTTGGTGCCCTTGGTGACGACGAAATTGTCGCCGCCGGCAAAGGACGACCAGCCGCCATCCTTGCCCGGCAGGAAGGTGATGCCGTAATCGACATCGGGATACTGGGTGTTGAGAGCGCCGATGGCGAAGGCCCCGGACGGCGAGATGCCGATATTGCCGGCGGCAAACGCCGCGAAGAAGTTGGCGCCGGTATCGGTCTGCGCGCCGGCCGGTACCAGATCCTTCTTGACCATCGAGCGGTAGAGATCGATGGCGCCGCGCAGTTGCGGGCTGTCGAGCGTCGCCTTCGAGCCGTCGGCGGAGAGGATGTCGCCGCCGGAGGCCCAGATCAGCGGCGTGAAGGTGAAGATGTTGCAGCCGCCGCAATTGCCGGAGAAGTAGAAGCCTTTGATGTTGCCGCCGAGCGCGTTGACCTTTTCGGCGTCGGCGGCGATCTCGGCCCAGTTGGCCGGGCCCTTTTCAGGGTCGAGCCCGGCCTGCTTGAACAGCTTCTTGTTCCAGATCAGCACCGAGGCGTCGGCCGAGAAGGGCAGGCCGTAAATATGGTCCTTGTAGGTGCCGGTCTTCACATGCGCCGGCGACAGGCTGGAGAAATAGGGCAGGGACTTGGCCCAGTCGGTGATGTCCTCCAACTGGCCGGCCGCGGCGAAGGAGGGCGTATAGATCAGATCGAGCGACAGCGCGTCGGGCGCCGTGCCGCCGGCGGCGGCCGCACCGTATTTCGGGATGATCTCGGCATTGGGAATGATGTCGAGCTTGACCTGGTCCTTGTGCGCCTTGTTGAAGGCGTCGACGATCCTCGGCATGAAATTCGAGCCGTCGGCGCGCACCCAGATGTTGGCCGTTTCGGCGGCGGCAGTGCCGAGGCCTCCGCCCAGAACGGCAGCGGCCAGGGCCAGTTTGGCAATCATGTTCCTCATGTTCTCCTCCTCCAGGTTGGCCGCTGTCCGCGGCTTGGCGCCGCTCGCGCGGCGCTTCGTTGTCAGCCGTCCATCGGACGGCCGCAGGAATGCCGCACCACCAACCGGCACGGCAGTTTTCGAATGCCCGGCGCGGCGGCTGTGCCGCCGACCAGTGAAAGCAGGGTTAGCCCGGCCTCGCGGCCGAGCGCGGTCAGGTTCATGTCGACCGAAGTCAGCGGCGGACGCGTCGCTTCCGCCACGATCTCCCAATTGTCGAAGCCGATGACGCCGACATCATTGGGCACGTCGAGCCCGCGCTCGCGCAACGCATCGATGACGCCGCGCGCAATCTGGTCGTTGCCGCAAAAGACGGCGTCCGGCCTGTCGCTTTTGCCGTCGAACAGTTGCGCTACCGCCTCGTGCCCCCAGGCCTCCGACCAGGAGCCGAGCAGCGGTTCGGTGACCGGCAGGCCGTTTTCGGCGAGCACGTCGCGATAGGCCTGGGCGCGGGCGTGGACCACGGCAAAGCTCGCCGGTCCGCTGACATGGACGATGCGTCGGCGGCCGAGCCGGCAGAAATGCTCGACGGCCAGCCGCGCGCCGCCGGCGTCGTCGGAGACGAAGGCGACGGCGTCGGGATCGGGCTGGGTGAAGGCATAGATCACCGGCACGCGCAGGTTGGAGAGGTCGATCGGCAGATGGCGGTCGATGCGCTTGCCGGTGGCGATGATGCCGTCGACGCGCTTATCGAGCATGGCGTCCACATGCATTTGGCCGAGCCGAGGATCCTCCTCGACATTGCACAGGAACACCGAGACACCCTTGTCGACCAGCGCGTCCGAAATGCCCGACATCAGCGGCAGCGAGAAGCGGCCATAAGTATCGTTGGTGAGCAGGCCAACGGTGAAGCTGCGGCGCCGAAGCAGGCTCTGCGCTAGGCTGTTGGGCCGGAAGCCGAGGCCGCGCGCCGTCTCGCGGATACGCTCGCGGGTCTCGGCGGTCATCCGCCCCTGGTCGTTGAGCGCCTTCGATGCGGTGGCGACGCTGACGCCGGCCTGCGCGGCCACGTCACGCAAGGTGACAGGCTTGGGAAAGACCGGAACAGGCTGATCATCCGATGGCATCGCGCCGAAAATCCTTAGCTTGAGAAAAGGTTTTCTCTTACAGGCCGAAACAGAGCCCGGTCGATTGCCGAGCTTGATCGGAATGTTTGGAAAAACCTTTTCTCAAGCCAAGGCTAGGCCAGATTGGGTGAGCGTTCAAGAGGGAAAAATGGTGGGGATTAAGCCAAGCGCTTCAAGGTCGAATTATCCTTCGCCAAGTTGGCGGCGACGTTCCGCATCTTCAAGGCCGAGCCCGGCGTGAAGGGTCGCAGCGCCGCCGCTTGAGCGTCAACCGCGGTTCCGGCTAGCATCATTGTACCATCGTTTCTGTAGTGCCATTCTTGATTTGGCATGCGGGCGCTGGCGAAAAGGGTGCTACGGAGGTCAAGCGACCATCCTTGCTTGCCGATTTTTCCCTGACATTCGAGGCCATCTTCGTGCGTGAACCGTCGCTGCTGCCGGTCTTTGGAAAACAGGGCGTCAAGGCGCCCGCCGCCGGGGCGGCGGTGCGAGCCCGGCCGACGGGTATCGTTCCGCGACTGCGCGAGGTCCTGGTCGCGCATGGCGGCATGGCGTTGAAGCTATCGGTCATAGCCTGGACGGTAATGATCCTGGCTGCCGTATTTTTCTTGATCAAGGGTTGAGGCTCGACAGAGCGGCCGGGCCGAAAGACGGGACGCCAGATGGCAAATCGCTACGCATTGCGCATGGAACTTCCCCAGAGCTGGACCATCATCGATGTCTTCACCGGCCAGCCCGCCGTGGTGCGGCAAAGAGTGATGGTGGGCATGAGCCCGCGCGATGCCGAGGACATGGTGGTGCAGATGAATATCCGCGACGTCAAACGCCGGGAGAGGGCGGAACGCAAGGGCTGATTCCCAAATCGCGTCGCGTGGAAACGGATTCATGCGATGCGCTTTGGGTCGTTGTTTTTATGCATGTCATCATCCCAAAACCGAGGCACTTTTGGGCGACATGCATTAGCCGTCAGTGCACTGCAATGCAGGAAGCAGGGCCTGATCCGGGCCACCGCGTTCGGAAGCGGGTCTCAGCGGAAATCGTCCGATGTCAACACATACATGCTCTTGCGTGTGCGGTCGTAGGCCTTCGACGCCACATCGCGGATGACGCTGCTTTCGATGTCGAAGGTGGCGAGGTAGCCGGCTTCGGTGGCGCTGGTTCGCGGCTGGATCTTGGTCATCGCATCGGCGGCGACGGAAAAGGAAATCTGGAACATGCCGTCATGGCCAACGAAGCGGATCCGCTTGCCGGCTTCATCATAGCTGCGGCTGTGGTTGGGAAAGGTTAGGCTCATGTTCTTGCCTCCTTTGTTTTGGCGCAATTCCCAAGGGAAAGCGCTCGCACTCTTCCTGGAATTGCTTAGGCTTTCTTCACCGCCCGCTTCTTCTTCGGCGTCGGATTCAAGGCTTCCGCGACCCGGTCGGCCTCTTCCTTGGCCAGGCGCAATTGCCTCAGCCTTGCCGTCTTGATTTCTCTGGCCCTTGCCTCGGACATGTACTCGGCGGTGGCCTTGTTGCGCTCCGCCGTCTTCTTCTGCTTGTCGACAAAGCGGGCTTCAGCTTTTTCCATGATCGTCTGATTGCCGTCGGCCATTGTGGAAATCTCCTTGTGCCCTGAAATCGTGAAAGTGAACTTGTCCGATAAATAGGCACTCGACCGGCAAAATTCAATTTTTTGAATTATTTGACCGGTTTTGGGTACCACGAAACCGGGTGCCGAAATAATACTTTTCAATATTTAATTTTGGTCGCGAATAATTTTGGCACTCCTATCTATCGAGTGCCAAAGCGCCTATAGGATGGGCGCGGCCGCCTAAGCCGGCCCCAGAAAGAAGTTCTCATGAAGTTTCGGCCACTCCACGACCGCGTCGTCATCCGGCGCGCCGAAGGCGACACCAAATCCAAGGGCGGCATCATCATCCCCGACACTGCCAAGGAAAAGCCGCAGGAAGGCGAAGTCATCGCCGTCAGCCCCGGCGCACGCGACGAAAACGGCGCGCTTGCGCCGCTCGACGTCAAGGCCGGCGACCTCATCCTGTTCGGCAAATGGTCGGGCACCGAGGTCAAGATCGACGGCGAGGATCTTCTGATCATGAAGGAAGCCGACATCATGGGCGTCATCGACAAGAGCGAGACTGGCGTCATCGACAAGAGCGAGACTGGCGTCATCGACAAGAGCGAGACTGGCGTCATCGACAAGAGCGAGACTGCCGTTACCGAGAAGAGCGTCAAGGCCAAGAAGGCCGCCTGACCGGCCTGGCCAGGCTCCGGCGAACTGCTTGCTTCACCACACGAACGGGATTGAAAAAATGTCTGCCAAGGAAATCAAATTCGCCACCGACGCGCGCGACCGCATGCTGCGCGGCGTCGAGCTCCTCAACAACGCCGTCAAGGTGACTCTCGGTCCCAAGGGCCGCAATGTCGTCATCGACAAGGCCTATGGCGCGCCGCGCATCACCAAGGACGGCGTCACCGTCGCCAAGGAAATCGAGCTTGCCGACAAGTTCGAGAACATGGGCGCGCAGATGGTGCGCGAAGTGGCCTCGAAAACCAATGACCTCGCCGGTGACGGCACCACCACTGCCACGGTGCTGGCCGCCTCGATCCTGCGCGAAGGCGCCAAGCTGGTCGCCGCCGGCATGAACCCGATGGACTTGAAGCGCGGCATCGACCAGGCCGTCGCCGCCGTTGTCGTGGAAATCAAGGCCAAGGCCAAGAAGGTCAAATCGTCGGCCGAGATCGCCCAGGTCGGCACCATCGCCGCCAATGGCGATGCCAGCGTCGGCGCCATGATCGCCAAGGCGATGGACAAGGTCGGCAATGACGGCGTCATCACCGTCGAGGAAGCCAAGACCGCCGAAACCGAGCTTGACGTCGTGGAAGGCATGCAGTTCGATCGCGGCTATCTCTCACCCTATTTCGTCACCAATGCCGACAAGATGCGCGCCGAACTGGAAGAGCCCTATGTGCTCATCCACGAGAAGAAACTCGGCAATCTGCAGGCGATGCTGCCGATCCTCGAAGCCGTGGTGCAGAGCGGCAGGCCGTTGCTTATCATCTCCGAGGACGTCGAAGGCGAGGCGCTCGCCACGCTGGTCGTCAACAAGCTGCGCGGCGGCCTCAAGGTCGCGGCCGTCAAGGCGCCGGGCTTCGGCGACCGCCGCAAGGCGATGCTGGAAGACATAGCGGTGCTGACGGCAGGCCAGATGATCTCCGAGGATCTCGGCATCAAGCTCGAAAACGTCACCATCGAGATGCTCGGCCGCGCCAAGCGCGTGCTGATCGAGAAGGATACCACCACGATCGTCGACGGCGCCGGCACCAAGGCGACCATCCAGGCGCGCGTTGCCCAGATCAAGGGCCAGATCGAGGAGACGACGTCCGACTACGACAAGGAAAAGCTGCAGGAACGGCTGGCCAAGCTGTCAGGCGGCGTTGCCGTTATCCGCGTCGGCGGCGTCACCGAGTCGGAAGTGAAGGAAAAGAAGGATCGCATCGACGACGCGCTGAACGCAACGCGCGCGGCGGTCGAGGAAGGCATCGTGCCCGGCGGCGGCGTGGCCCTGCTGCGCGCCAAATCGGCGCTGTCAGGCCTGAACGGCGCCAATGCCGATGTCACCGCCGGCATCTCGATCGTTCTGCGGGCGTTGGAAGCGCCGATCCGCCAGATCGCCGAGAATTCTGGCGTCGAAGGCTCGATCGTGGTCGGCAAGCTCGCCGACAGCAAGGACCACAATCAGGGCTTCGACGCCCAGAACGAGACCTATGTCGATATGATCAAGGCCGGCATCGTCGATCCGGCGAAAGTCGTTCGCACCGCGCTGCAGGACGCCGGCTCGATCGCGGCCCTGCTCATCACCGCCGAGGCGATGATCACCGACGTTCCACCGAAGGATGCGGCACCGGCGGGCGGCGGCATGGGCGGCGGCTACTAAGATCCTGCTGCGGCGCGCTGGCGATTGGCGAAACCGACGACGACATCGTCCCTCTTCCCGTGAACGGGGAGAGGGCGCTCGCGTCACCGCCGCTACCTCCCATTCAACTGCAGCACCACATCGCGCGTCAGCGGCGCGAGGTCGAGGCCATTGGCTGCTGTCGGATCCAGCCAGATCATCTCCTCGATTTCGGCCGCCGGCACCGGCTGGCTTTCGATCGACACCGTGAACAACTCCGCGTCGACCGTGTAGTCCGGCTCGTTGGCGGCCTGTGCCGAGAACAGGCCGAGCGGGGAGGCCGTGGCGGGATCGATCACCAGCCCGAGTTCCTCGTTCAACTCCCGCACAAGGGCGTCGAGCGGCTCTTCATGCGGCTCGATCTTGCCGCCGGGTTGCATGAAGCCGCTGGTGCCCCGCTTGCGCACCAGAAGCAGTCTGCCGGATGCGTCCGCGATGATTGCGGCGGCGATCCTGATCTTGCAGCTTTCGCGGGGGATGGAATTCACGCTAATATGGCCCGGTGGTCGTTTGGTGCAGCTTGCCGGAAACGGAACCGCGATTCTCAGCTCGGAGACAAGCCATGTTTGCCGCCAAGGCGATCGACACCTCGGACAAGGTCGCGTTCTACGGCGACCTTGCCACGCAACTGAAGGCGCTGCTCGACGGCGAGGGCGACTCGATCGCCAATGCCGCCAACACCTCGGCGCTAATCTTCCAGATGGTGCCCGACCTCAATTGGGCCGGCTTCTATTTCCTGGCGTCGGACGAGGAGATGGTGCTCGGCCCCTTCCAGGGCAAGCCGGCCTGCGTGCGCATCGCCGTCGGCAAGGGGGTGTGCGGAACCGCGGTCGAACTCGGCACCTCGATGCTGATCAAGGACGTGCACGATTTCCCCGGTCACATCGCCTGCGACGCCGATTCGCGCTCGGAACTGGTCGTGCTCCTGGAAGACGACAACGGCGTCTTCGGTGTGCTCGATCTCGACAGCCCGCTGCCCGGCCGCTTCGACAAGGCCGACCAAGCCGGCATCGAAGCGCTGGCCGCGATCTATGTCGCGGCAAGTTCGTTCGAGGACTAATCAGCCTACAAACTTCACCAGCATCAGGCTGAAGCCGCCGATGAACAGGAAGGCCGAGAAGGCGAGGGCCAGCGGGCGCAGGCCACGCGAGCGCAGCTGCGAAATGTCGGCCTGCAGGCCCATGGCGGCCAGCCCCATGGTCAGCATGACGGCGGTGGCGAGCGCCATCGCCGTCTTCACTTCGGCGGGGATCGCGACAAGGCTGTTCAACGCCACGATAGCGACGAAGGCGACGACGAACCACGGCATGGGCGGCCGCGCCCCAGCTTGATCGCGGCTGCCGCGGCGGGCCATCAGGCCGAGCGCGACGACCATCGGCGCCAGCATGGCGACACGGGTGAGCTTGGCGACGGTGGCGATCTCGCCGGACTGGGTGCCGTTCTGGAAGCCGGCGCCGATGACCTGCGCGACCTCATGGATCGAGGCCCCTGCCCACAGGCCGAAAGCGTGCTGGTCGAGGCCGAGCACGGGAGCCAGCAACGGAAAGCCGAGCATGGCCACGGTGCCGAACAGTGTGATCGAGGCGACGGCGTAGGTGACGTCCTCGTCGCGCGCATCGGTGACGATGTTGGTGGCGACGATGGCCGAGGCGCCGCAGATCGAGGTACCGGCGGCGATCAGCTGCGCAAGCTTGGCGTCGACGCCGATCAGGCGGCCAAGCGTGATGGTGAAGACGAAGGTGGCGCCAAGGGTGGCCGCCACGATGCCGACGCCGCCGGCGCCGATCGAGACGACCTGGCCGAGAGTCAGCTGGAAGCCGAGCAGCACGATGGCGAAGCGTAGCAGGCGTTTTTGCGAGAAGGCGATGCCGGCCTTGGCATGGGCGGGCGTGCCGAGCATATTGGAATAGACCATGCCGGCGACGACGGCGAGGATCATCGGGCTGAACAGGGCGAAACCGGAGACATTGCGGGCCGAAAAGGCAACGCCGGTGATCATCGCGACAAGGACGATGCCGGGGATGATGCCGTTCCACACCGAATCGAGGCGCTTGCGGCCTGCGGCCAGATCGGCGGAAATCGTGCTTTTCGGAATATCGTTCGCGATGTTGGTCAGGGAAGGCAATGCAATTCTCCAGGCGAGTATCCTTGGAGAATGCCATTCCTGAAACGATCCTTCCAACGAATTGTTATTGTCGGAATGATCGATTTTTATGAACGGTCGGTTTTAACAATGGCACAGATCGCCCTAGCCACAACAAATCCTGCCACTGACGCAAGTTTACCACCGGCCGCAAGAAGGAGGCATCCATCACATGGCATCAAGCTGCGCTTCGATCGCTGCCTTGTCGATCACCGACCAGATATTCCTGATCCTGTCATCGAGAAACTCGTAGAAGACGTTCTCGCTGAAGGAGACTTTCCGGCCGTTGATGGGGAGGTCGAAGAAGGTCCCCTTCGGCGTGCAGTTGAACTGGAGGCGGCTGGCGATGAACGGCGGCTCGGAGATCAAGATCTGGACGTCGAAAAAGAGGTCCGGAATTTCCCGGAAGTCCCGCTCCAGCATCTTGCGATAACCCGACAGGCCGACCCGCTCACTGTTGTAGTGCACCTCGTCATGGACGAAGCGATGCAGTCGCTCCCAATCCTGATTGTTGAGGCAGTCGATGTAGCCTCGATAGAGGTCGGTCTCGGTCATCGCGATGGCTCCGGTGCTGACACCCTGGAAGATAGAACGACCGGCGACACAGTCCAGCCGCGCTAGAGCCTGTCCCATCCCGAAAGAATCGGAATGGGGCTCTATCTGTTTTTTGAGCATGATCCCTGGACAAGCGGAAACCGTTTGTCCGAGAAAACCGGGTTCCACTTTTCGGGATCACGCTCTACCCCCGATAGCGCAGCGCGTCGACCAACAGCGAGAAGGCCGGCGTCGCCTGGCGCCGGCTGGGGTAGTTGAGATGATAGCCGGGGAAAGGCGCGCACCAGTCGGCCAGTACCCGCACCAGGCGGCCATCGGCCAGATGCGCCGTCACCTGCTCCTCCGGCAGATAGGCGAGGCCGAGGCCGGCCAGCACCGCGTTCATGCGCAGCGCGCTTGTGTTGAACACCAGCTGGCCCTCGACACGCACCTTCAGTTCGCGCCCGGCCTTTTCGAACTCCCAGGCATAGAGCCCGCCATAGGTCGGCAGGCGCAGGTTTATGCAGTTGTGATTGGTCAGGTCCTGCGGCGTGCGCGGCTTTGGATGGATGGCGAAATAGGCAGGCGATCCGACCACCGCCATGCGCATGTCCGGGCCGATGCGCACGGCGATCATGTCGCGCGCCACCTGTTCGCCCAGCCGCACGCCGGCATCGAAGCGCTCGGCGACGATGTCGGTCAGGCTATAGTCGACGATGATCTCGACCTTGATGTCGGGATGGTCGGGCAGGAATTTCGCCAAGGCAGGCCACAGGACCGCATCGGCTGAATGCTCGCCGGCGGTGATGCGGATGGTGCCAGCGGGCTTTTCACGCAAGGCACTGAGCGCGGTGAGCTCAGCCTCGATCTCGTCGAGCCTCGGTCCGACCGAGCGCACCATGCGCTCGCCGGCCTCGGTGGGCGACACGCTGCGCGTGGTGCGGGTGAGCAACCTCACGCCCAGCCGCTCCTCCAGCGCGCGCACCGTATGGCTCAGCGCCGATTGCGAGACGCCGAGCTGCGCCGCCGCCCGGGTGAAGCTTTTTTCGCGCGCGACGGCGAGGAAGGCGGTCAGTTCGTTCAGATTATCGCGAGGCATTGATGAGCCCTTCTCATAAGTACATGCCGGATATAGCACCTAATCGCGGCTAATCACGGGCGCTAAATATACCCATCCAATCGGGCCGCCCGAAGTCGACGGCCTTGGAGCCATGGCGGTGAGTTGCCGGGCGCCGAGAAAAAAGGAAAAACCCATGGATATCCAGCGAAGCGGCTCGCAAGCCTCGGCGAAAGGCCCCGCGGAGTATTTCACCGGCACGGTGCGCATCGATGCGCCCTTCAAGGGCAGCGAACCCGCCCGGGTCAGCGGCGCCACCGTGACTTTCGAGCCCGGCGCGCGCACCGCCTGGCACACCCATCCGCTCGGCCAGATGCTGATCGTGCTTTCGGGCGCCGGCCTGGTGCAGCGTGAAGGCGGACCGGTCGAGCAGATCCGCCCCGGCGACATCGTCTGGTTCGCGCCCGGCGAGAAGCATTGGCATGGCGCCGCGCCGACCACGGCGATGAGCCACATCGCCATCGCCGAAGCGCTCGACGGCAAGGTCGTCGACTGGATGGAGAAGGTCAGCGACGAACAATACGGGGTTTGACACGGCGGTTCCCGGATCCATTTCCGGATACACCCTCAACGAAGGAAGCTCTCATGACAGACGCACCCAAAAGCCCATTCTCCGATATCGCACCCGCCCTCGGCAAATACACCGACGAGGTGTTGTTCGGCGAGGTCTGGAAGCGCCCAGGCCTTTCGCCGCGCGACCGCAGCCTCGTCACGGTCACCAGCCTGGTCTCGAACTACCGGATCAACGAAATGCCTTTCCACATGAAGCGGGCGCTCGACAATGGCGTCACCCGCGATGAACTGATCGAAACGATCACGCATCTTGCCTTCTACGCCGGATGGCCGACGGCAGCCACGGCCCTGGGCATTGCCCGCAAGGTTTTCGAACAGGCCGACGGCGAGAAGAAGGCATAAGGAAATGCCGTGGTCGAAGGACGAACTCGACAAGATCGCGGCAGCCGACGATCTGTACATCTCGCCGTTGCGCGATGACGGCGTGACCTTGGGCACGCCGACCTGGATCTGGTCGGTCGTCGCCGACGGCGCACTTTATGTGCGCGGCTACAACGGCCGGCAGTCGCGCTGGTATCAGGCGGCGACCACCCAGAAGGCCGGCCGTATCACTGCTGCCGGCATGACCAGGGATGTCACCTTCGAGCCGGTCGAGGGAACCGTCAATGAACGCATCGATGATGCCTACCGGGCGAAATACGCGGCGAGCCCTTATCTCGCGCCGATGATCGCCGCGCGCGCCCGCGCCGCCACGGTGCGGATCACACCGAAGGAGAATTGAAATGCAAAAGCGCATACTTGGAAACAGCGGCCTCGAAGTCTCGGCTATCGGGCTCGGCTGTATGGGGATGAGCCAGTCCTACGGGACACCGATGGAAACGCCGGATGCCGTCCGCCTGATCCGCGCCGCGTTCGAGCGCGGCATCACTTTCTTCGACACGGCGGAAGTCTATGGACCGTTCAAGAACGAGGAGGTCGTCGGTGAAGCGCTGCAGCCCATCCGAGACCAGGTGGTGGTCGCGACCAAGTTCGGCATCGACATCGCCGGGACGGCCGGACATCAGGGCATGGACAGCCGGCCGGAGCATATTCGCGAGGTCGTCGAGGCTTCGCTCAAGCGGCTGAGAACAGACCGCATCGACCTGCTCTATCAGCACCGCGTCGATCCGGCCGTGCCGATCGAAGACGTGGCGGGCACGGTGAAGGAGCTGATCAGCCAAGGCAAGGTGAAGCATTTCGGCCTCTCCGAGGCGGGCGTTCGCAACATCCGGCGCGCGCATGCGGTGCAGCCGGTCGCCGCCCTGCAAAGTGAATACTCGCTCTGGTGGCGCGAACCCGAGGAGGCGATCCTGCCGGTCCTCGAAGAACTGGGGATCGGCTTCGTGCCCTTCAGCCCGTTGGGCAAGGGTTTCCTCACCGGCGCCATCAACGCCGACACGACGTTCGACAGCAGCGACTTCCGCAACACCGTGCCGCGCTTTGCGGAGGAGGCCAGGCGAGCGAACCAGGCGCTGGTCGACGCAATCGCCGCGATCGCGGCGCAGAAGAAGGTGACTCCGGCGCAGGTCGCGCTTGCGTGGCTGCTGGCGCAAAAGCCCTGGATCGTCCCGATCCCCGGCACCACCAAACTCAACCGACTGGAGGAGAACATCGCGTCGTCCACCGTGGCGCTGACGGCGGATGATCTTGCCAACATCGAGAACGCGGTCTCGGCGATTGCGGTGCAGGGAGCGCGCTACTCGCCGCAACAAGCGGCGAGGATCGACCGCTGAGGCGCACGCGACCCCCGGAGATGGCGACGCTGCCTTGACAGCGCTGCCCTTCCTATTCCAGCTTGGCGGCATGTTCGTTCTCGCGCCTACCCTCGCCAAACGACGCCGCCGCAGTTCAGTGCGGAGGGGCAAGCTGATTGCGCGACGACAAAACCCGGCAGGATAGATCCGGTTCGCTCGTTTCCAGCCCCGCCCGCGACACCCACCGGCGGGGTTTTCCATGTCTGGAGCCCTGTCATGACCATCAATTCCTCCATCCGGTTCCGGCCGGCCGAACCCGCTGACGCCGCCGCGATCAGGGACATCGTGCGATCAGCCTATGGCAAATGGGTGCCGCTGATCGGCCGCGAGCCGCTGCCGATGCGCGCCGACTATGAGAAGGCCGTTGCCGAGCATCCGTTCGACTTGGCCATCGAGGAGGGCCGCATTGTCGGGATGATCGAAACCATGCTTGCCGACGACCATCTCTGGATCGAGAATATCTGCGTCGCGCCGGAGGCGCAGGGCAGGGGGATCGGCCGGCTGCTGCTGGAGCGGGCCGAGCGCAAGGCGATCAAAGCAGGCCGTCCGCTGCTGCGCCTGCTGACCAACGGCGCTTTCGAGGCCAATGTGTCGCTGTATAAACGGCACGGCTATACGATCGACAGGGAGGAGCCGTTCATGGGCGGCATGACGGTCTATATGAGCAAGAAATTGACGCGATAGCGGGCAAGCGGAGGAATGGTACGATGATGGCTGCCAGGATCAAATTGAAGCAACTTCCAGGGATTTACGCGATTTCACGGCTCGGGGCGAGCGACAGCATTCCCGGCTGGGCGGACGGGCCGGGCTTCGTCAGCATCACCAGGACCGATGACGAGCTTTCGATCACTTGCCTGGAGGATCGCGTTCCAGGCACGGTCAAGCACGATGGCGACTGGGTCGCCTTCAAATTGCAGGGGCCGTTTGCTTTCGACGAAACCGGCATCGTGTTGTCGGTTATCCGGCCGCTGTCGGAAAACGGGCTGGGCATCTTCTTGGTGTCCACTTTCGACGGCGATCATCTGCTGGTGAAAATGGCGGACCAGGATGCGGCGAGACAGCGTCTGGTCGAGGCAGGACACACGCTGCTGTAGTTCATCCTGTACCATCGAAAACGGCTGGGTTCGCTGGCCCAACGCGTCTGGCTCAATCACTGGCGTGCTGGCTCAACCACTTCGGGGGTTGCGTTTGACAGCGGCGTTTGCGCATCGTTATTTCTAGCCATATATCACGGCCGAAACAGCCATGCGACGCGCCCCCAGGAGAAAACCATGTCACACAATCTGCAGTTCTATATCGATGGCGCGTGGGTCGATCCTGTTGTGGCCAAGACGCTCGATGTCATCGATCCGTCGAACGAGGATGCCTTCGCGCAGATTTCGCTCGGCTCCAAGGCCGATGTCGACAAGGCGGTGGCCGCGGCCAAGCGCGCCTTCAACACATTCGGCTTCACCTCGGTGGAGGAGCGCCTCGACATCCTGAACCGCGTCATCGCGGTCTACAAGAAGCGCAGTTCCGACCTGGCGCTCGCCGTGTCGCGCGAGATGGGCGCGCCGCGCCAGTTCGCGCTCGACAGCCAGGTGGGCGTCGGCCTCGCGCATCTGACGAAGATGGCCGAAGTGCTGAAATCGTTCGAGTTTCGCCACGTCAAGGGTTCCTCGCTGATCGTCAAGGAGCCGATCGGCGTCGTCGGCCTGATCACGCCGTGGAACTGGCCGCTGAACCAGATCACCTGCAAGGTGGGCCCGGCGCTCGCCGCCGGCTGCACCATGGTGCTGAAGCCATCGGAGATCGCGCCGATCGATGCCATCATCTTCGCCGAAATCCTCGACGAGGCCGGCGTGCCGAAAGGCGTGTTCAATCTTGTCAACGGCGACGGCCCCGGCGTCGGCCAGGCGCTATCCAGCCATCCCGACATCGACATGATGTCGTTCACTGGTTCGACGCGGGCAGGCATCCTGGTGGCCAAGGCGGCCGCCGACACGGTCAAGCGCGTGCATCAGGAGCTTGGCGGCAAGTCGGCCAACATCCTGTTCCCCGATGTCGACCTCGCCACCGCCGTCAGCAAGGGCGTCGCCGGCTGCTTCAGCAACAGCGGCCAGTCCTGCAATGCGCCGACGCGCATGTTCGTGCCGCGCGACCGTCATGACGAGGCGGCGGGCTACGCCAAGGCGGCGGCGGAAAAGTTCGCGGTCGGCCCCGCCGACGGCGCCAACACCAAGCTTGGCCCTGTCGTCAGCCAGGTTCAGTTCGACAAGATCCAGGACCTGATCCAGGCCGGCATCGACGAGGGTGCGACGCTGGTCGCCGGCGGCCCCGGCCGCCCCGCCGAACTCAACCGTGGCTACTATATCAGGCCGACCGTGTTCGCCGACGTCACCCACGACATGCGCATCGCGCGCGAGGAGATATTCGGGCCGGTGCTGGCGATCATGCCCTACGACACGGTCGAGCAGGCGGTCGAGCAGGCCAACGACACGGTCTACGGCCTGGCCTCCTACATCCAGGCCAAGGACATCCAGAAGGCCCGCGACGTGGCGGCGCGCATGCGCTCCGGCAATGTCTACATCAACTATCCGACCTGGGACGCCGGCCTGCCCTTCGGCGGCTACAAGCAGTCGGGCAACGGCCGCGAGTATGCCGAGTATGGGCTTGAGGATTTTCTGGAGATCAAGGGTATCGCTGGGTATGAGGCGGCGGAGTAGGCACGACACTGGCGCCGACCTTGCAGGAGTTCCTCGCCCCAACGGAGTGGGGGAGAGGTGGCCGCGAAGCGGTCGGAGAGGGGGCTGCGGCGCTGATGAGGTCGCGCTGAATTCTTCCAGGGCTGCGCCATCCCCCGCTCCGTCTCGGCTTCGCCGAGCCACCTCTCCCCCATCTCATGGGGGCGAGGAACGTTAGCTCCCGTACTTGCCAATTGGCAAATACATGCTATATCTCTGCCAATAGCAAGGGTGAGCAAAATGCAACTTCAGTCCATCGTCGCCACGCCGGCCACGGTCGGCAGCGCCATTTCGGAGGAAGAGGCCGGTGCGCTGGCGCGCACCACTGTCAATCTGTTCAAGGCGTGGAACCTCACAGATCTCGAGGCCTGCATCCTGCTTGGAGGTATGTCGGCGCGGACCTGGGCGCGCTGGAAGGAAGGCGGCATCGGCCGGATCGACCGCGACCTCCGCACCCGCATGGCGCATCTGATGGGCATCCACAAGGGCCTGCGCTACCTCTTCACCGAGCCGGCGCGCGGCTATGCCTGGATCCGCAAGCCCAATGCCATTTTCGGCGGCCAGTCGGCGCTCGACCTGATGCTGCGCGGCGAAATCTCCGACCTTGCGGCCATGCGTGAATGGCTCGATGCGGAGCGTGGTGCATGGTGAGTGGGCTCGCGGGCCGGCGCCGCGTCCACTGGCACCAGACTTTTCGGATCATCCGCTCCATCCATCCGCCGATCGACCTCTTCGAGGACATTGCCGACCCGCGCGACTGGGAGGCGCTGGCCGCCGTCGAGGAGAAGACCAATCCGCGCATCCGGCTCGAGATCGGCGAGCTCGGCAAGGTGCCTGCCGCAAGGCGGGTGTCGGGTCCTGGCGCAAGCTTCGTGATGGCGCCCTTCGTGCATTGTTCGACGCTGCGGCCCGGCCGTTTCTCCGATGGCAGCTACGGCATCTACTATGCCGGCGACAGCGAGGACGTGGCGCTGGCCGAGACCATCCACCACCACCAGAATTTCATGCGCGCCACCAGTGAGGATCCGGGCTGGACGGCGGATTTCCGCGTGCTGATCGGCAGCGTCGACCGTGACCTCGACGACGTCAATGCGGTGCCCGGCGTGCTACACCCCGACGACTACACCGCCTCGCAGGCGGAAGGGCGGGCGCTGCGGGCGCAAGGCAGCGACGGGCTGGTGTGGAACAGCGTGCGGATGGCGGACGGGCAATGTATCGGCATCTTCTGGCCCGATGTCATCCCCGTCCCGGTGCAAGGCCGGCATTACTCCTATCACTGGGACGGCTCCCGCGTGGATTTCGTACGTCAGCACGATACGGGCAAGGTGCTGTCGGTCACCTGATGGGAGCGCATCCCTCAACAGGCGACGGAAGCACCCGGCGGCGCTATTGCGGTCCGGCCGTGACCTGAGAGCAACGTTCTCCGATCACCCTCAAAAATGGCATGGATTTCCTGCCATATCGTCTCTATCCGATCTATATATCGGTTGAGATCGATGCGAGGTGAAGATGGACCACGACATCATATTAAAGGCGCTGGCGCACCCGTTTCGACGGGACGTCCTTGCGTGGCTGAAGGAGCCTGAACAGCACTTCGCCGCGCAGGCACATCCGCTCGAGATGGGCGTCTGCGCCAGCCAGTTCGACCACCGCGGCCTGGCTCAGTCCAGTGTTTCGGCACATCTGGCGACGCTGGCGTCCGCCGACCTCGTTACGACGCGGCGGGTCGCCCAATGGGTGTTCTACAAGCGCAACGAAGAAACCATCGCCGCCTTCCAGGCTGCCTTGTCCGATCTCTGACGATCCTCCCCATTCCCCCAAAATGCATGAAAGGCATTTCTCATGGCTACCCTCTTTGATCCCTTGCGGGCCGGTGACCTGACGCTGGCGAACCGCATCGTCATGGCGCCGCTGACGCGCAATCGCTCACCCAATGCGGTACCCGGCGACCTGTCGGTCACCTACTACGGTCAGCGCGCCACGGCGGGGCTGATCGTGACGGAGGCCACCGCCATCAGCCACCAGGGCCAGGGCTATGCCGACGTGCCCGGCCTCTACGAGGCGGATCAGCTTGCCGGCTGGAAGCGTGTCACGGACGCGGTTCATAAAGGTGGCGGCAAGATCGTGGTCCAGCTCTGGCATGTCGGACGCATCTCGCACAACTCGTTGCAGCCTGGCGGCGGCAAGCCGGTGGCGCCATCGGCGATCAGGGCAAAATCCAAGACGTTCCTGGTCAAGCCGGATGGCAGCGGCGAGTTCGTCGACACCTCCGAGCCGCGCGCGCTCGACGCGGCCGAAATTCCCGGCATCGTCGATGATTTTCGCCGCGCCGCAAAGGCGGCGATCGAGGTAGCGGGCTTCGACGGCGTCGAGATCCACGGTGCCAATGGATATCTCGTCGACCAGTTCCTGCGCTCGGGCACCAACCATCGCACCGACGATTATGGCGGCTCCATCGAAAACCGGGCGCGCCTCCTGTTTGAGGTGGTCGACGCGGTCACGGGCGCTGTCGGCGCCGGCAGGACCGGGATCAGGCTGTCGCCGGTAACGCCCGCCAACGACGCTTCGGATGCCGATCCGCAGCCTCTGTTCAACCATGTTGCGGCGGGCCTGGGCAGCCGGGGCCTCGCCTATGTCCACATCGTCGAAGGCGCGACCGGCGGCGCGCGCGACTTCAGCCAGGGCGACAGGCCGTTCGATTACGAAGACCTCAAGGCCTCCTACCGCAAGGCCGGCGGCACCGGTGCCTGGCTGGTGAACAATGGCTATGACAAGGAATTGGCCGAAAAGGCTGTCGGGGACGGCTACGCCGACCTTGTCGCGTTCGGCAAGCTGTTCATCGCCAATCCCGACCTCGTCAGCCGCCTGAAGCGGAATGCCGAACTGAACGCGCCGGACAAGGCGACGTTTTATGGTGGCGACGCCAGGGGCTATACGGATTACCCGACGGCGGCCTGAGCCCAGACGGTTTGCCCTTTCGTCCGCGGCGAAAGGGCAGCTGGTCGCCTGGCGCGACGATCCGGACCGAATTTCGGTCCGAACGGCCATTGCATTCCAAGCCCAACGGTCCTCAGTGCCTGAGAATCTTGCTCAGGAAGGCACGGCTGCGGTCGGTCTTGGGGTGCGAGAAGAACTCATCGGGCGTGCCGCTTTCGACGATGGCGCCGGCATCCATGAACACCACGCGCTGGGCGACCTTGCGGGCAAAGCCCATCTCGTGCGTCACCACCATCATGGTCATGCCTTCCTCGGCGACCGCCACCATGACGTCGAGCACTTCGGAAATCATCTCGGGGTCGAGTGCCGAGGTCGGCTCGTCGAACAGCATGATCTTGGGCCGCATGCCGAGGCAGCGCGCGATCGCCACGCGCTGCTGCTGGCCGCCGGAGAGCTGCGCCGGATAAGCGTTGACCTTGTCGGCGAGCCCCACCTTGGCCAGCAATTCGCGCCCGGCATGCTCGGCCTCGGCGCGCGGGATCTTGCGGACATGGATGGGCGCCAGCGTGACATTCTCGAGCGCGGTCTTGTGCGGGTAGAGGTTGAACGACTGGAAGACGAAGCCGATCTCGGTGCGCAGCTGCGTCATGTTGGTGGCGCGGTCGCCAAGGCGCTGGCCGTCGACGACGAGATCGCCGTCCTTGATAGTCTCCAGTCCGTTGATGCAACGGATCAGCGTGCTCTTGCCGGAGCCGCTCGGTCCGCAGACCACGACCACTTCGCGCGGCTCGACGCTCAGCGTGATATCCCTGAGCACGTTGAGCGAGCCGAACCATTTGTTGACGCCGCGAAAGTCGATCATGCCCGTTTTGTTGAGACCCGCATTGGTCATGTCTGTTGGCCCTTTGGGGTTCGATGTCACAGCTGCACCTCGCCATGGGCCGCGCCCATGCGGCGTTCGAGCCGGCGAGCCAGCATGATCAGCGGATAGCAGACGATGAAATAGCCGACGCCGACAAGGAAGAACACCAGGAGACCGTTGGGTACGCGCTGCACCACCAGCCAGCCGACGCGGGTGAGGTCGGTCAGGCCGATGGCCGAGACGACCGAAGAATCCTTGATCAGCAGCACATATTGCCCGACCAGCGGCGGCAGCACGATGCGCATCGCCTGCGGCAGCACCACTTGGCGCATGCGCTGCCAGCGCGACAGGCCGGATGCAAGGGCTGCCTCGACCTGGCCTGTCGGCACGGAACGGATGCCGGCGACGACGATCTCGCAGATGAAGCAGGCGGCCAGATTGGTCAGCGCGATGATGCCGGCGGTGAAGGCGTCGAGCTCGACGCCGAATTCCGGCAGGATGAAGAAGATCAGGAATATCTGCACCAGGAACGGCGTGCCGCGGATCAGGTCGACCCAGGCGCCGATGACGCCGGCGATCAGCCGGTTGCCGCCGGTGCGCAAGATGCCGAGGCCGAAGCCGAGCAAGGTGCCGAGCACCAGGCTGATCAGCGACAGCACGACGGTCATGCCGAGGCCGCGCAAGGCGAGGGGATAGGAGCCGGCGAGGCTGAGGAACTGTTGCCAGATCATGTCCGCGCCCCCGCTGTTCCGAGCCAGCGGCTGGACAGCACGGCCAGCCCTTTCAAGCAGTAGTAGAGCAGCAGGTAGAAGGCGGCGATGGTGAGAAAGCCTTCGGCCGGCATGAAGCGGTCGGAAGCGAGCAACTGGCCGGCGCGCGTCAGCTCGGCGACCGAGATCAGCGACAGCAGCGCGGAATCCTTGACCAGCACGATCGCCTGTCCGAGCAGCGGCGGGATCGTCACCTTGAAGGCTTGCGGCAGCACGACCAGGCGCATGCGCTGGACGTAGGTCATGCCCGAGGCGACGCTGGCTTCGACCTGGCCGCGCGGGATCGACAGGATGCCGGCCCGAATGATTTCAGCGACATAGGCGCCGCTGTTCAGTGACAAAGCGAGGATGCCTACGACCAGCTCGGGCAGCACGAAGCCGAGCCGCGGCAGGCCGAAATAGAGGAAATAGAGCTGTGCCAGCAACGGCGTGGCACGCACGGCATCGATATAGGCCTTGGCCGGAACCCGAAACAGCCAGCCGCGCTGCAGGCCCATGGCGCACAGCACGATGCCGACGATCAGCGCGCCGACGAAGGACAGCGCCGACAGCCAGACGGTCGTGACCAGGCCCTGCCCGAACAGGGGCAGATATTCGACGATGGTGCGGAAACTGAAATTTTCGAGCATGGGCGTGAACAGTGAGTAGGGAGTAGTGAGTGGGGAGTAGCGAAGCGTGTCCGGAATGGGCGATTCTCCATTCACCGGTCACTATTCCCTACTCACTACTCCCCTACTCCCTACCCCCTATTTTCTCAGTGATCCTTCTTCCAGGCGTCGGAATTGACCCAGTAGTCGAGGTTCTTCTGCAGGCGGCCGTCGATGGTGACCTGGTTGAGGAAAAGGTTCATCCAGGTCAAAAGGTCCGGCTCGTCGTAGCGAGTGGCGAAGGCAAGCGGCTCCTTCGACAGCAGGTCGGGCATGATGGTGAAGGTGCCGGCCGGGTAGGCGGTCGACTGGCCCTTGACCGCCGAGACGTCGTTTACGCCGCAGTCGGCCTGGCCGTTGTTGACGGCGTCGAGCAGCAGCGGACCGCCGCCCTTGTAGCTCTTGATGTCGGCATCGGGGAAGGCGGCCTTGGCTTCCTTCTCGCCGGTCGCGCCGAGCAGCACGGCGATCTTGGTGCCCTTGGCCTTGCAGTCCTCGGTGGTCTTGAACTTGCTGTCGGCCTTGGTGAAGACGGTGCTGCCTGTGTACATATAGGGCGTGGTGAAAGCGACCTTCATGCCGCGCGCCAGCGTCGGCGTCATGTCGGCGACCAAGAGATCGGCCTTGCCCGACAAGAGTGCGGGGATCAAGCCATCCCAGTCGAAGTCGAGGAAGGTGATTTTCACACCCATTTCCTTGGCCATCAGTTCGGCAAGTTCGACCGAACTGCCGGTGCGCTCGCCATTGGCGCCGACCAGCGAGAAGGGCGGTCCCTGGGTCTGCACGGCAACGCGCAGTTCGCCGCGCTTGGTGATGTCGTCGAGCGCGCCGGCACTGGCGGCCGTGGTGAGGCCGGCGAGTGCGAGTCCGGCGATGAAAAGTCTGGCAATCTTCATTTGGCATTCCTCCTTGTTTTATGTTCCACGTTGTTGTTTCACCCTTCGGGGTGCTTTTTGAGCGGCAGCGCCGTTGCCGGCGGCGGCCACCGTTCGCAAATCTCTCTCCTCAGTCCCGGGCCACCGTCTCGGAAACCGTGATGCCACGCCGGGCCAGTTCGTCGAAGAAGCTGATGTCCGGCACGTCGAGCAGCGGGTTGAGCAGGCCGGGCTTGGTGATCTCGCCGCGCGCCAGCATCTGCGCCACGATGCTGGCGGGATAGCCGACGCCCAGGCTCATGCCGAACAGGCCCGAAGCCAGGTCGCGCTCGATGATCAGGTCCGAAGTGACCGTCTTGGCGCGGCCGCCCTCGAGGCCGGAAAAGACATTGCGCATCACGCACAGATCCTTTTCGCCGGGGCCATATTGCAATTGCGGGCCGAGCAGCCGGCCTAGGAATTCGCGCGGACTGGCGCCCGTGCCGGGCACCTTTTCTTCCGAGAGGAAGCCGAGTTCTTTCAGCGGTGCCCAGAAGGCCGACCATCCCGGCCAGCGCAGCGTATAGCGTCCGGAGCGGCGCAGCCCTTTTGCTGCGGGAAGCATCTCGACGTAATGCAGCGCATCGCCGTTGGGGAAGGCTTCCAGCATGCCGAGGCCCGCGACCTCGATCTCATGGATGAAAGGATTGTGATGCTGCTGGCCGGCCGGCACCGCGACGCGTTGCCCGTCCTCGATCATCACGCTGTCGCGGTTCTGGCTGACCAGAACCATGTCGAAGTTCCAGCTCACCTTGTAGCAAAGCGGCTTGGCCATCGCCTTCGGCTCGGGGATGCCGCCGCAATAGGAATCGATCGCGGTGATCGCGTCGAACTGGCGCGCGGCGCGCGCGTAGAGCACGAGATCGATGCCGGGGTCGAGCCCGCATTCGGTCATGATTGCCACACCGGCCTGTTCGGCGGCCGGCGCCAGGTCGGCGATCGCCTTGCCGTAATTGGTGGTGACCAGCGGCGTGCGGGTTGCGATCGCGGCTTGCACCGCCTCGCGCATCAGCGGTTGCGGCAGCAGGTCGATGACGGCGTCGACATCGGCCAGCACGGTGGTCAGGGCCGGGCCGATCGCGCCCTCGGGTACGACGAAACGCACGCGGGAAAGATCGGTCAGGCCGTCAAGCCGGGCAGGGCCGTCCGGTGCGGTATCGACGCAAACCACTTCCTCGACGCCACTGGCGACGAGATCGGCGATGGCCGCCCGGCCTTGCAGGCCGAGGCCTCCGAGAACCGCGATCTTCATGCCGGCTCCTTGCGATCGTCCGACCAGCAGCCTTCCGGCAGGCTGACCCATTTGTTGCAGGACGCCATGACGACAAAGGTCTCGCTGCGCACGACTTCGCCCGGCTCGCCGGCACCCGGGATCAGTTCGCTGGTGACGCGATAGAGATCGGCGACGTCACCGGCCACCGTCACGTCGACGATGATATCGAAGCGCCCGGTGACCACCGAGGCCGAATTGACGAAGGGCAGTTCCGAAATGCGCTGCGCCAGTTCGCGGGCACGGCCGCGACCCTGGGCGTTGATGCCGACAATGGCCGAGATCAACTCGGGCCGCTCTGTGAGGTTCAAGAGCCCGACGACCTTGAGCAGGTTGCGGTCGAGCAGGTTGCGCAGCCGCGAGCGCACCGTCGGCACCGAAATCGCCAACATCTCGGCGAGGCGGTTGATGCCCGGCTGCGCATCCTGCGACAGCTGCTTGACGAGCCGCCGGTCGGTCAGATCGAGATGTTCCCGCAAAGCCCCCGTCTTTCATAAATAGAAAGAAAACTGGCAATTATTTTGCCTATATGCAAATAAGCTATGTCACAGACTTTTGAAAAGCAAGGTGTTGTTTTAGCGTGGACGGCAACAGCGCACCGCTTTGCGCGCGGTTGCCACCGCCGGCGTCCGTTGTCGGGTTCAGGCCAAGGCTGCGGCGAGCAGCTTTGCCTGCGGCGTGAGTTCGTCGAAGCTGCGGACGCAGAGATTGAGCTGGCGTGTTGCCCAGTCGTCGGTCAACCGTAGGCTGCGCAACGTGCGGGCGGAGCGGCGCGCGGCACTTTCGGGCACGATGGCGATGCCGGCGCCCTGGGCGACCAGCCGGCAGACATTATCGAGGCCGGGCACGCGGATGCGGAAGTGCAGATGGCCGCCAAGGCGGGCGGCCTGGCGGGTGATGTGCTCCTGCAAGGGATGGCCGGCGCTCAGGCCGACAAAGGCTTCGCCGAGCAGGTCGCCGAGGCTGGCGGTGTGGCCTTCGAGGCCGGGCCAGTCTCGCGCGGCGATCACCACGAGCCTGTCGATGAAGAACGGCTTCTGCTCCAGATGCGAGAGGCCGGCCCAGGTCGCGGCGATGCCGAGATCGGCGGCACCGCTTGCCACCGCCTCGGCGATCTCATGGCTGGGGCGCTCGTCGAGGTCGATGTCGATGCCGGGATGCGCGACGAGGAAGGCCGGCAGCATGTCGCGCAGCAGCGCGCTGGTGGCGGCCGTGTTGGCCATCAGCCGCACACGGGCGCGCAAGCCCGTGGCATAGGCGCCGAGGTCGCCGGCCATCGCCTCGATCTGGTTCTGCACCGCACGCGCATGGTGCAGCAGCGCCTGTCCGGCGGCCGTCGGCACCACGCCGCGCCGGCGCCGCTCTAGGAGCGGCGCGCCGAGGCTTTCCTCCATGCCCTTGATGCGAGCGCTGGCGGAGGCGAGCGCCAGGCCCGCAAGTTCGGCGCCGTGGGTGATGCTGCCGCGCTCGGCGACCAGCAGGAACAGCCGGAGATCGGTAAGATCGAAGCGCATCTTTCTTCTCCTGCAAGGTTTCAGCCTTCGGTGCAGCCGAAGGCTGACAGCGTAACTTCCACATTGTGGGCGGCCGGCATGTCAGTCAAATCTTTTGCGATGGAGATGCGCGATGAGCGAAAAGGCGACAGGCCGGCATGGACCCGGCATACTTGAAAGCGCGGCGATCGTGCTTGCGATCGCGGTGGCCTCGCTTGCCATGGCGCGAGCGGAGCCCGGCCAGCGCGGTTGCGTGGCGATGGCTGATCCCGTCCACCATGAAGCGACGCCTGCAAAACCGGCACCCGATGATGATGCGGCGGACATGCTGTTGCATGACTGATCGAACCGGCGCCCCGAAGGAACGACCGTGCTGAGCGTCGGCGTCATTGCCTGGACCGGCGCGGTCTTCCTTGCCGCGGGTTTCGTCAAGGGTGTCGTCGGCATGGGGCTGCCGACCGTGGCGATGGGGCTGCTGGCGGTAACGATGCCGCCGGCGCAGGCGGCTGCCCTGCTCTTGATCCCGTCGCTGGTCACCAATCTTTGGCAGTTGTTCACCGGCCCATCCTTCGGCGGACTATGCAAGCGGTTGTGGACGATGATGGCCGGCGTCATGCTTGGCACCGTCGCCGGGGCCGGCCTGCTCACCGGCACACACTCCGGCGTTGCATCGGCCGGGCTCGGTGCGGCGCTGGTGCTTTACGCCATTCTCGGCCTGCTCAAGCTTGGCTTCACCACGCCGGCGCGCCACGAGGCCTTGATGTCACCGCTGGTCGGTGTGGCGACCGGACTGGTCACCGGCGCCACCGGCGTCTTCGTCATCCCGGCCGTGCCGTATCTGCAATCGCTGCGGCTGGGCCGGGAAGACCTCATCCAGGCGCTCGGCCTGTCCTTCACCGTGTCGACGGCGGCACTTGCCCTTGGCTTGTTCAAAGCAGGCGCGCTCGCATCGCCGACAACGCAACTGGCGGGATCGGTCCTGGCGCTTGCGCCGGCGCTCGCTGGCATGTTCGCCGGCCAGGCGCTGCGCCAGGCGATGAGCGTCGAGACGTTTCGTACGGTTTTCTTCGCCGGGCTGCTGGCACTGGGGGTGTATCTCGTCGTGGAGACCGCGCTCTAGAGCAATTCCAGGGAAAGTATGACACGGTTTTCCGTCCGGAATTGCGTAAAAACAAAGAGATAGAGCGGTTCGCCGTTTCCGTGAAACGGTGAAATGCTCTAGCCTGGCCTTCCCAAGACAGGAAGGCCGTCAACCGAGACTCGCGCCGAGGTCGGCGAGCGTGGCCATGAGCGTCAGCGGCTCGACTGGTGAAGGCTCGAATCCGACAGCCATATAGAAGGCTCGGGCATCGTCGGATATCGCATGCACCAGTATACCCCTGATTCCCAGTATTTCAGCGGCCTGAAGTATCCGCAGACCGGCATCCCTTACCAGCGCACGGCCGATGCCACGGCCGTGATGGCTCTGGTCGACCGCCAACCTGCCGAGCACCACAACCGGGATCGGGTCGGGCATGTTGCGCCGGAAGCGGCCGGGAGCTTCGACCATCCGCACTCCTCCGCTGGCAATAGCGTAGTAGCCAACGACACGGTTGCCCATGCAGGTCACATAGGTCCGGGATGCACCGCCTGCCTGGTTGGCGCGCGCCCGTTTTTTCAGCCAGTCGTCGAGTGAGGGTATGCCCGATGAAAAATCATTGAGGTCGTGATGGTCGGCGAGCGGAACCGGGGCCGACAGGCTCACGCAGCGTCCCACGGAGCCTTTGTTGCCATCGTACGCCGCAACCGGTCGTTCGGATGCGGCGACATGTCGAGACGCGCCAGAAACGCAGCGTAGGCATCCGGCTCGGCAGTAAACACGAGACGGTTGAGCAGCGCGTCCTCGGCGGCGCGTTGCGACGCCTCCAGCATGAAGTCCGTGCGGTTCTTGCCAAGCAGTTCCGCTGCCCTGTCGATCAGATTGCGGACCTCTGGCTTGACGCGGATATTGAGCGGAACGCTCTTCGGCAACGGCTGATGTGAGGCTGGCATCGATAGCTCCTTCTTGTTCAGATCTAGCATAGCGTAACGATATTGTCATTACACCATGCTGTGCGGGTGACCGATGGAGCCCGTGATCCGGGGCGGTCCTAGCGCACCACCAGCACCGGGATTGCGGTGTAGGACAGCACTTCCGCCGTCTGGCTGCCGAGAAGCAGCCGGCCCAGTCCGCGGCGGCCATGCGAGGCCATCACGATAAGGTCGCAGCCCAGCGCCTGCGACAGTTCCAGGATCGCCTCGGCGGGCCTTTTGTCCTCGACATGGACGACCTCGGCGGAGACGCCGGCCGCATCGGCCGATGCCTTGCATTTGTCGAGAACCTGCTTGCCATATTTGCGCGCTTCCTCCTGGTAGGCGGCCAATTCATCGCCCGCGGCATAGCCGGCCATGGCGCCGCCCCAGGCCAGCATGGGGAATTGTTCGGAGACTGTGACGAAGGTGACACCGGCGCCGAGATCCTTGGCCAATGTGAGGCCATGGGCGACACCCTTATCGGCCAGTTCCGATCCGTCGGTGGCGATGAGCAGATGTTTGTACATGATGATCTGACCTGTTGTGCGAGAGCTGGCGCCCTTGGGTAGCGGGAGCCTTGGAGGCTCACCTTGATATAGTTGCGTCACCGGGCAACTCACAGGGCCAGTGTCACGTGGATCAAGGACAGCCGAGATTGGACCAATCGTCGATCCCGGCGCCGTCTCCCGTTGCCCTTCCAGGCATTTCCCCGCACCCACGCTTTCGGCGTCCTCCGAATTCCCCTTTGCCACGGCGTCCTCTAAGGTGCCGGCGACATTGAGGGGCATCCCATGAGCAGCGCGTTTCCGCAGATATATCTGGTCCGGCATGGCGAGACGGCATGGAGCCTTTCAGGGCAGCACACCGGCCGCACCGACATGCCGCTGACGCCGGCCGGCGAGGCCGCCGCGCGGGGCGTGACGGAGCGGCTGGAAGGCCTGTCGTTCTCGGCGGTGTGGTCGAGCCCCTCGCAGCGCGCCTACAACACAAGCGTGCTTGCCGGCTTTGGCGCAGAGAGTGTCAGAAACGACGATCTGCAGGAGTGGGATTACGGCGCCTATGAAGGGCGCACCACCAAGGCGATCCTGGCCGAGCGACCGGGCTGGAATGTCTTTCGCGACGGCTGCCCGCAAGGCGAGACGGCGGCCGATGTCGGCGCCCGCGCCGACAGGATCATCAGACAGCTTCGCGAAGCTGGCGGCTCGATCCTGATCTTCTCCAGCGCGCATTTCCTGCGCGTGCTCGCCGCCCGCTGGCTCGGCCTGCCGCCGGAGGGTGGCGCGCTGCTCGTGCTCGACACGGCCAGCATCAGCGTGCTCGGCTACGAGCATGATCTCAGCGAGCCGGTTATTCGGAAGTGGAATCAGAGGTAGAGCGGAGAACGATCCCGGCTCGGCGCGGACGCGCCGTCGCTTCGTCATCCACGGGCGGAGCAGCCGCGAAAGCGGCGTCGCGCAGACCCGAGGATCCATGCCGCGACTTCAAAGCGTTGCTACGATGAAGAACTCTACTCCGTTGCACTCCAAGGCTAAGGTCGCGGCATGGATCCTCGGGTCTGCGCGACGCCGCTTTCGCGGCTGCTCCGCCCGTGGATGACGAACGCGCGGAGGCTTCGGCGATTCCCAAACTCTAGCCTGTCCCTGACGCTTCTACCTGTCGAACTTCCGGATCGCCTCGGCCGTCACCGGCGTGAAGAAATTCACCAGGTTGCCGTCGGGGTCGCGAAACAGCAGCGAGCGGTTGCCCCAGGGCATGGTGGTCGGCTCCTGCACCATTGCGCCCTTGATGGTGTCCGACAGCCTGGCGAATTCGGCATCGACGTCGCTGACGCGGAATTCGATGATGGCGGTGTGGTTGTCGGCGGGACGGGCGATGTCGCCGCCGAACAGCATCAAGGTGCGCGTGCTGCCGATCGCCAGCGTGCAGGCCGGCGTCGCCAGTTCGGCGAAATCTTCCGTGTACACCGTCAACGGCATGCCGGTGATCTCGCCATAGAAGCGTACGAGGCGCTGGACATCGGACGTGATGATGCGGACAGAGACGAAATTCATGGCTTGGCTCCTTGGTCGCCGAAGCCGCGGTCGGGCTTCCCAACCGATCTATAGGCCAGGTCTCCTGCCAGCTTTCTGTCAGGAGAAGTTTGCGGTGGCTATGCTTCCGGTTCAGGCCAGACCGTCGGCAGGCCGAAGGCGGCGAACAGGTCGGGGCCAAGCGGGCCGACATAGACCGTCAGCGATGCGATCCCGCCATCGGCCGGCTCGATGACATGCAGCGATTGCGCGCGCCATTCCGGCTCCTGATGGCGCCGCGCGTAGATCGCAACCGCGGGCTGACCGTTGGCCCTTGTCGCCACCGGGAAGTAGCCGGCGAAATTGCCCCACACACACCTGAAGAAACCGTGGATCGCGGGGCGTCCCTGGTACCAGTCGTGCCATGGCGGCATGTGATAGGTGGCGTCGTCGCGCAGCAGTTCGATGAAGCCGTCGAGATTGGCGGCCCGCCAGGCGCTGATATAACGTTCGAGCAGCAAGCCCTCTTCGGGGTTGGGCTGCGATCGCTGCAAGGGACGCCCGGCGGGATAATGCCGCGCCAGCGTCGCGCGCGCTCGCTGCAGGGCGCTGTTGATCGAGGCGGTCGAGCCGCCCAGCAACTGCGCGGTCTCGGCCGCCGACCAGCCGAGCACGTCGCACAGCAGAAGCGATGCGCGTTGCCTTGGCGGCAGCAGTTGGATGGCGGCGACGAAGGCGAGCCGGATGGCTTCGCTTGTCTCGTAGCGCGCCTCCGGGCCGGGCTCGCCGTCCACAAGGTCGGGCAGCTCGACGTCGGGGTAGGGCTCCAGCCAAGAAAGCTCGGCGGCTGGCCCGGCAGCGGCGCGGCCTTCGGCCGGCGGCCGGTCGGGCTGCTCGAGAATTCGATGCCTCGTGACCCGCGTCTTGATGGCGTTGAGGCAGGCGTTGGTCGCGATCGTATAGAGCCAGCCGCGCGGCGAGCCGCGCCCGTCGAATTGAGCGCGGCCGCGCCATGCGTTGAGGAACGTCTCCTGGACGAGGTCGTCGGCCTCGTGCAGCGAGCCCATCATCCGGTAGCAATGCAGCTTCAGCTCGCGGCGGTGGACCATCGTCAGATGCTCGAAGGCCGGCCGATCGAGGACCGGCCGGGCGGATGGTTCAGAAACGCCGGGAGCGTCTGTCATGTCGAGCCTGCGGTGCGGAATTCGGCCATGCTGATTTCGGTTGGCATCCTGCGCGTCTCATGCCGCGTCAGCAAGGCCGCTGCCGCTCACCGTGAAGGCAGTGCCTTGCCGCTTGCCGCCGGCGAGCGCGACCACGGCGCGTCCGACGTCGGCCGGTGTCTGCATATCGCTCAGGCTGGCCAGGAAATCCGCCGGGCTGATGCCGAGATAGGCCGAGATGCTGGATATTCCGCGCTCGCCGACGCCGGTGCCAGCCATGATGCGCATCGGCGCCAGCGCCATGAAGCGCAGGCCAAGACCGAGCCGATCCGCTTCCTTCTGGCTGTGCGCGGCCAGGAACATCTGCATGCACTTGGCGCCGGAATAGCCGCCCGAGTTCGGCGGGCCGCCGCTGAATGCCGCGCCGCTGGAGATCAGCACGACGCGGCTGCCCGGCTTCAGCCCGCCGCGCAACGCTGCCCTGCAGAACAGGAACGAAGCCTTGACGTCCGTCTCCCAATTCGCTGAGAAGTCACTCCAGCTCTGGTCCTGGATGGGTGCCGACGCAGCGAAGGCACCGGCCGAGATCACCAGCACGTCCGGCTGCATGGCGGCGAACACCGCGTCGGGCGCGGTGTCCTGCGTGGCGTCGGTCGCTAGCGTCTTGACGCCCGACGCTTCCCAGGAGAGTTCCTTCAGGGCCGCTGTCCCGCGGGCGACGGCAAGCACCATCGCTCCCTCGCCGAGAGCAGCTTCCACGATCGAGCGGCCGACACCCCTGCTGCCTCCGACCACGACGACATTTTGACCTTTCAACGATCCCATGGATCACCTCGCTTGTCCGGCCCGGAGAATTCCGGCGCCTATGGGTGAAGACAGCGCAGGAGGGCGGAAATCATCGGTGGGGACGAAATTTTTTCTGAGAATCCGGTACGCGCCGTCGAGTTCTATGGCGCCCCCCTCTGTCCTGCCGGACATCTCCCCCACGAGGGGGGAGATTGATGTCATCGGGGCCTTCGCTGATCTTCGACGTTGCAGGAGGAGAGCCGGCGATCGAGCTGCCGATCTCCCCCCAAAGTTGGGGGAGATGTCCGGCAGGACAGAGGGGGCGCCACAGGACGTTACCTCCGGCCCGTTCGCTCACCCACCCAGCAACGCCAACTCCTCCGCCGTCAAATGCCGCGCGGTGCCCTTGGCGAGGTCGCCTAGGCGCAGGCCGCCGATGGCGATGCGGATGAGGCGCAGAACCTCGATGTCGTGGGCGGCGAGCAGGCGGCGGATGTGGCGGTTGCGGCCTTCGTCGAGCACGATCTCCAGCCAGGCGGTGCGGCCGCCGCTGCGCAGAAGGTCGATCGAATTGGCGGTCAGGATCTCGCCGTCGACGGTGACGCCGGCGCGCAACGTCTCCAGCATCGCCGCGTCGGGCACTGTACCGATCTGGACGTGATAGGTCTTGGGCAGATGCGAGGCCGGGTCCATCAGCCGGTTGGCGAAGCGCGTATCGTTGGTCATCAACAACAGGCCCTCGCTCGCCTTGTCGAGGCGGCCGACCGGCGAGACGAAGGGCAGGTCGAGCCCTTCCAGGCAGGCATAGACCGTGTCGCGCTCTTGCGGGTCGTCACGGGTGGTGATCAAGCCGCGCGGCTTGTTGAGCATGACGTAGACCTTACGCTCGGCGATCACCTTTTCACCGTCCACGACGATGCTATCGCGATTCAGATCAACGCGCAGCGCCGGATCGCGCACCACCTTGCCGCCGACGCGCACGCGGCCCTCCGTGATCAGCAGCTCGGCCTGCGTGCGCGAGCACAGGCCGAGTTTTGACAGCGCGCGGTTGAGGCTGACGCCCAGCGGTTTACCGGTGGGCGGTTTGGGCAGCTTGCCCGGGCTGGCGGGCTGCGGTGGTCGTCGTGAAGCCATGCTGGTGTGGATCGGTCCGTTGTGACGGACAGATGCCACGGGCAGCGGCGGCTTCGCAAGGTGGCGCGGGTCGAACCGCCTCAGGCGGCTGCCTTCTCGCCGGCGATGCCGTTCAGCACCTCGATTGCGTCGGCCGGCAGCTTCAACTCGGCCGCCGCCAGGTTTTCCCTGAGATGGCCGACCGATGAGGTGCCGGGGATGAGCAGGATGTTGGGCGCGCGGCGCAGCAGCCAGGCGAGCGCTACCTGCATGGGCGTCGCGCCAAGTTTCTTGGCGACATTGGCCAGCGTGTCCGACTGCAGCGGGGTGAAGCCGCCGAGCGGGAAGAACGGCACATAGGCGATGCCTGCCACGGCAAGCTCATCGATCAGCGCGTCATCCTCGCGGTGCGCGATGTTGTACTGGTTCTGCACGCAGACGATGTCGACCATGCTGCGTCCCTGCGCGATCTGGGCCGATGTGACGTTGCTCATGCCGATATGGCGTATCAAACCTTGACGCTGCAGTTCGGCGAGTGTGTTCAGCTGTGGCTCGAGCGACCCTTCCGCCGGTCCGTGAATGCCATGCATGGAGCGCAGGTTCACGACATCGAGAATTTCCAGCCCAAGATTGCGCAGATTGTCGTGCACGGCCTGCGTCAGCTCCTGCGGTGACATTGCGGGGATCCACGATGCATCGGCGCCGCGCCGGGCACTGACCTTGGTGACGATGGTGAGGTTGGCCGGGTAGGGGTGCAGCGCCTCGCGGATGATCTGGTTGGTGACGTGCGGGCCATAGAAATCCGATGTGTCGATATGGTCGACGCCGCTGGCGATCGCCTCGCGCAGCACGGCCACTGCCGCGTCGCGGTCCTTCGGTGGGCCGAAGACGCCGGGTCCGGCCAGTTGCATGGCGCCATAGCCGAGGCGCTTCACGGTGCGGTCGCCGAGCTTGAAGGTTCCGGCCTTGCTGATATCGGTCATGGTCTCATCTCCTTTGGATCGGCCCAATGTAGACAGAGCGCACCTGCACGATAATATGGTGCAATCGGCACAGCCTGTACGGAGAAGCGAACAATGGCGGCAGATCTGGGTGATCTCCAGGCGTTCATGGCGGTGGCGCGCGCCGGCGGATTTCGCGAGGCAGCCAGGGTGAGCGGCGTCAGCGCTTCCAGCCTCTCCGAGACGGTGCGGCGGCTGGAGACCGGGCTTGGCGTGCGGCTCCTCAATCGCACCACGCGCAGCGTCGCTCCCACCGAGGCCGGCGCGCGCCTGCTGGAGCGGCTAGGCCCGGCGCTGGGCGAAGTCGAGGCGGCGCTCGACGTCGTCAACGGGTTTCGCGGCCGCCCGACCGGCACGCTGCGGCTCAACGTGCCGGTCGTCGCGGCGAAACTGGTGCTGCCGCGCCTGTTGCCGCCTTTCCTTGCGGCCTATCCCGACATCCGCATGGAAGTGACCGCCGAGGACAGTTTCGTCGACATACTGGCCAGCGGCTGCGATGCCGGCATTCGCTATGACGAGCGGCTGGAGCAGGACATGATCGCCGTGCCGATCGGCCCGCGCCGGCAGCGCTTCGCCACCGGCGCCGCTTCGACCTATCTCGACCGGCGCGGCCGGCCCGGCCATCCGCGCGACCTGCTCGCCCACGCCTGCCTGCGCGGCCGCTTCGCCAGCGGCCTGACGCCGCCCTGGGAGTTCGAACGCGACGGCGAGGTGGTGAGCGTCGAACCGACCGGCCCGCTTTTGGTCAGCACCGGCACGGCAATGGCCCTTGCGCTCGAGGTGGCGGTCGCCGGCGGCGGCATCGTCTCGCTGTTCGAGGACTGGCTGCGCCCCTATTTCGACGATGGCCGGCTGGAGCCTGTGCTGGAGCCCTGGTGGCAGGAATTTTCCGGCCCGTTCCTCTACTATCCCGGCCGCCGCCTGACGCCGGCGCCGCTGCGGGCGTTCATCGATTTTGTCGGAACGATGCGGTGGGGGTGATCTGGGGACGATGTCTTGCTCCCTTCGACCAATGCCCACCGTAACACTTTGTTGTCATTGAGGGCCTATCGAAGAGGCGGTACGGCGAAAGCCTGGTGACAGGAAAGGCGCGCAATGGGTTCGCCCTGGTCCGAATTGCTGGCCAATCTCGCGGTCGTTGCGATGTTCGTTTCGGTCTGGATCCACACGCATGTGTGGCTGGACCGCAGGCCGGCCGCGGCGAAGGCCGCGGCTTTCGGCCTCTTGATGGGCACTGGCGCCATCATCCTGATGCTGACTCCCATGCAGTTGCAGCCGGGTATCCTGGTCGATCTCAGGGCGACGATGATTGCCGTTGCCGGCTTTTTCGGCGGTCCTATAGCCGGCATCGTCGCCGGCGTCATGGCCGGTGCCTTCCGGACCTTCGAGGGTGGCATCGGCGCGTTTGCCGGCGCGGTGGGGATCGCGGCCACCATGCTGATCGGCGTTGCCGGCAACCTTGCCCTGAAGGGGCGTTCGCCCGGCATGGCCGACATCATGATCCTGGGTGCCGCGACCGCGTGCGGATCGCTGCTTGGCCTCAGCATGCTGCCGCAGTCCGTCATACAGGCCGTCCTGCCGAAGGTGGTTTTCCCCTCGACCCTTCTCATCTTCGTCTCGGTGGCGTTGTCGGGGCTTACGCTCTACCAGGAGCGGCGTCGCATCGAAGCGCTGCAATCCCGGCGCATCTTCAAGGCGGTGGTCGAGACACTGCCCGATTGCCTCAATGTGAAGGATCTCGACGGACGGTTCATCGTCGCCAATCCGGCAACGGCCGAACTGATGCATGCGACGGATGCCAAGGCGCTGATCGGCAAGACCGATTTCGATTTCTATCCGCGCGAGACGGCGCAGGGATTCCGCGAGGACGAGCTAGCCGTGCTGGCCACGGGCGTTTCCACCACCATCGAACAGCGCCTTCACCACGAGGACGGCACCGATGGCTGGCTGGCGACCTTGAAAGCGCCGTTTCGCGACAAGGCCGGAGCGATCGTCGGCCTGATCACGCACAACCGCGACATCACCGCGCGCAAGCAGCTCGAAAACGAACTGGCAGCGAGCCAGGCGAGGCTCGGAGACGCCCTGACGCACATGGCCGATGGCCTGGTGATGTTCGATCCGGATGGCAGGCTGCTGCTTTGCAACGCCCGCTACCGCTCCATGTTTCCGAAGACGGCCGACATACGGGTGCCCGGTGCCGACTACCGCGATATCTTGCGCGCCTCGGCGGCGCGCGGCGAGGCGATCACGCCGCCGGACGCGGTCGAGGACTGGGTCGCCGCCATCATGGCCTCGCAGAAGCTCGACAGCCACCGCCAGATCCGGCTCGCCGACGGGCGCTGGCTCGATGTGCGGACCCGGCCGACCGGCGATGGCGGAAGCCTCAGCGTGTTTTCAGACATCACCGAGGCCAAGCAGGTCGAAGCCGCATTGCTGTCGGCCAACGAGAAGCTGAACCTGCTGGCGCATCGCGACGGCCTGACCGAACTCATGACGCGGCGCGCCTTCGACGAGGCGCTGGCGCGCGAGTTTGCGCGCTGCAGGCGCAACGCGACGCCGCTCAGCCTGCTTCTCGTCGACGTCGACTGGTTCAAGCGGTTCAACGACCATTACGGTCATCCGGCTGGTGATGATTGCCTGCGCGCCGTCAGCCGCTGCATCGAGGCGGCGGCGCGGCGGCCGGCCGACGCGGCGGCCCGCTACGGTGGCGAGGAGTTCGCACTCATCCTGCCCGAGACCGACGCGCGGGGCGCCTTCGTCATTGCCGAGAACCTCAGGACCAAGGTGCGCGATCTCGGGCTGGCGCATGCCGGCAGCGAAAAGGGCATCGTTACCGTCAGCATCGGGGTCGGCACCTTCGACGCGGGCAGTGCTTCGATCGAGATCGCCGATCTTGTCAGGCGCGCCGACGAGGCGCTCTATGGCGCCAAGGCCGCGGGACGGGATCGGGTGCATGGCTGGCGCCCGCATCTCAGCCAGCCACGCTCGACCGGTTCCCAGCGCAAAGCGTGAGCCTTCGCCGCGTCATCGCGGTGGGCGATCGCCCGGCTCTTGCCCCGGGAGGCGCCTCGCCAGGTCGCGGATGCGGTCGGCGACCTTGCTGTCGACCGGGTTGTAGACGGTCAGGCTCAGATCCGGCCGGCCGTCGACCGCGAACCCCGAATATTCCAGTTCAATGTCGCCGAGTACCGGGTGCTTCAGGCGCTTTGTCCCGTCGCCATGGCTGAGCACGTCGTTTTCCCGCCATAGGGCGGCAAACTCCGGGCTGGTGCTGCAAAGTTCGTCGACGAGGTCGCGCACCTCGGACACCGCGCCGGCGCGTGCCGCATCGGCTCGGAACGATCCGACCACGAAACGGGCGAGGTTTTCCCAGTCGTGCTGCTTTTCGCGGATGGCGGAGCTGCGGAACATGAAGCGCAGGATGTTGCGCTGGCCGGCGGGCAGGGCGCCGTAATCGGTCAGCACGATTTGCGCGGCGCGGTTCCAGGCAACGACGTCCCAGGTGGCGGTCTTGATCAGGGCCGGGCTTGCCTCGAGCGTGTCGATGAGGCGCTGCAGGCGCGGACTGACGCCCTCGACGCCGATATAGCGGACCTCGGGCGGGCGCCCCAGCCCGAGCATGAAAAGATGTTCGCGCTCGGCTTCGGTCAGCATCAGCCCCTTGGCGATGCGATTCAGCACATCGGCCGAAGGCGCGCCGCCGCGGCCCTGTTCCAGCCACGTGTACCAGGTCGGGCTGATGTTGGCGCGCTGGGCGACTTCTTCGCGGCGCAGCCCGGGCGTGCGCCGGCGCCCGGAAAACCCGAACGAGGCCGGGTCGAGCCGGGTGCGCCGGTCTTTCAGGAAGGCCGCGAGCGTGCCGGCGGAATTGATGGGCATGGCCGATCCTGTTAGCAATTATAATAGGATAAAGTCACTACTTTAATGGAATAATAGACTGGCGATACTGCGCGGGCAACTGTGCAGGAGATTTTGCATGCGTATCTTTTTGACCGGCGCGACCGGCTTCATCGGTTCGGCGCTGGTTCCCGAACTCATCGGCGCGGGCCATCAGGTGGTCGGCGTCACCCGCTCCGACGCCGGTGCCGAGGCGCTGGCCGCCGCTGGCGCCGAAGTGCATCGCGGAACCCTTGAGGAGCCCGAGGGGCTGCGCAACGGCGCGGCGAAGGCGGACGCCGTGATCCACACCGCGTTCGATCATGATTTCTCGCGGTTTGTCGAGAATTGCGAAAAGGACAGGCGCGTCATCGCAGCCCTCGGCGCCGCCCTTGCCGGATCCGACCGGCCGCTGGTGATCACCTCAGGTGTCGGCGCGGGCAGCCCAGGACATGGCCAACTGGCGGTCGAGGACGTCTTCAACCCGAGCCATCCCAATCCCCGCATCGCCTCCGAACTCGCCAGCAATGCCTTGCTGGAGGCCGGGATCAACGTGTCGGTGGTGCGCCTGCCGCAGGTCCACAACCCGGTCAAGCAGGGGCTGATCTCGCCGCTCATCGAGATGGCGCGTCAGAAGGGCGTCTCGGCCTATGTCGGCGAGGGTCGCAATCGCTTCTCCGCCGGCCATCTGCTCGACGCCGCGCGCCTTTACCGGCTCGCCGTCGAAAAGCGCCAGCCCGGCGCACGCTATCACGCGGTCGGCGAGGAAGGTGTCGAGGTGCGTTCGATCGCCGAGGCGCTTGGCCGGGGCCTCAACCTGCCTGTCGTTTCGATCGCGCCGGAAGAGGCGGCGGAGCATTTCGGCTGGATGGCGATGTTCGCCCCCATGGACCTGCCGGCCTCCAGCGCGCTCACCCAGGCACGGCTCGGCTGGCACCCGACCGGCCCGACGCTGATCGCCGATCTCGACGCGATGCAATACTGAGGAAGCGGCTTCAGCCAGGCCTGACGGTGTAGCGCAGGTGGACGAGCCCGTGCACCAGCGCTTCGCAGCTTGTGAGCGACAATTGCATCCTGCCCGCCAAGCCGCTTTCGCCAAACTCGACAAACCCCTGGTTTGCCGCCCGCCCGTCGATGGCAGGAGCAACGAGCAGGCTGAGCTCATCGACAAGCCCGGCCGCGAAGAAGGAACCGTTGATGCCGGCGCCGCCTTCCAGCAATAGCCGGCGGATGCCGAGTTCGCGGCCGAGAACCTCGAGCATGGCGGCAAGATCGATGTCGGGCGTTTCCGACACGATGTAGGACACGCCATCGGCGGCGAGTTCGGCGAGATGGCTGTCGGCGACGTCGCGCCCGAGCAGCACCACGACATGGTCGCCGCCGATGTCGGGTTTGGCAAAGTGCAGCTTGCCGGAAGCATCGAGCGCCACGGCATAGGTAGCCGCGTGGCCTTGCGCGAAATGATAGGGCCGGTGGACCTGGCCGGCATTAGCCGGCGGGTGCGCGGCGGCCTTGCTCATCTCGGCCATCGTGATGCGGCCGACGATCCAGGCGTCGCCCGCCATGTCGTTGTGGATGTGCTCGTAGAGGCTCGACCACTCGGCCCGGGTGCCATCGGGGCTGCTGGTGTAGCGGCTCGGATGGAGGCTGCCGTCGAGCGACGCGAGCATATGGCAGATGATTTGCGGCTTCATGATTTCTCCGGTTGTGGCCTTGAGAAGTGCCCAAAATAGTGTCGCGCCCGGAGAATGGAAGCCGTCGCCCCCTTCGTCGCGCGACTCTGGACTCGTGTTCTTACGTTCCTGGAGTAGACAAAGCTGCTTGTCCGGGAATCCAAAATTCCGACAATTCCGATAATAGCTCAGCCAACTCTGTTATATCGATGTTGCACAAATGGTTGACCCTGGGTTAGCATCCCGATGCTGATGCCGATGGGAGGCAGTTTTTGCAACGGTGATCAGCTGGAGCGGCATGCGTTCTCGGGCGCAAGGAGGATGCTCCAACACTTTGAACCGACGCATGATCCTTCCTGAAACCGGCCCGGTTTCCGGGGCCGTGCGTTCTTGTGGAGGAGGATCAACCATGAACAGACGTGAATTCCTGCTGTCGTCCGCGGCTTTCAGCGCCATGATGGTGGCGGCGCCCTCGGTATTCGCCGAGGACAAGCTGACCATTCTCGGCTCGGTGCCCAGTCTCGGCTTTCCGTTCTTCGTGCACATGCTGAACGAGATCAAGGCGGAGGCCGCCACGCAAGGCGTCAACCTGACCGAGAGCGACGGCCAGAACTCGGCCACCAAGCAGACCGCCGACATCGAGGCGGCACTGGTGCAGAAGGTCAACGCCATCGTCATCTCGCCGCTTGACGTCAACGCGCTGGCGCCGGCCATCGAGGAAGCCGTCAAGGCCGGCGTTCCCGTGGTGACGATCGACCGCCGCGTCGACGGCGTCGAGGGCATCCTCGCCCATGTCGGGGCCGACAACGTCAAGGGTGGCGAGGCGGAAGCCAGCGCCATGGTGGCGGCGTTCCCGAATGGCGCCAAGCTGTTCCATCTGCAGGGCCAGCCCGGTGCCGGCCCGGCGATCGACCGCAACAAGGGCGTGCACAACATTCTCGATCCGCTGAAGGACAAGTACCAGATCGTCTTCGAGCAGACCGCCAACTTCGCCCGCGCCGAAGCGCTGTCGGTGACGGAAGCCGGGCTCGCCGCCAACGGCAAGCCCGACGCCATCATCTGCGCCAATGACGACATGGCGCTCGGCGCGCTCGAGGCGTGCGCGGCGCGCAACTTCACCGACGTCAAGATCTACGGCTTCGACGCGCTTCCGGAAGCGCTGGTCGCGGTGCGCGACGGCAAGCTCGCCGGCACGGTCGAACAGTTCCCGGGCAAGCAATCGCGCACCGCCGTACAGATCGCGGTCGCCTACGCCAAGGACAAGACCGAGCCGAAGGAGAAGCTGGTGCTCTTGACGCCGATCGTCATCGGCAAGGACAATCTTGATAAGGCCGAGAGGCTGAACGAGACGAAGTAGGCTCTCAGGCTAGGGTAAGCCGGCGGGACAGCACCCCCTCTGTCCTGCCGGACATCTCCCCCGCAAGGGGGGAGATCGGCAGTATCGATGTCCGCTTTCTCCTTGCGGCGTTGAAAATTGGCGAAAGCGGAATGGACAGCCAATCTCCCCCCTTGCGGGGGAGATGTCCGGCAGGACAGAGGGGGGTGTTCAAGCGCTGACGTCGAGAGGAACTTTTGTCGAGAGAGCCATCCTTGCCAGTTGAAGCCGCACCACCCGTCCTGCTCGCCGTCCAAGGCGTCACCAAGCATTTTTCCGGCGTCACCGCGCTTAGCGATGTCTCGCTCGACATCCGCCCCGGCGAAATCCTCGGCCTGCTTGGCGAGAACGGCGCAGGCAAATCGACGCTGCTCAAAATCCTCTCGGGTGTCATGCCGCCGTCGAGCGGCCATATCAGTTTCGATGGCGCCGACTACCAGCCGTCGAGCCCGCAGGATGCCAAGCGGCTCGGCATTGTCACCATCTACCAGGAACTCAGCCTCATCCCGACGCTGACGGTGGCGGAAAACATTTTCATCGGCCGCGCGCCGACCGGCCCGTTCGGGCTGGTGAGCTGGAAGCGCATGGAGCGGGATTCCCGCGATATCATCGCCCGCGTCGGCCTCTCCATCGACCCGATGACGCCGGTGTCGGCGCTGTCGGTGGCCGAGCAGCAGCTGGTCGAGATCGCGCGGGCGCTGTCGCTGAAAAGCCGGCTGATCATCATGGACGAGCCGACCTCGGCGCTGACCGAAACCGAGGTGCAGCGGCTGTTGTCGATCATGGACCGGCTGCGACAGGACAAGGTCGCCATCATGTTCGTCACCCACCGGCTGGAAGAAGCATCCGCTATTTGCGACCGCATGACCGTGCTGCGCGACGGCAGGCTGGCAGGACATCTCGACCGCCAGGGCGGGCCGATCGCACTGCCAAGGATCATCGAGAAGATGGTCGGCCGCGCGGCCTCCGAGCTTTATGCGCGGCCGGCGCAGCGCGCGGTGGCCGGCGATGTCGTGCTGTCGGTGCGCGGTTTGCGCACCGTGCGCGACCCCGAGGCGCCGCACGCCATCGTGCTCGACGATGTCGACATCGACCTCAAGGCAGGCGAGATCCTTGGCGTTGCCGGCCTCGTCGGCTCCGGCCGCACCGAGCTGGCGCGCGCCATTTTCGGCGCCGACCGGATCGCTGCGGGAACCATCACGCTCGACGGCCGACAAATCGCGCCGGCCTCGCCGGCGGATGCCATCGCGCTCGGCATCGGCCTGGTACCGGAGGACCGCAAGCACCAGGCGATCTTTGCGGCACTTGGCATCCTGCCGAATTTCTCCGTCGCCTCGCTCGGCCGCTTCAGCAACGGTTTTGGGTTCATGGCCGAGCGACGCGAGCGCGATGCGCTGTCCGGTTTCCGCAAGATGCTGTCGATCCGCATGGCTTCGGCCGAGCAGGCGATCGAAGGCCTGTCGGGCGGCAACCAGCAGAAGGTGATCCTGGCGCGCTGGCTGGCACGCGACCCGAAAGTGCTGATCGTCGACGAACCGACGCGTGGCGTCGATGTCGGCGCCAAGGCCGAGGTGCACCAAATCCTGGTGCAATTGGCAGCGCGCGGCATCGCGGTGATGATGATCTCGTCCGAACTGCCCGAGGTGCTGGCGGTGTCGGACCGCATCGTCACCATGCGCCGGGGCCGCATCACCGGGCAGATGCCGGGCGTCGAGGCGAACGAGGAAAAACTGATGGAACTGATGGCGCTCGACAAGCAAGGTTCAGGGCAGGACGAGGGGCAGATGCGAGACGAGGGGCGGGCACGATGAGCGTGACGGAACAGAACGAGCGCGGCGGCATCAACTTCGCGCGGCTGCTGATGAGCTTCGGGCCGCTGCTGTTCCTGGCCGCACTCGTGGTCGTCTTCACAGTGCTGAAGCCGAGCTTCATCGACCCGATCAACCTGTTCAACATCACGCGCCAGATCTCGATCACCGGGCTGATCGCGCTCGGCATGACCTTCGTCATCCTCACTGCCGGCATCGATCTCTCGGTCGGCTCGCTGCTCGCCTTTTGCGGCATGGTCGCCGCGGTGGTCGCCAAGGGCGGCACCGCCAACACGCTGTCGCTGTCGACCTCGGGCACGCAAGGGTTTGGGTGGTTTGCCGCCCTGCTCGCCGCCGTCGTGGTGGGCGCGGCGGCCGGCGGCGTGCAGGGCCTGGCCATCACAAGGCTGAAAGTGCCGCCCTTCGTCGTCACGCTGGGCGGGCTGACGGTGTTTCGCGGGCTGACGCTGACCATCTCCAACGGCGGCCCGATCTCGGGCTTCGACGCTTCGATGCGCTGGTTCGGCACCGGGCTGATCGGCCCGGTGCCGGTGCCGGCGCTGATCTTCGCGGCGGCCGCGATCCTGTGCCACATCGTGCTGCGCTACACGCGCTATGGCCGTGCCGTCTATGCCGTCGGCGGCAATGCCGAGGCGGCACGGCTGTCCGGCCTGCGCGTCGACCGCATCCTGGTCTCGGTCTATGTCATCGTCGGCTTCTTCGCCGGGCTTGCCGCCTTCGTGCTGTCGGCCAGGCTGAACTCCTCGGAAGCGGTTGCCGGCATCGGCTACGAGCTGACGGTGATCTCGGCCGTCGTCATCGGCGGCACTTCGCTGTTCGGCGGCATTGGCTCGGTCGGCGGCACGGTGGTCGGCGCGGCGCTGATCGGGGTGCTGCAGAACGGGCTGCAGTTCAACAACGTGTCGTCCTACACGCAAAGCATCGTGATCGGGCTGATCCTGATCCTGGCGGTGGCGTTCGATAGGTGGCTTAAGTCGCGGGTGAGGCGGTGAGGAGAGGTTTGCGCCTGGGCCTCTGTCCGGCAGGTCAGAGGGGGGCGTCTCGCCATGCAGTTTGCCAGGAGGCTCCCTCGCATTCCTTGCAATAAAACCGTCCTTTGCTAGAAAGAATTGGGGCGGGTGGCATCGTGAGAGAGCCTCATGTTTGCCGACATCATCAGACCGATCAGCTTGAGTTTTACGCTGCTGCGGCGGTTTTGGCCGCAGCTCGTCGCGCTGGTGCTGGCAGGCGTGCTGGCCGGCGATATCCTGCTGCAACTGGCGGCGAAGGTGGCGCTTGCCAATCATTTCGCCGGGCTCGCCATGCTGACGCTGGTGGCGCTGGCGCGGCTGGTGGTGACGGTGGCGATGTTCCACGTGCTGCGGCCGGGCCTGCCCAATGTGCTTGCCGCGCAGCGCAGCGCGGACAAGGCCGCGACCGCCGACAGCCATAACAATGCCGCGGACCGGCGCGGCTCGCGGCTGGTGCGCATGATCACCATCGCGTTGTTGCCGTTCTTCGCCTACTACGCCGCATGGGGGTTCCTTGGCGACATCGTGCGGCAATATTCGCGCGAAACGCTCGACCAGGCCGATTTCGGCCAGAGCGCCAATGTGCTCGATGTGCTCGATTCGCGCTGGCTGCTGGTCTCGGTGGCGGTGTCCTGGCTGATCCGCCGGCTGGCCAAATTCATGCAGGGCAAGACCAAGGCCCTTTCGTTCTGGCAGATCGTGGTGGTGATCTGCGAGACCAACTGGATCTTCGTCGGTCTTTACGTGATCAGCCGCTGGAAGGACTCGGCGCTGCAATGGCTGTTGAGCCGCAATTTCTGGTCGGCCGTGCAGGCGTCGGTCGACGGGCTGACGGGCCCGGTGCCGATGGCGACGGCGGCACCCGTGGTGCCGGTCGAGATCACCTCGATCGCGCCGTCGACGGTCGCGGTGAACCTTTTCTTCTACATGCTGCTGCCGCTGATCTGGCTGGTCATGGCGGCGCTGATCTATGGCTATGATGTGCGCGACGACGCCGCTCTGATGCGCGTGCACGGCCGGCTGGAGCGGTTCGGCCAGCGCTATGCCGGCCTGCCGAAATTCCTGCGCGACTTCGTCGAGCATTTCGTCAAGGGCTACCGCTCGCGCTACCTGCCGATCGCCAACGGCGTGCGGCTGACGGTGAGTTCGAGCCTGGTGCTTCTGTGCACGCTGGTTGTCGGTTACCGCTTGCTCGACTGGGGTGCTGCCTGGCTGTGGCTGGGCGCGACGCGGCTGATCGGCCCGCACGAGCTCGAAGTCTGGCAGATCTTCTCGCGCGGCGTGACGCTGCTGTTCGGCAGTCCGTTCCAGGATTCCTCCACCGGCATGCTGATCGAGCCGCTGCGGATTTGCTTTCTCGCCGCCGTGCTGGAGACGGCGTTTTCGCTGTCGAAGGGGATGGGGACGGTAAAGGCTGACGCGGCGTAGAAGAGCGTTCTTCTCCCCGTCGCTATACGGGGAGAAGGTGCCGGCAGGCGGATGAGGGGCGGCGCCGACGCGAAAGAATTGAGCTTGGATATGCAAGCCGGCGCTGACAGCGACATTTGGCAAATCAGCCGCTTACCGAAGCGTTGGCTGCCCCTCATTGCCCTGCCGGGCATTTCTCCCCGTATAGTGACGGGGAGAAAGTAGCTACTTCGGCGGTCGCTGAAAACGCAGGTACCACGGCCGCTCGCTGCCGAGTCCGACGGCGGGGCGGATGGTCTTGATGGCATCCTCGGGCACGATGAAGATGTCGCCGATAGTGATGACGTCGCCCTTCCTGGCGCCGGAGAAGATCGCCGAGGTGCAGTTCATGACGCCGTCCGGCAGGCTGACGCCCGAGATGAAGTCGGGCAGCCAGCGGCGCCCCTGCGGCGTCGGTCAGCATCAGCTTGCAGCCCAGCCACTGCTTCTGCAGGTCGGTGTCGCCGATGGTTACGGAGAAGGTGGCGATGACGGCGAAGGCATGGTCGGGCAAGCGGCCGGCCTTGCCGCCGCGCAGGTCGGCCAGCCGCCAGTCGCTGCCGCCGAACGGCACAGATTGGCCGAAGTCGACATCCCTGGCGACGAGATCCTCGCCGCGCAGCCATGCGCGCACGCTGTCGTAGCTGGTCTCTGCCAGCGTCAGCGGCAGCAGGATGGCAAGTGCCGCCAGGCTGAGCCGGCGCCATTTTTTCTCGGCCTGCGCATTGGTGGTGGCTGGCTCCTCATTGGTGGAAACGGCGGTCATGTTCCACCTTGCTGCGCGTCCAGATCAAATTCCGGTACGATGTCGGCCGGCTGACCGTCTGCCCCGGTCTGTACGGCGTCGAGACTGATACGGGCCTGGGCGTCGAGCGGACCGAACCGACGCGAGGCGATCAGCAGCCTGGCGCCGCGGATCTGGTCGGATGGCACTTCGAAGACGAACAGGCCGCGTTTTTCGAGGCCCGGATCGACACCATGCGGCGGCATGTCCTGGCGATAGCCGAGCCGCTCCGTCTGGTGGTAGCGCAGCCCGGTCGGGCCTTGCCAGGTGCCGTCGGCGATCGCGGTGGAGGAGCCGGTGGCGGCGAGGTTTGTCGTCACCACCGCCCACAGGCCGCCGGTCGTCAAAAGCTTCTCCTGGCCGAACTGGTTGGTCTTGAGCTTGCGGGCAAAGACGATCTTGTCCAGGCGGACATCGAAGCTGCGTGCCCGCACCGTGTCGTGCATGGCGCCATCGACCGGGATCGGCGCGGTGAGGTCGGCATAATGCGGCTTGGAGACCTGCATGCCATAGCTCAGCGCGACTGTGGCGGCGAGAATCACGAGATTGCCGAGGACGCGGATTCTCATGATCCGCTCCCCGGCGTCTCGGTCGCCGGCACATCGGCGACCGGCAAGGTGACGGTGCCGAGACGCTAGGGATTGTACCAGCCGGGCGTGCCGTAGAGATTGTCGCGCGGCTTGAATCTCGGCGGTAATGCCGAAGGCGAGCGTTGGTGGGACGGCCGCATCGCCGGCCAGCGGCCAGACATAGGCCATGCGCTCGGTCATGCCGGGGTGCAGTTCCGGCGTCAGCGTCGCATCGCGGGTTAGCGCGATCATCGGCTGACCGCCGGGCAGGTCGATCCCGTCCGGCTTGAAGACGTCGAAATAGGCCTTGTCGGATTGGGCGGTGCGGTTGGTCATGTCGGCTTCCAGCACCAGCGCCTTCTGGCCGGGCTTCAAGGGCACGCCATAAACCTTGGCATGGCTGACATAGGCGTGCACCGGCCGCACGCGCCAGCGCCCGGCATCGATGGGGGTGTCCGGTGGCAGTTGCGGCGGTGCGTGGGCGGGCAGGGCGCCGAAGGCTCCCATCAGGCCGGCGACGAACAGGGCGGCAATGGTTCCCGCGCCGGCCGTTATCCAGGTCTGAAGTCTTGAGCGGGCAGTCTTGAACATTCCAAACTATGCACGTCGAACGAACAGCCACCCGTAGGCAATGTAGAAAGAAAAAACGACTGATGGAACCCGCAAATGGCTGGTCCAGGCGTGCCTGCCTCAGGCTGCTTCGAGCGCCCACAGACGGTGTGCGTAGCGGCGGAAGAAGCGCGCCACGAGCCGCTGCTGCCTGGCCCGGACCAGATCGGGCAGGCGACGCTCCTGGCGCCAGCGCGGCATGTTGCGCCAGCAGGCGATGAAATGGGCGGTGTCCTCGATAGCTTCTTGCGCCGTCAGCGCCGGGCCTATCGCGGCCAGGAACAAGAGCTGCGACTGTTTCAGGTCGTCGATAACGGCCTTGCGCCTGAGATGATCCTGCCGGGCGTGCGCGATGCCGTTGCGGCGGATCGCCTCGAAGGCCTGGAGCAAGGCAGGACTGTCGCCGGTGTAGCCGCAGGCGCGGGCGAAATCGGCGTCATCCATCGTGGCTCCCGTGTCTGGCGCGGCGCTCGCCGGCCGACTCACATCTGTGAGGACGCGCAAGCATAACTCAAAAATACGGAGAAGGGAAACTTTTGGGAAAGTCTTGAAAGTGCGACTCGACTCTCGATGCAAAACGCAGGAATATAAGAACAAATCACGAACAAAAGACGAGGAGGGGCGATGGCGTTGCCGGGCAGGGAAGCAGTAATGGCGCAGGTCGCTTCGATCTCCGTCGAATGCGCCGATTGCGGCCGCAACAGGTGGTGGCGGGCCGATCAGCTGAAGCGGTTCGGGGTGAATGGCAACACGCCGCTGGCCGCGCTTTCGGGTCGCATCGTGTGTTCCGCCTGCCGCGCCGACGGGCTGCCGGGTACGGCGGTGTCGATCCAGGCCGCGTTCATCGACGAGCGCCAGCGCGTCCGCAGCGAAGCGCAAATGCTGAGCGACCGCGAGGTGCCGCTGGAGGGGACGAGGCGGGCTTGATGGAGTGGCGCTGGTTCTTCCTTCTCCCCTTGTGGGAGAAGGTGGATTGGCGCGTAGCGCCAATACGGATGAGGGGTGTTCCAGGGAACGCCGACGTCTCGTCGCTATGGATCTCAAGAATGGTCTAGTTGGGTGAGAGCGCAAGATCTCCAGCGCCTCATTCCGTGACGCACCCCTCATCCGTCTCGGCGCTGGCGCGCCGATCCACCTTCTCCCGCAAGGGGAGAAGGAAGGGCGCCCGCTTCTAATACCCCAGCAATTCCTTGAGCGGTATAACCCGCCATACGTGTTTGATGGCGTAGCGGTTGAAGGTCAGTGTCTTCGGCGGATTGTACTGTTCGACCACCAGTTCGCCCGCCGTGCGCTTGACCAGCTTCTTGATGAAGGCCTTGCCGTTGCGCTCGTTCTCTTCCGGGAAGGTCTCGATCACCACATGGTCGCCGGGGACGGCATCGCGGCCGCCGCAATAGAGCATTTCGCCGGGCTCGTAGCGCGGCACCATGGAATCCGAAAGCACGTGTAGTGCAAACACTTTTCGCAGATGCGCGATACCGGGCGGGCGCTGGACGTAGCCGGCAACCTCGCCGTTGAAGGTGAAGTCGCCATCGTCGCCTCCGACGGCCGCGCCCAGAAGCTCGATGTCCATCGGTCCGGCGGGCAGGGGCCCGGCATCGGTGACGATCTCGGCGTCGGCCACCGGACCGGCATCGTCGAGGAAGACGACCTGCCCTTGGCCGAGCGCGACTGGGTCGACGCGCAGGAAGGCGGCGGTCTTCAACAGGTTCTCGGTCTTGGGCAGATTGCGGCCGGTTTCCCAATTGCCGACGGCGGCGACATCGGTGTCGTTGTGCTCGGCGATGTGGCGCATGACCAGGCCGCGTTGCTTGCGCGCCTGGCGGATCGCCGCCCCGACCTTGATCGACAGTTCCGTTTTTGCCATGGCACCCATGTGAGCGATGAAAGCTGCTCTCGTCTATGAAAGAATGGCTTGCATATGTTTTTGAGTTATGCTTATATCTGGCCATGCAAAACCTGTCCAGCTTCGATGGCGCGGTAGCGCCGGCCTCTTGCGAGGCGCTTCCGACGGCTGAAGTCGCCAGCCATTCCCTTCCGCTCCGGCCGTCCTCCTCCCCGGCCGGAGTGAAGCCCGAGGCCCCGTGCTTGATTGCACCAGCCTCGGGTCCGGTCCGCCCGTCAGCGGCGACCGGAACGGCCGGAGTCGCCGCTCCCCTCGGCTCCGGCCCCCAATTCGACGCATGTGTCCCGGGCGATCCTGCATCCGCACGCAGGACGGCACCGTCATCCTGCTGGAGCCCGCAACGGGCAGGGCGGTGTCCGCCTCCGATAGAAAGACGGCCGAGGCGCGGCTTGCGCGCCTCGCCGGGCAATCGATCCGCTTCGGCTGATCGCCGGCGAGAAGCCGGCGTTCGCATCGAACACCCTGACCGCGGCCCAGACCGGGCCCAACCCTGACGCCTGGCCGACGGCGCGCTTTCAAGCGTGGCCGAAGGCGGATCTTTGGATGGAGCCTGGACATGGCAAGCTATACAGACGCCGAACTGCAGGAGATCGCCCGCTGGCTGAAGGAGGGGCTTTCGGCCTCGAGGATCGCCGCCGCGTTCAGTGCGCTGCGCGGCAGCCCGGTTTCGCGCAATGCCATCATCGGCATCGTCCACCGCAACGCCATGCTGGGTGCGGTCGGCTTTGCCAACCGCGGGGGACCGCCGGCCAGCGTCAAGCGGGTTGCGGTGAAGAGCAGGCGACAAGGCCGAACGCGGGAAAAGAGTAGGGCAACCGGCAAGGTTGCCGTGGAAAAATTGCCCGACGCACAAATGGCCGGGGGCGGCGCCGCTCGCAAAATCCAGACCAGGCCTGATCCTTCGCCGGCCTGGCTGCCTACGCGTCGGTTGGTGCGCGAGGTGGGTGTGCTGATCGCCGATGGCGAGGCCTATCGCCTGGAGGTGCCGGCGCCGCAGCGCGTACCCATCGGCCGTCAGCCGCATGGCGTGGCGATGCGGTTCATCGACTGCCTGTTTTCCCGCTGCCGCGCACCGCTGGACATGGCGCTGGAGGAAGACCCCGAGAAGGATGCACCAGGCGGGCGGCCGGGCGCCGACATGCTGTGCTGCGGCATGCGCATCAAGGCGCTGAAAAGCTATTGCAGCTATCACCAGGCGCGATTCCAGCGGCGGGTTTGCGGGGTAACGCCCGGATAACCGAAGGGACGCGAACGCAAATCGTGCAGGTGTCCGCCAGCCGGCGGATTTGAGGATTTCAAATGAAACAAGCCCGGCACGAACGAACTCTCGCCGCCCTATTTCGGCATCTGCCGTCCCTGTTTGGGCAGGCGGCTTTGCGCTGTCCGGGCCTCGAGCGTCATCGCCGGACCGCTGTCTCCAACCAAAATGCCGGCGACACGGGCAAAGCCTGTGAACACTTTTATCGCATCGGATTCCGATATCTGCGCGGCAATGGCCGCGCTGCAGGCGTTGAGCGCGCTGCGGTAGACGTGGCCGCGCCGCTCGATCGGCCAGCGTTGCAGGAAATCGGCGGCGTCGGCCACGTTGTCGATCTCCTCGACATGGCCGTCCAGGCAGACTTTAAGCGGCACTCCGGTTTTCATCGTACCCACGGCGTTCACCTTCGGTCTTGCAGTGCGCGCGGCTTTCAAGCCGACGCTCATAAACGCGCGAGACCAGCAGGCGGTTGCATGGCGGTCGGACCTGCCTCACGGGCGGGCGGCGGCGTCCAGCCAGTCATGCGCACGGCTTCTCCGCCTGGCCACCAATATGCCCTGCTGCCCGGCGGCGCGGATGAATGCTTCGAAGGCGGTGCGCGGGCAGCAACTGCCCTCGACCGCCAGCCGCACCAGCCGTGCGGCGTCGAGATAGCCGGGCGAGGTTTTGTCGGGCCATTGCTGCCGAAGCGCCGTCGCGGCATCGGCCACCGAGCCGACCAACATGGTCTTGTTGTCGCAGAAGCGCAGCGTCACGGGCATGAAGGCCGTCATCGGCAATTCTCTCCTTGGAATCGACGCGAAACAACGTGCGGGCTGGAGGCTGGTTCCATCAACCGTGACCATGAGCGCGGCGCGGAGGCGGGCATGAGCGAACGGCCGTTTATGCCGCTCCCCGTCTCCGATTTCGTCGGCGACATGATGTCCTTCTCCACCGCACGAACCGGTGGCGAGGCGTGGGGCGCAAGCGCTCGCGAAGCCGACGGGATGATCATCCCGCCAGCCTCTCCAACCACCCCAAGAACCCAAGGAGCCAACCAATGCCCAAAAAAGCCAAAGCCGCCAAACCGCAGGCGCCGAAACTGCCGAAGGGCGAGGCCGAGCAGGTGCGCATCCGCCGCGAGGTCGGCCACGATTTCGCGCTAAGGGATGACGCCTTCGGCCGCAAGCGGCTCAACGCCGGAACGCAGGAGGCACGGCGCGTCTACGAAGTGTCGAATGACGGTTTCACCTCCACCGGCGGCATCGTACGGGTGCGCAATGTCGATCCGCTCACGGGCATCACCTCGCTGTCGCGCCAGCAGCGTGAGGCCGGCCAGCGCTACCGCGAGGATTTCCAGTGCAGCCAGCAGGCGAGCGTCAAGCCCATGCGCTGGACCGAACGCGTCGACGGCGGTCGCCAGGGCGGCGGCATTGCCGACAGCGTGCTGGACGCCGGCCGCGCCAACGCCGCCGCCACAAGGGCGCTCGGCCACTGGGAGGTCGCCGCCGTGGTGCAAAAGGTCTGCTGTGCCGGCGGGTCGATCAAGAGCCTGGCCGAACAGACCGACGAGGGCCGGGACGTTGTGACCAAGCTCTTGAAGGTGGGGCTGGATCTGCTGGCGGTGCACTACGGGATGATGATGGGGCGGTGAGCGTGGGATAACGGCGCAAAAACCCGACCGGCAGATGCCGGCCGGGTCAGTTTCAGAAGGTCAGGTCAGCCGCAGACGCGGATTTCCTCAACGATCCTGTGGTGGTGGCGCCAGTGTCTGACCACTTCGATGTGGCAACGGTGGTGCCTGTAGGAATAACCCCGGTGGTGCCGATAAAAATAACCCGGCCTGTAGCCGTTGTCGTAGTCGTCGTCGTAGGGGCTATAGACGTAGCGACTGCCATAACCGCCATAGCCATCGTAATAATCGTTGCCGTAATAATCGTTATAGCCGCCGCCGATGCCGATAAAAACGTGACTGCGCGCATCCGCCGGGGCGATCATCGCCGCCGCCGAAGCAATGGCGATAACCGAGACGAGTAGGAGCTTCTTCATGGCTACCTCCTTTTCAAGGTTGGCCTAATATAAACTCCCGAGATGCAGCCTCGTTCCGAAAATTCGCCAGCTGTGACGAACCAGGCGTTCACCGGAGCGACCGATGCAATGGGGCGGTGAGGGGGGCGGCTCAGAAACGTGTCTTGGCTACCGAGCCCAATCCGCGTCGATTTCGGTTGGCTTTGGCAGCCGAGATCGACGCAGCACGACGAGGCCGACTGCGAAGGTTATGATGTAGATCAAGAGGCCAACATGCCCCCCAAGGTTTGGCTGCCTCCATATTCCCATGCGCGTAACGCTCGACCACAGGGAGAAGGAAAGAGCGCTCTTCCACTTCCCTAAAACAGCGCCTTCTCCAGTGGTCCTTCCAGCGTTTTTGCAAAGGCTGTCGCCAGATGGTGCCGGTCGCGGAAGGCGAGTTTGCCGTTGATGAAGACGTGGCATTCGGTGGCGCCGCAGAAGCGGTCGGTCAGGTCGACGTAAAGCGTGCCGGGCACGCTTTTCACCACGGCGCGCTCGGCCGCCGCCACCCCGTCATTGGCGGCCTCGGCCCTTGGCGTGTCGCAGCGCGAGGGTGCCTCGCGCCACCACAGGGCGCGGGCCACGCAGGAGTCGGCGAAGCTGTCGCTGATCGGCGTGTCGCGGATGACGGCGGTCTCGACGCCGGCCTGGCTGAAGGCCTGCAAGGTGGAGCGCAGGCCGGCCTGCCAGCGCGCGGTCTCGGCTTCGCGGGTGGCGTCGGGCATGTCGCGGGTCAGATTGCCGAAAGAGAATTCCGAGATCACCACCAGGCGCGGCTTGCGGCGGATGATTTCTCCAATCGCCTGTTCGCGCCAGGCGTCGCATTCGGTGTAGTAGCGCTTCAGCACCGCGTTGAAGGTCGAAAGCCGCGAGGCCCGGCACGAGGATTTGAGGTAGGTGACCACTTTGGTGTTGTTGCGTTTGGCCGCCTCGACCAGCGGCGTCGACCAGTGGTCGGCATGCGAATCGCCGAACAGCACGATGGTGTGGGCTGCGTCGGCTGGGCCGAACGCACAGGGTTTCGGCTTCACCGTGTTGAAATCGAGCAGGCAGCTCTTGTCGAGGGCGCGCGCGGTTGAGGGCTGCTCGGCCGCCTGCTTGATGCCGCGCTGCGCGGGGTCGATGTTGCGGGTGGCCAGATGCGCGTTGGCATAGGCCACCGCCACGCCGGCACCCGTCAGCGCCAGCGCGGGTGCCAACGCCCGGGCGCCGGCCGTCAGCCAGCCGAAACGCCGTCCCGGGTTCTCGATCAGGTGATAGCTGAACACCGACAGCGCCAGCGCCAGCGCGCCGCAACCGAGGCGCTGCGACGCATTGAGATCCGGCACCAGCATTTGCGCATAGACGATCACCGGCCAGTGCCAGAGATAGAGCGAATAGGAGAGCGCGCCGACCCATTGCAGCGGCGGCAGCGACAGTGCGGCGGCGGGCGCCCGCCAGCCTGTCAGTTCCCGCTCGCCAGCGCCGCTCAGCAGCACCAGCACCGTGCCGGCAACCGGCAACAGAGCGTACCAGCCGGGGAAGGGCAGGTCTTCGCTCAAGCAAAGGTAGGCCGCCGCGATCAGCGCCAGGCCGAGCCAGCCCTGCGCGGCCCGCAGTTGCGGCCGGCACGAGGCCGTCGGCGCCAGCGTTGCCAGGCCGCCCGCGGCGAACTCCCAGGCGCGCAGCGGCGAGAAATAGAAGGCCCAGGCCGGCGAGAGGCTGGTCAGCCACAAGCAAGCGGCGAAAGAGGCGAGGCCGGCCACGCCGATCACCGCCACGGCGGTTCGCCGGCCAGGGCGCAGCCAGGCGGCGAGCAGAAGCAGCGTCGGCCAGACGAGGTAGAATTGTTCCTCCACCGACAGCGACCAGAAGTGGATGAAGGGGTTGCTCAAGGCATCGGCGGCGAAATAGTCGAATGACCAGCGCAGCAGCCACAGATTGATCGCGTAGGCGCTGGCATACATGGCGCCGCGCGAATAGAGCGCCTGTTCCTGCGGCGCCAGGATGAAGTAGCCGACAGCCAGCGTGACCAGGATGACGAACAGGGCGGCGGGCAGAAGGCGCCGGGCGCGGCGGGCATAGAAGCGCCAGAGATCGAGCCGGCCGGTCTCCGTGATCTCCTGCATCAGATGCGTGGTGATCAGCCAGCCGGAAATGACGAAGAAGATGTCGACGCCGGCGAAGCCGCCGGGCAGCGCCGTAAGCCCGAAATGATAGGCAACGACGCCGCCGACGGCGAGCGCGCGCAACCCTTGTATGTCCGGCCGGAACGATGCCGACACGAGGCCTCCTTCGTGCAAGCCCAGCCCGCCAGCCCAGCTCGATGCAATGTCGGCCGGGACGGTCGATATCGCAATGCAACAAAATTATCGCAATGCAACATGGCCAGAAAAAGGAGGCGGGCGCCACAGGGCAGCGGAGCGGCAATGGCGTACGGCGGCGGACGAGCACCAATGCCCGACAGTCACAAAAACAGCCCCGCGAACGGGGCTGTTTGCCTGTTAAGGCGAACGGCGGGTTACTTGCTGCCGCCGTTCTGCTTCACGCTGCTGCAGAATTCAGGATGGGTGTTGGTGGGGTTGGCGTTCTTGGCCTCGTCGGCGCAGGCCGTCATCATAGCGGTCTGGTCTTCCGGCGTCAGGGCCTTCCAGGCTTTGACGAAGTCGTCGTTGCTGCGCAGCGTCTTCATGCTGGAGTCGGTGTAGAAGGGCTGCATCTTGGCCGGGTCGTCGAGAGCGGACGTGCCGGTATTGCCTGCGGCAAGAGCCGAGCCAGCGACCATAGAAAGCGTCATCGCGCCAAAACAGATCATCTTGATGTTCATGGTAGGATCCTTCCCTGTTGCCTTATGACCGTATAAGCAACGGTCAGGCCCGGAACGGGGTCGGGATAGGGAAAGTTCCGGATAGACGCGCCGTAGGCGGCGGGTTTTATCAAATATTGTTTTGCATCTTGGAAACTTTTCGCCGGTTTCTTCGTTCGCCTGCAAGTGGCCTGCCGTGGCACCATCGCGGGGGATGTTTCCGTCTGACGAAAGGCAGCCACCGGTCCAAGTCCAGGTCGTAGACTCATTACTGCGTAGCCAGATGCGGATGGCAACGAGCTTAAGGGCTGCGAGGTAGTTCTCAGCGAGCTTGTCATAGCGTGTGGCTATGCGGCGAAACTGCTTGGCCTTGTT
>NZ_VFWQ01000016.1:0-136790 GCF_006442705.1 Mesorhizobium sp. B1-1-7 | reverse complement strand
GTGATCGGTCCGCGCCGCCGATGTCGCTGGCCTATGCTTGACCATGGCCGTGGGCCGATGACCCGCCCGGCAACGAGGCCTATCTGCGGCCGATCGACGTTCAGATCGGTCGATTCTTGCGTCGGGATGCGCCCAATGTGGCGGCCCGCGAGGCTATCTTGCAACCTTCACGTTTCCGTGCGATAAATTCCGTGTTCGGGCATTTGCGACCCGGAGAGCGGAACGTTTTGGACGACCTTTCCCCGATACTGTGAATCTCTGACGGCCCCGTTTTTCGGCGGGGGGTTTGACCATGCGCCAATGCATGACTGCCGAAAGCAACCACCGGGAACTGCCCTCGACGCCAGTGGCGGGCAGGACCACCAAAGACTGAACGGGTGAAGGAGTTTCCCCAATGGCCCAGACCGGCACCGTTAAATTCTTCAACGCGACCAAAGGCTTCGGTTTCATCACGCCCGACGGCGGCGCCAAGGACGTGTTCGTCCATATTTCCGCGATCGAGGCCTCGGGCCTGCGCACGCTGGTCGATGGCCAGAAGGTCACTTTCGACGTCGAGCCGGACCGTATGGGCAAGGGCCCGAAGGCCGTCAACCTGCGCGCGGCCTGAACCGTCGACGCGTCGCACGTCCCTGCGGATGTGCGAACGAGGCACCAGGGCTTGGCCCTGGGCATGCAAACAGTTTTTGGAAGGCGCGATGATTTTCGTCGCGCCTTTTTCATGTCAGCGACGCAGCTTGAATGCATGTCGCCCAAAACCGGATCCGGTTTTGGGTCAACGACATGCACCACAACGCATTAAGTGCCTGTAAAACTTTCTCTTGCCGATGACGCTAAAATAAAGGACAAATTTCCTCTCGGGCATTTGCCGACCCGAGACTGGAGTTTATGGGATCAAAGGAGCTTCCCATGCCGCAGACCGGCACCGTCAAATTCTTCAACCATGCCAAGGGCTTCGGCTTCATCACGCCGGACGATGGCGCGAAGGATGTCTTCGTCCACATTTCGGCCGTGCAGGCGTCGGGTCTTCCCGGTCTCGAAGATGGGCAGAAAGTGACATTCGACACCGAGCCGGACAAGCGCGGCAAAGGGCCCAAGGCCGTCAACCTGTCGGTCGGCTGAGCCGGCTTCGGATACAGATCGGATCCCGACAGGGCGGTTCTGCTCGATTCCGAGCGTTTTTTGGATCGACCCGTCGAAATCCGTTCAGCCTCCGTTCAGCCACGGTCGCATATTAGTCTTTGGTAAAGCCGGACCGCATCCCCTGCAAACTGCACGGCCCGGTACGAAGGAGACCAAGATGAACCGAATTTTCAAGACAGCCGTGCTGTCCACCGCCGTTGCCGCCACCATGCTCGCGGCCCTGCCCGCTGCCAACGCGCGTGACTGGCGCCATCACGGCCATCACGGCAATGGCGATGCCATTGCCGCCGGCGTCCTCGGCCTCGCCGCCGGCGCCCTGATCGGTGGCGCGTTGGCCAATGACCGGCCGCCGCCCGACGCTGACCGCTACTACGATGACGGTTACTACGATCGTGACGTCGTGGTTCGTCCGGCCCCGGTCCGCCGCTACTACGCGGAGCCGCGGGTGGTCTACGCCGACCGTTATGCCGAACCGTGGACGCGTGACTGGTACGAGTACTGCTCCGACCGCTACCGCAGCTTCAACTCGCGTACCGGCACCTTCACCGGCAATGACGGCGAGCAGCATTTCTGCACCGCAAACTGAGGCTTCCCTGCCCCACAAAAAAGCGCTGGCTGCATGGCCGGCGCTTTTTTGTTGTGTTGCCACTTCGGAACTTTCTGAGGTCGGCTCGGATCCAGTCCGAAGGATTTCAAGTCAGGAACGGATTGGTCCTGCGCTCTTCGCCAAAACGGCCGCCGGGGCCATGGCCGCAGATGAAGCCGATATCGTCGCCGAGCGGCAGCAGCTTGTCCTTGATCGACGCGATCAGCGTCGCGTGGTCGCCGCCCGGCAGGTCGGTGCGGCCGACCGAGCCGCGGAACAGCACGTCGCCGACATGGGCGAACTTGGCCGCGCGGTTGTAGTAGACGACATGGCCAGGCGCATGACCCGGGCAGTGCAGCACTTCGAACACATGACCGCCGAACGATACGGTCTCGCCCTCGGTGAGGAACCGGTTGGGGACGCAATCGCGCGAACCGTCGATGCCGTAGCGCCTGCCCTGGTTCGCCAGATTGTCGAGCAACGGCTTGTCGGCCGCATGCGGACCGATGATCTCGATACCGAGTGCCTCCTTCAAGTCCATCGCGCCGCCGGCATGGTCGATGTGGCCGTGGGTGATCCAGATCGCCCCGGCAGTGATCGCATTGTCCTTCAGCACCGCCAGCACCTTGTCGATGTCGCCGCCCGGATCCACGACCACGCCGTGCTTATCGTCCATGTCGAACAGAATGGTGCAGTTCTGCTGGAACGGTGTGACCGGCACGATGCCGGCATTGAGCTGACCCATGATCGTCCTTTCGCTATCTCGGCCGTCATGTAGAGGCAGCGGCGAAGGGCGTCCACCCTCGAAGAGACGAACAACCAGTCGCTTCAAAAACAAAAGTGGCACTTCAAAAACAAAAATGGCGCCTCAAAACAGAAATGGCGCTTCGAAATGGAAATGGGCGGCCGAAGCCGCCCACTTGGCCAGTCCGAGATGACAGGCTTATTTCTTCATGGCGCCCATGACCGCGCCAAGAATGCCGGTCAGGATCGCGCCGCCGCCGGCGCCGCCGACGATGTTCTGCAGGTTGAGCGCGCTGCCGAGACCGCTCGTTGCCGCCGCTGCCGCTGCCGGATCGACCGTGCCGCCGAGCAGGCTGCCGAGGATCGCCGCACCGCCGACACCGCCAATGGCGCCGCCCAGGATTTTGGGAAGCTGACCCATCGCTGCCGTCTTGAGCGCCGCACCGACCGCCTGACCACCGATGATGCCTGTAATCACCTGTATGATGATCGGAAGAAGCGTGTTCATGTCCATATGATTAGTCCCTCCATAGCTGCCAGCCTCCCGGGCCGACAGCATCATGAGACGCCGAATTGGACGAAAGTCAAATGCAGAAACGCTGAAATAAAAGGGGCGGCCCGAAAACCGCCCCTACTTGCGCGAAAAGCTGTGAGTTTCGTTATTCTGCGGCTATCGCGTGCTTCGGCTGAACCGCGACAGAATAGTCGTTCATGAGATTCTTGGCGATTTCACCGACCTCGAATCGGTAAGGTCCGATCTCCGAAACCGGCGTTACTTCCGCCGCCGTCCCGGTCAGGAAACATTGCTCGAAGCCCTCAAGCTCTTCCGGCATGATGGCGCGTTCTATGACCTCAAGGCCGCGATCCTTGGCCAGGCCAATGACCGTGCGGCGGGTGATGCCATCGAGGAAGCAGTCGGGCATGGGCGTATGGATCTTGCCGTCCTTGACGAAGAAGATGTTGGCGCCGGTTGCTTCCGCGACTTGCCCGCGCCAGTCGAGCATCATGGCGTCGGCATAACCCTTGGCCTCGGCGGCGTGCTTGGACATGGTGCAGATCATGTAGAGGCCGGCGGCTTTCGACTTGGACGGCGCCGTGCGCGGGTCGGGCCGGCGCCATTCCGCGACGTCGAGACGAATGCCCTTCAGCTTCTGCGCCGGGTCGAAATAGCTCGGCCACTGCCAGATGGCGATGGCGCAGTTGATGCGGTTGTTCTGCGCCGAAACACCCATCTGTTCGCTGCCGCGCCAGGCGATCGGCCTGACATAGGCGTCCTGGAAACCCTGCTTCTTCAAGAGTGTGGTCGAGGCGTCGTTGAGCTCGGCGACCGAGTAGGGAATCTTGAAGCCGAGCAGGCGCGCCGATTCATGCAGGCGCTCGGTGTGCTCGTTGAGCTTGAAGATCTCGCCGCCATAGGCGCGCTCGCCCTCGAAGACGGCGCTGGCATAGTGCAGGCCGTGCGTCAGCACGTGGATCTTGGCGTCGCCCCACTGGACGAACTCGCCGTTCATCCAGATGAAGCCGTCCAGTTGGTCGAAGGGAACGGATGCCATGGTAACCTCCCGCGGGCCGTGGCCCGCATATCGTTAGTGTCGTTGCGTGTTCTTTTTGGCCGTGCCATGTGTTTGGAGACGCCGGCCGGTGTCTCGAAGCGTAAGCGGATATTCACGCTCTGGCAAACTCAGGAAGTTCCGGAAAAACCGGCTTGCCTTGCCTTTTCGTTCGCAATCCGCCCAAAAGCTTGTCAAAAATTACCATTGCAGGGAAATTACGTCAATAGTACTGACATAATATCCCTTTCCCATGGAGAAATGATGACGGATCGAAGCCACGCAGGGAAACCGATCAGGACCGCGATCTCCGACGAGGACGGCATCGACTTCGCCATCATCGAGCTGTTCTTCTTCGCCTATCGCGACTTCACCTCCGATCCCGATCAGATCCTGGCCGATTACGGCTTCGGCCGTGCCCACCACCGGGTGCTGCATTTCGTCAACCGCAGGCCCGGCCTGACGGTCGCCGAACTGCTCGACGTGCTCAAGATCACCAAGCAGAGCCTGGCGCGCGTGCTCAAGCAACTGATCGACACCGACCATGTCGTGCAATTGCAAGGTCCGCGCGACCGCCGCCAGCGCGAACTCTATCCGACGGCCAAGGGCCGTGCGCTGGCTCTGGCCCTGGCGCGGCCACAGTCGCGCCGCATCCGTGCTGCATTGGAAGATTCCGGAGCCACCGAACGGACCTTGGTGGAACGCTTCCTCGAAGCGATGGTCAATCCGGAACTGAGAGCCCAGATCGACGTTGGGTCCGCAAAAATGTCAGGGAAAAGCCATGGAGAGCACTGAGAGGGTCGATCAGGCGGCCGCACCGGACGACGACGCGCCGCATCTGCTTGTGGTCGACGACGACACCCGCATCCGCAATCTTCTCAAGCAATATCTGACCGAGAACGGCTTTCGCGTCACCGTTGCCGGCAATGCCGACGAAGCCCGGCGCAAGCTCGCCGGCCTCGATTTCGACCTGCTCGTGCTGGACGTGATGATGCCGGGCGAAAGCGGCGTCGATCTCACCAAATCGCTGCGCGCCGAAAAGAACGTGCCGATCCTGATGCTGACGGCGCTGTCGGAAACAGACAGCCGCATCTCCGGATTGGAGGCCGGCGCCGACGACTATCTGCCAAAACCCTTCGATCCGCGCGAGCTGATCCTGCGCATCAACAACATCCTGCGCCGCGGCGGCCCGGCGACGACGCCCAAGGTCGAACAGCTGGTCTTCGGCCCCTACACCTTCCAGATCGCCCGTCGCGAACTGAAGCGCGGCGGCGAGGCGCTGAAGCTGACCGACCGCGAGCAGGAGATCCTGGCGATCTTCGCCGCGCGCGCCGGCGAGACCATTCCACGCCACGAACTGGTCGGCGACGATTCGGAGGTCGGCGAGCGCACCATCGACGTCCAGATCAACCGGCTGCGCCGCAAGATCGAGCGCGACCCGTCCAACCCGGTCTGGCTGCAGACTGTGCGCGGTATTGGGTATCGGCTCAGCGTGGAATAGAGTACCGGCGGCGGATGAAAAGAGCCAATGGCGACCACGGAACTGGAACAGCCGGAAAATGACGGCTTGAGCGCACGCGCCACGCGAACTCTCAGGACGGTGCCGCGCATCTGGAACCGGTTCTGGCGGCTCGTTTCGCTTTACATGCCCAAGCGCCTCTATGCGCGCTCGCTGATCATCGTCATTGCGCCGATGATCCTTCTGCAATCGGTCGTCGCCTTCGTCTTCATGGAGCGTCATTGGGCGACCGTGACGCAGCGGCTGTCGCAAGCCACCGTGCGCGACATCGCCGCCATCATCGATCTGATCGAGACCTATCCGCACGATGCCGACTACGCCAACATCATCCGCATCGCGCAGGACCGCATGCAGTTGAAGGTCGACCTCTTGCCGCCCGACCCCCTGCCGCCGCCTGGGCCGAAGCCCTTCTTCTCGATCCTCGACGACGTCCTCTCGGCCGAGATCACCCGCCAGATCAACCGCCCGTTCTGGATCGACACGGTCGGCAATTCCAACATCGTCGAGGTGCGCGTCCAGCTCGAGGGCAAGGTGCTGCGCGTCTTCGTGCGCCGCAGCCAGGCCTATGCCTCGAACACCCACATCTTCCTGATCTGGATGGTCGGCACCTCGCTGGTGCTGCTGATGATCGCCATCCCCTTCCTGCGCAACCAGATCCGGCCGATCCTGACGCTTGCCGAAGCCGCCGAGAGCTTCGGCAAGGGCCGGCCGATGCCGCGCGATTTTCGCCCGCGCGGGGCCGAAGAGGTTCGCCGCGCCGGCTTTGCCTTCATCCAGATGCGCGAGCGCATCGAGCGCCAGATCGAACAGCGAACCGCCATGCTGACCGGCGTCAGCCATGACCTGAGAACCATCCTCACCCGCTTCAAGCTGCAGCTGGCGCTGGCCGGCGGCAAAGCCGAGACCAAGGCAGCCCTCAACCAGGACATCGACGACATGCAGTCGATGCTCGAAGGCTATCTCTCCTTTGCCCGAGGCGAGGCCTCGGAAGACCCGGGACGCTTCGACCTCGAAGCCTATTTCCAGAAGCTCGGCGAAGAAGCGGCCCTGCGCAAATGCAAACTGTCGACGACGCTCGTCGGCGATCCGACCGTGCATGTGCGGCCGAACGCCTTCGCCCGGCTGTTGTCCAACGTCATCGGCAATGCCTTCCGCTATGCCAAGACGGTGGAGGTCAACGCCAACCATGGCCGTGGCTCGCTTGTCGTCACCATCGACGACAACGGCCCGGGCATTCCCGACGGCAGGCGCGAAGAGGTGTTCAAGCCCTTCGTGCGGCTCGACGAAGCCCGCAACCTCGACGCCAGCGGCACCGGCCTCGGCCTGTCGATCGCCCGCGACATCGCCCGCAGCCATGGCGGCGACATCACCCTCGACGACAGTCCGCTCGGCGGATTGCGGGCCGTGATCAAGGTTCCAGCCTGACCGCGGCACGATCCCGGAAAGTAGAACCGGCTTTTCTCGGACAAACGGAAACCGTTGTCCGAGATCATGCCCAGTCGGAAGGCTGCTTCATCCGCCCGTCATGAAATCATGATCAAGAGCGCGCATGAAACGCGCGACTACACTTGATTCGTCCTTGCCGCCTCACTTCGATCCCGTACCCGCCAAGGTGCGCTGGAGCCAAGCGCGGGCAGCAGGCGGGTCGCCGTTCCGGCATCGTCTCAAAGCAACCGTCGACCTTTCCAGCAAAGGGCCGCCATGCGCATCTTGATGGTCACCGACGCCTGGCGCCCACAAGTCAACGGCGTCGTCCATACGCTGGAGCGGCTCACCGAAACCCTGAAATCCTTCGACGTCGCGGTGGATTTCCTGACACCCAACATCTTCCGAACGCTGCCCTTGCCGACCTATCCCGACATCAGGCTGGCGCTGACCACGCCCGGCCACGTCGCGCGACTGATCGATGCCTACAAGGCCGACCACATCCACATCGTCACCGAAGGGCCGCTCGGCATCATGGCGCGGCGCTATTGCCGCAATGCCGGCCGGCCGTTCACCACCAGCTACCACACGCGCTTTCCTGAATATCTCAGCGCCCGCCTGCCGGTACCGGAGAGCTGGGCCTATCGCTGGCTGCGTGATTTCCACAATTCCGGCCAGGGCACGCTGGTTGCCACCCAGTCGCTCGCCGACGATCTTTCGGCGCGCGGCTTCAACAAGCTGCGGCCGTGGACGCGCGGCGTCGACACCGACCATTTCCGCCCGGACAAGCGCAAGGACCTCGGCTTTCCCGGCCCCGTCTTCCTCTGCGTCGGCCGCGTCGCCATCGAAAAGAACCTGTCCGCCTTTCTCGACCTCGACCTGCCAGGCAGCAAGGTGATCGTCGGCGAGGGACCGGAACTCACCAAGCTCAAGGCAAGGTACCCGCAGGCGCATTTCCTGGGCCACCGCCCCAATGACGAACTGGCCGAGATCTATGCCTCGGCCGACGTCTTCGTCTTCCCCAGCCGCACCGACACCTTTGGCAACGTCATCATCGAGGCGCTGGCCAGCGGCACGCCGGTCGCCGCCTATCCGGTGACCGGGCCGATCGACATCGTCGGCGACGGCTTTGGCGGCGCGGTCTCGAACGATTTGCGCGAGGCAGCGCTTGCCGCCCTCAACGTCGACCGTACTCAGGCTCGAGAACGCGCCATGCGCTACAGCTGGAAGGCTTGCGCGGAGATGTTTCTCGATGCGGTCGAGGAGGCACTGGGCAGGACACGGAAGCTGGCAGCCTGACGAAGGCTGATCTGAAAACGCAGCGGGACGGCGCCCCCCTTTGTCCTGCCGGACATCTCCCCCTCAAGGGGGGAGATTAGATGTCGTGACTGCTTTCGCCAATTTTCAACGCTGCAAAAGAAGCGGTGGGACGAAGCTGCCAATCTCCCCCCTTGAGGGGGAGATGCCCGGCAGGGCAGAGGGGGGCGTCAAGGAACGCGGCGGTGGGTTCCCTAAAACAGCCGTCCGCCGTCCGGCACCTTGCGCTCGATGGCGCCGAGCACCACGGCGCCCTCCTCATCGGGAAAACCCAGCGTCAGCACTTCCGACATGAACGGCCCGATCTGGCGCGGCGGGAAATTGACCACCGCGAACACCTGCCGGCCGACAAGCGTTTCCGGCGTATAGTATTTGGTGATCTGCGCCGACGACTTCTTGATGCCGATATCGGGCCCGAAATCGATCTTCAGCTTGAAGGCCGGCTTGCGCGCTTCCGGAAACGGTTCGGCCTCGACGATCGTGCCGGCGCGGATGTCGACACGATCGAAGTCGGCAAAACTGATCTGCGGCTTGCGCTCGCTGCTCGAACTCATCTCGGTCTTGTCTGCCTACAGGGGTTCAGGCGTTGCCATAGGTCTCGAACAGCACGCCGGCCAGCGCGTCCTTGGCCGAAGTTCCCGACCAGACGACGAACTGGAACGCCTGGAAATAGCATTCGCAGGCTTCCAGCGCCGAGGACAAGAGCACCTCGACCTGCTGGCTCGACGGTTCGACCCCGCCGGCCAAAAGCAGCGACTGGCGGAACATGATCGCGCCTTCCTGCTCCCAGAGATCGAAATGGCCGAACAGCATCTGCTCGTTGATCAGCGACAACAGCCGCATCACTTCCAGCGCGCGGGTCTCCGGCACCTTGATGTCGAAGGCGCAGGCCAGATGCAGCGCCTCGAAATCCTCCATCCAGGAGAAGGACACGTGATAGTCGGTCCAACTGCCGGCAACCGAGATCGAAATCTCGTCGTCGCCGGCCCGTTCGAAGGACCAGTCGTTGTTGTGGGCCACCTGCTCGATAACATCCACCGGATGGATTTCGCGGGAGAATTCGAGTTCGAGAAGTTCCATGGAATGCTTCCTGTCGTTCTGAGGAGCGCCGCCACACGCTCCGCGGGAGGGCACACACAACGAACAATCTGATCTAGAACTCGGACGGCCAGGACTTTCTTCGCGCAAAAGACTGCTTCTCGACGCAAAGACCCCAGACCGGACCCCACCGCCCGGCCGCATGACCCTGCTCCGAATCATGCAACAAATTCAGTCTATTGATCGGGAGTCGCGTGAACAGCCCAATTTTTCGCACTGCGGCATTCGCATGTGGAAAGGCGCTGTCACAAAGATTCATGCAATGCCGTTAAGCGATTCACGGCAAAGCGCTTTTCAGACTCGCACTATGTGGAAAAGTTTAACGATTATTTTTTTGCGCGAGGCTTTGCCGCCGCCGCCGGTGCGGCATCACCGGCCAGTTCGGCGAGCCTGGCTTCGAGCGATTCAATACGGGCGGCAAGCCGGGCATTCTCGTCCCGGGCCTTGGCGGCCATCTCGCGCGCGGCCTCGAATTCCTCGCGCTGCACCACATCCATCGTGTTGAGGATACGCTCGGCCTGGCCCTTGAAGGCGGTCTCGACCTCGCGCCGAACGCCTTGCGCGGCACCTGCGGCATCGGTCATCAGCTTGGCGAATTCATCGAGAATGCGGTTCGGTCCGGTCGACATGGCAAATCCTCGGTTGCTGAAATTGACGTAGTGGCGCGGCGCGCCGAATGCAAGAAGGTTTAGGGCTAGTGCGGCATCAAGTCGGATGCGATTTGATCTGAACTGATAAGCCAAGAGCTGTTACCATCATCATGGTAAGAGCATTTTGACGGGAGTCTTCTGTGGCCATTAATGCGGAATTGGACCGACGCCTTGCCGCGCTGGACGCAGCGCTTGCCCAAGGCATCAGCGATGCCGACGCAGGGCGGGTCAAACCAGCCGAAGAGGTGTTTGACCGCCTTGAAGCCAAGTACAAGGCATTGCTGGTGAAATCGCCGAAGTAGCATCTGCGCCGGCAGGGACTCTCGAGCAGTTCCTTCTATACGAAATGGCGCCAAGTCGCCTATTGTGATGTTTCTTCGCGACTTGCGTCGAGCATGAGTCGCTTTCAGTCAGGGTCAACCAATGGCAACGCCCCCGCGCCGACCGACAAATCCGATGGCAGCCGCCGAAGCTGCCTTCAAACCGGTGAAGAAGCCGGCACCGCCAATTCGCGAAGCTTCCTCCGCGCCGAATGTCCGCGAGCTGGTTTCGATCCGGATCGACCGGGCCGTACTCGATCATTTCCAGGAAGATGGGCCCGGCTGGCAGGATAGGATCAACGACGCGTTGCGGCAGTTGGTGGCCGCCAAGCCTCGGGATTGAGCGCACCGTCTGCACGGCGCGATGGGCCTGCAAGGGTGATCCGATCCGACCTTTGACGCCGACCACCTTGCCTTGACCCTGCCAAAACCCTGCCGCATGGTCCGCGCCCAAACGCGTTCGCAACCGAGAGCTCCCCGTTGAACGAATATTTCCTGCTGCCGCTGGCCTCGCTGCCGTTTCCCAACATCAACCCGATCCTCATCCAGATCGGGCCGCTGGCGGTGCACTGGTACGGCGTCGGCTACATCGTCGGCATCCTGTTCGCCTGGTGGTACGCCAAACGGCTCGCCGCCAACCCGAAGCTGTGGCCCGACGGCATCCTGCCGATGAAGCCGGAGGACCTCGACGACTTCATCGTCTGGGCGGCCATCGGCGTCGTGCTCGGCGGCCGCACCGGCTACGTCCTGTTCTACGATCTGGCGCGCTACGTTGCCCATCCACTCGACATCTTCGCCGTCTGGCAAGGCGGTATGTCGTTCCATGGCGGCCTGCTCGGCGTCATCCTCGCCATGACGCTGTTTTCGTTCAAGCGCGGCATCCGCACCTGGTCGCTGTTCGATGTCGTGGCCGCCGGCGTGCCGGTCGGCCTTGGCCTGGTGCGTGTCGCCAACTTCATCAATTCGGAACTCTGGGGCCGGCCGACGGACGTGCTCTGGGCAATCGAATTCCCCAATGGCGGGCCGTTTGCCCGCCATCCCAGCCAACTCTACGAGGCCCTGCTCGAAGGCGTCGTGCTGTTCCTCGTGCTGCGCATCCTCACCCATTCGCGCCTCAAGCTGAAGACGCCGCGCTTCGTCGGCGGTGCCTTCATCTGCGGCTATGGCCTGTCGCGCATCTTCGTCGAGTTCTTCCGTGAGCCCGACCAGCAGCTCGGCTACCTCCTCGGCACCAATTGGCTGACCATGGGCATGATCCTGTCGACGCCTATGGTGCTGGCCGGCATCTGGGCGATGGCAACCGCCAGGCCGGTGACGCAAGCAGAGCCGCAGGCGACATGACGCGGCTGAAGACCCGCATCGTCGACCTGATCGAGGCGACGGGCCCGATCCCCGTCAACGAATATATGGCGCTGTGCCTGTTCGACCCCGCGGACGGCTACTACACGACGCGCGAGCCCTTCGGCGCCGCCGGCGACTTCATCACCGCGCCGGAGATCAGCCAGATGTTCGGCGAACTCGTCGCCGTCTGGCTCTACCAGGCCTGGGCTGCGATCGGCCGGCCGATGCCGGTAACCATCGCCGAGATCGGTCCCGGCCGTGGCACGCTGATGAAGGACATGCTGCGTACCTTGTCACGGCTCGAACCTGACCTGGCCAACGGCGCTGCCTTCGCAATGGTCGAGACCAGCCCGCGCCTCGCCGAGATCCAGAAACAGACGCTTGGCGCGACGCCCTTCGCGGTTGGCTGGCACGAAACAATCGACACGCTGCCACGGCAGCCGCTGCTGATCGTCGGCAACGAATTGTTCGACGCTGTGCCCATCCGCCAGTTCGTCCGTGCCGGCTCCGGCTGGCGCGAGCGCATGGTCGGCCTCGACGACAAGGACGAACTTTGCTTCTTCGCCGGCGCCGGCTCGGTCGACCCGACGCTGCTCCCCGCCGACGCCGGCGAGGCACCACAAGGTGCGATCGCCGAAGTGGCGCCGGCCCGCTCCGCCCTGATGGCAGCCATCGCCAAGCGCATATCCAGTCATGGCGGCGCCGGACTGTTCCCTGACTATGGCCACCTGCGGCCGGGTGTCGGCGACACGCTGCAGGCCCTGCGCAAGCACAATCACGAAGATGTGCTGGCCAATCCCGGCGAAGCCGACCTCACCTCCCACGTCGATTTCGCCGCCCTTGCCGCAATCGTGCGCGCGCATGGCCTCGACCCCTATCTGTCGAGGCAGGGCGATTTCCTGCTCGGCATGGGCATTCTCGAGCGTGCCGGCCGGCTCGGCGCCGATGCCGGCCAGGCGGCGCGTGACAAGATCGCCGGCGATGTCGAACGCCTCGCCGGCCCGCAGGCGATGGGCGATCTGTTCAAGGTGCTTGCCATCGTCCCGCGTGGCGTGGCCATTCGCCCCTTTGCCACGGCGGATTGACTTTTCACCGTTACCCCTCCCAATCTCCCGTCCGGCAAAAGAGCGGTGGAACCGCCGGTCGCTTTTTCTTGACGAAACCGCCCACACGGACAACAACGCCCACATGCTGAATCAGACCAAACCGGATCCCGTTCGGTCGCCGCTGCTGGACAAGGCGCAGGCACAGGGCATCCGCCATGGCTATTTCACCCGCATAGGCGGCGTTTCGACCGGCATCTACCAGGGCCTCAACATCGGCACCGGGTCGGATGACGACCAGGCGCTGGTGGCCGAGAACCGCAGCCGTGTCGCCGCCTGGATGGGCGTGCCGCCGAACCATCTGTTGACCGCCTGGCAGGTCCATTCGCCCGATGTCATTGTCGCCAGGGAACCCTTTGCCGGCGAACGGCCCAAGGCCGACGCCCTCGTCACCGACCGGCCGGGCATCGCCATCGGCGCCTCGACCGCCGATTGCGGCCCCGTACTCTTCGCCGACATGGGAGCGCGCATCATCGGCGCGGCGCATGCCGGCTGGAAAGGCGCCTTCACGGGTGTGCTCGAAAACACCATCACCGCCATGGAAGGCCTCGGCGCCCGGCGTGAAAACATCATTGCGGTGCTCGGCCCCTCGATCGGCCCCGAAAACTACGAGGTCGGGCCGGAATTCGTCGCCCGCTTCGTCGAGGCCGATGCGGAAAACACCGGCTATTTCGCGCCTTCGGCACATGCCGGCCACGCCATGTTCGATCTCAACCGCTACACGGTCGACCGGCTGGCCAGGGCCGGCGTAAAGGCTGAGGGCCTCGGCCGCTGTACCTATGCCGAGGAAGATCTGTTCTATTCCTACCGGCGCACCACGCACCGTGGGGAATCCGATTACGGCCGGCAGGTTTCGGCCATCGTTTTGGAGAAAGAATAATGGCGCTGCATTTTGAACGATCGGAATTCGACGCGCGGCGCGACCGGCTGATGATCGAGATGGCCGAAAAGAAGCTCGACGCCATCCTGCTGTTCGCGCAGGAAAGCATGTACTGGCTGACCGGCTACGACACGTTCGGCTTCTGCTTCTTCCAGTGCCTGGTGGTGAAGGCCGACGGCTCGATGGTGCTTCTGACCCGCTCGGCCGACCTGCGCCAGGCACGCCACACCTCCATCATCGACAACATCGTGCTGTGGACCGACCGCGACGGCGCCAATCCGGCGGTCGACCTGCGCAATCTGCTCAACGATCTCGACCTGCTCGGCGCCCGCATCGGCGTCGAATACGACACCCACGGCCTGACCGCCTTCAATGGCCGGCGGCTCGACGAGCAATTGCAGACCTTCGGCCAGATCGCCGATGCATCCGGCATCGTCGGTCGGCTGCGCCTGTTCAAGAGCCCGGCCGAAGTCGCCAAGGCCGAGAAGGCCGCCAACCTCTCCGACGACGCGCTGGACGCGGCCTTGCCACTGATCAAGCAGGGCGGCGACGAAGCCCTGATCCTGGCCGCCATGCAAGGTGCGATCTTTGCCGGCGGCGGCGATTATCCGGCCAACGAGTTCATCATCGGCTCCGGCATCGACGCGCTGCTTTGCCGCTACAAGGCCGGTCGCCGCAAGCTCACCAAGAACGACCAGCTGACGCTGGAATGGGCCGGTGTCTTCCATCATTACCATGCGCCGATGATGCGCACGGTGCTGACCGGCAAGGTCTCGAAGCGCCATCAGGAACTGTTCGACGCGGCCCGCGCGGCCCTTCTTGCCGTCGAAAAGGCAATGACGCCGGGCAACAGCTTCGGTGATGTTTTCGACGCCCACGCCCGCACCATGGAAGCGCATGGCCTGACCAAGCATCGGCTGAACGCCTGCGGCTACTCGGTCGGCGCCCGCTTCACCCCGTCCTGGATGGACATGCCGATGTTCTACCAGGGCAACCCCGAGCCGATCGCGCCGAACATGACGCTGTTCGCCCACATGATCATCATGGATTCCGAGGCGGAGACGGCAATGACGCTTGGCCGCACCTATCTGACCACCGAATCCCAGCCGAAGCCGCTGTCCCGCCATGATCTCGACTTGATCGTACAGTGAATCCATAATGGGAGGCGTTCTTCGCCAAGGAGTTAGAAGGCAAATGAGACGATCGCATGTGACGACCGTGTCATTGCTTGTGGCATTGGCTCTTGCCGCCTGCACCAACGCAAAGGACGTTCTCGAACCTTCCGCCATCACCCCGCCGGCGGGCTCGGCGCCGGAAGCGCAAGGCGCGGCCACTATTCCAGCGCCGTCATCGACGGCCACCACCACCGCCGGTGCTCCTGCAACCACTGCCGCGCCGCTCACGTCGACCCAAAGCGCTGCCATCCTGTCGAAGACACGCCTGCAGATCGCGCCGATCGTCGGCGCTTCGGTGGAAGCCGCCACGCCGCTGACGGCCGAACTGCAGACGCGGGCCAAGCAGCGTGGCATCACGCTGGCCGGCAGCCAGGATCAGACCGCAACCCATGTGCTCAAGGGCTATTTCTCGGCGATCTCCGAAGGCAAGGACACCACCGTCATCTATGTCTGGGATGTCTACGACCCGGCCGGCAACCGGCTGCACCGCATCAACGGCCAGATGAAAGCGCCTTCAGTCAATTCCGGAGGCAGCGCCGACGCCTGGAAAGCGGTGGCGCCGGCCACCATGCAGGCGATCGCCGACCAGACGATCGACCAGTTCACGGCGTTTCTCGGCGGCAAGGCCGGCTGAGGTGTTGCCTGCCAGTGATGAGCGTGAAGTTTTCCTAGGCTTAGCCGGCGGATTCCCCATCTCGGCGCTTGCAATACCGGCGCGGGCCGCTAAAAGCCCGGTTAAAAGGTGCAGGAGAGTCTGTCCGGGTTCTCCATCCTCCACCAGGAACGGTGCATGAAACTCTTCGCGGGCAATTCCAACAGGGTGCTGGCCGAAGCGGTCGCCCGCTATCTCAACATCCCGCTGGGCAAGGCCACGGTCAGGCGCTTCGCCGACCAGGAAATCTTCGTCGAAATCCAGGAAAACGTGCGCGGCGAGGATGTCTTCATCCTGCAGTCGACTTCGTTCCCGACCAACGATCACCTGATGGAACTGCTCATCATGATCGATGCCTTCATGCGTTCGTCGGCAAAACGCATTACGGCGGTCATCCCCTATTTCGGCTACGCCAGGCAGGACCGGCGCGCATCGGGCCGCACGCCGATCTCGGCCAAGCTGGTCGCCAACATGATCACCCGTGCCGGCGTCGACCGGGTCCTGACGCTCGACCTGCATGCCGGCCAGATCCAGGGCTTCTTCGACATTCCGACCGACAACCTGTTTTCGGTGCCGGTGATGGCCCGCGACGTGAAGGCGAAATACAAGCAGCTCGGCAATGTCGTGGTGGTGTCGCCCGACATCGGCGGCGTGGTGCGGGCCCGCGCGCTGGCCAAGCGCTTCGACGCCCAGCTGGCCATCGTCGACAAGCGCCGTGAGCGCCCGGGCGAATCGGAAGTCATGAACATCATCGGCGCCGTCGCCGGCAAGGACTGCCTGCTGATCGACGACATCGTCGATTCCGGCGGCACGCTGTGTAATGCCGCCGACGCGCTGCTGGCCAACGGCGCCACCAGCGTCACCGCCTACATCACCCATGGCGTGCTGTCGGGCGGAGCGGTGGCCCGCATCAGCGGCTCGAAGCTGCAGGAACTGGTGATCACCGATTCCATCCAGCCGACGCAGGCCGTGCTCGACGCGCCCAACATCCGCGTCATCTCGATCGCCGACCTGATGGGCGAAGCCATCTCGCGCACCGCCACCGAGGAATCAGTGTCGAGCCTTTTCGATTAAAGTAATTCCAGGAAAAGTGTGAAACGGTTTTCCGTCCGGAATTACGTCAAAACAAAGAGTTAGAGCAGTTCACCGTTTCCGTTGAACAGTGAACTGCCCTAAATGGTTGCCGCTACGGTGCCGGGCTTTCCAGCCGAACCGGGCCGATCAGGCGACGGGCGACCTCCACGCTTTCGCGTGCGCCGCGCATATAGCCGCGCGGCGAGGTGCCGAGCATCCGCTTGAACATGGTGATGAAGGCCGGCACGCTGTCATAGCCCAGATCGAGCGCCACCCTGGTGATCGGCTCGCCATCGGCGAGCCTCGGCAGCGCGGCGAACAGGCAGGCCTGCTGGCGCCATGTCGACAGCGACAGGCCGGTCTGGCGCTGGAAGGCGCGGGTGAAGGAGCGGCGGCTCATGCCGGCGGCATCGGCCCACTCGTCGATCGTCGCATGTGGCGAGGGCGCGGCAACGAAACGCCGGCAGAGCGCCGCCAGCCTCGAATCGGACGGGAACGGCAGCCCGAGCGGCCGCTCCGGCAAGGTCGGGATTTCGTGCAGCAGCAGGTTCATGATCAGCCCGCCGCGCCCCTCCAGCTCACCGCCCTGCGGCAGTTTTTCCGATTCCACGATCAGGCTGTGCATCAGGTCGGTGACGCCGACGACGCGCAACCCTTCCGGCAGTCCGGCGATCGCGCCCGGCATGACATAGACCGAGCGCATCGAGACATCGCCCAGCATTTCGACGGAATGCTCGGTGCCGGCCGGAATCCACATCGCATGGTCGGGCGGCACCATCCAGCGCCCGTGCCGCGTCGTCACCAGCACGACGCCGACCAGCGCATGCAGCAACTGGCTGCGGCTGTGGCGGTGCTGGGGCACGTGGTAACCGTCGGGATATTCGGTCGGCAACGCCACCGCCGGCCCGGCCACCTGCTCCAGCCACTGCCAGCGGCTTTCGTGCAATTTGCCGAGGTCGGCATTGCCGGCGCGAAAGATTTCCCTGCCATGCGGCATCTTGTATGGCCCACTCGCGAAACTATTGGACCAAACCACGAAAGAAGTCGCGCGGCAAGCAGCTTATAAGGCAACCGTCCCTAAGGCGGCCGCAGGAGCGTCCGTCAGATTGCCCGCGGGCGTGCCCGCCAAAAAGACCACGGAGCCTATCTTGACCGATACGACAGCCACCAGCGTCGCTTCCCCCGCGACCGCCGCTTCAGCCCAGGCGACGGCCTTCACCGTCATCCTGGCGGTGAGCCTGTGCCACTGCATCAACGACATCATGCAGTCGCTGCTATCGGCCATCTATCCGCTTCTGAAAGAGAATTACGGTCTCGATTTCTGGCAGATCGGCCTGTTGACCTTCACCTTCCAGGTGACGGCATCCCTGCTGCAGCCGATCATCGGCATGGTCACCGACAAGCGGCCGATGCCCTATTCCCTGCCCTACGGCATGGCCTCGTCGCTGATCGGCCTGGTCGTGCTGGCCTATGCCGGGCATTACTACCTGCTCCTGATCGGCGCCTCGCTGATCGGCATCGGCTCGGCGATCTTCCATCCGGAATCCTCGCGCATTGCCCGCTTCGCTTCCGGCGGCCGGTTCGGCCTGGCGCAATCGCTGTTCCAGGTCGGCGGCAATTTCGGCCAGTCGATGGGCCCCTTGCTGGCCGCCTTCATCGTCGTGCCCTTCGGCCAGACCAGCATCTCCTGGTTCGCCGTCGGCTCGCTGATCGGCATCGTCATCCTGTGGCAGGTCGGCGGCTGGTATAGCCGCCTGCGCGCCGCGCAAGGCAATCGCAAGGCGGCAAGCTTCGTCTCGCCCTTCCCGCGCCGCAAGGTGATGAACGCGTTGATCGTGCTGACGCTGCTGGTGTTGAGCAAGAACGCCTACATCGCCAGCCTCGCCAGCTACTACACCTTCTATTCCATCCATAAGTTCGGCGTTTCGGTGCAGATGTCGCAGGTCATGCTGTTCCTGTTCCTCGGCGCCTCGGCGCTCGGCATCCTGCTCGGCGGCCCGTTCGGCGACCGCTATGGGCAAAAGGCGATGATCTGGTTCTCGATCGTCGGCGTGCTGCCGTTCACGCTGGCGCTCCCCTACGCCAATTTGGAATGGACGATGGTGCTGACGGTGCTGATCGGGCTGATCCTGTCCTCGGCCTTCTCCAACATCGTTGTCTTCGCGCAGGAACTTGTGCCCGGTCGCGTCGGCATGATCGCCGGTATCTTCTTCGGCTTCGCCTTCGGCATGGGCGGCATCGCGGCCGCCGTGCTCGGCGTCGTCGCCGACATGAAGGGCATCGATTTCGTCTTCCAGATCTGCTCCTATCTGCCGTTTCTTGGATTGCTGACCGTGTTCCTGCCCAACATGAAGGAAGCCAGGAAGGCACAGGCGGCCGCCTAGATCAGACCTGAAACCCACGCAAGGAGAGCACCCGCCGGACGGCGGGTGCTTTTTTCGTTCCGAACGGCCCTATGCCTTGAAGAAGGCCAGCAGGTCGGCGTTGATGACGTCCGCGTGGGTTGTCGCCATGCCGTGCGGAAACCCCTTGTAGACCTTGAGCTCGCCCTTCTTGAGCAGCTTGATCGACAGCAGCGCCGAGTCGGCGATGGGCACGATTTGGTCGTCGTCGCCATGCATAACCAGCACCGGCACGTCGATTGCTTTCAGATCCTCGGTGAAGTCGGTTTCCGAAAAGGCCTTGATGCAATCGTAATGCGCCTTGGTGCCGCCCATCATGCCCTGGCGCCACCAATTGTCGATGATGCCTTGCGACACCTCTGCACCCGGACGGTTGAAGCCATAGAACGGGCCGGCCGGAACATCGCGGAAGAACTGGGCGCGGTGGGCGGCCTGGGCGGCGCGGAAACCGTCGAACACCTCGACCGGCAGGCCGCCTGGATTGGAAGGCGTCTTGAGCATGATCGGCGGCACCGCGCCGATCAGCACCGCCTTGGCGACGCGCCCGCCGGCACCGTACTGCGCCACATAACGCGCCACCTCGCCGCCCCCGGTCGAATGGCCGACATGAATGGCGTCCTTGAGGTCGAGATGCGCGACAAGTGCCGCGACGTCGGCGGCGTAAGTGTCCATCTCGTTGCCGACATCGGTCTGCGTGGAACGGCCATGACCACGCCGGTCATGGGCGATGACGCGGTAGCCCTGCGCCAGGAAGAACAGCATCTGGGCGTCCCAATCGTCGCTGCTCAGCGGCCAGCCGTGATGGAAGACGATGGGCTGACCGGTTCCCCAGTCCTTGTAGTAGATCTGCGTGCCATCCTGGGTGGTGATCGTGCCGCTGCCCGAGCCAGACTTTGTCTGCGAAGCCATCTCAAATCTCCTTTGATTATTATTGCGATAAACAATATCGCGACACCAATATCGCTAACGCAACTCGAAGGCCTTGTCTATAAAAATATGTATCGCGATATCATTTTTCGTGGTACGCATCTCGTGATTAATCGGCAAAGGAATGCGTCGTGCCCCTCCCGTTGGACAATCAGCTCTGCTTCACGCTCTATGCCACCTCGATGGCGATCAATCGCACCTACAAGCCGATGCTGGACGAGATGGGGATCACCTATCCGCAATATCTGGTGCTCAACGCGCTTGGGGAGGCCGACGGCATGTCGGTCGGCTCCATCGCCCACCGCCTCGCTCTGGAATCGAGCACCATCACACCGTTGGTGAAGCGCATGGAGCAGGCGGGGCTGGTCACCCGCCAGCGCAGCCAGACCGACGAGCGCCAGGTGCAGGTCGACCTGACATCGGCCGGACGCTCGCTGCTCGTCCAGTGCAACTGCCTGAACGAAACCCTGGTCGAGCGCTCGGGCATGACGCTGGCCGAGCTGGATGCCCTGAACCGGCAGATCCAGGCGCTGCGTGACGCGTTGATCGGCGAATAGGCCCGTTCGTCTTCTTGTTTTCAGGCTTGCACGAAACGAACTGGAGCAGTCGATTCGTGTCGAATGACCCATAGGCTTTCTATTCTACTATAGGGTATTGCACGAGCAATGCTGCAGAAAAGGTGGGGTAAATGGGTATCAACAACCCCAAAATAAGTGGCTTCGTCATAACCTATAACAGTGGGGAAATTCTCAAGACTTGCTTGCGTTCTTTGCGCCTCGAGAAGACATTGAAAAAGATCCGTTCGCGCTTGATGGGAAGAAGGCTTTGACGCTGGAAAACGGTGCGCCTGGATTCGCCATGCACGCTTCCCCGCTTCGTGTTTTGACCCTTCTGGTGCGTCACGGGACCCAGAAGTATCCGACCGCCTGGCAGGACTTGCGAGCTATGTTCGCCCACCAGTTGCCGGATGTTGCGCATCGCATGCTCGTGATCGACAACTCGTTGCCGGTCGGTCATGGCTCCGATCTCGACCCCGAGGTCGAACTGATCGGCGCGTCGAACGTCGATTGGGAGTTCTCGGCGTGGGACTGTGGCATCAATCATATCGGTGCCAAACTTCATGACTACGATCTGGTTCACTTGGCCACTTCGGCCTTCGCGGCATCCACACCTGACCATCTCAAGTTGATTGATGGCGGCTCGTTACGGTCGCTGCTTGGCTTGCAGGGAGCGCTGGGCCGCATTGATTTTCACGACGAACCCATTTCGATTTTCGGAATCGCTTCGCAGGCCTGGCTCCGCAGTTCGTTCATCTTGATGCGCCCACGGCAACTCAGCAGCCTGGGATCTTTGGTAAGCGTCGGCAGGAACACGCCGATTTTCAGCGGGAACCCCCAGCAGCCCTTCCGTGAAGACGCGCCGATCTCGCAAGGATGTCAGCGGTTTTTGCTGCGTTGGCTCACCGGCGACGGAGGCAGCAAATGGACAGTCTGGCATTCCAGGTTCGATCTTACGCCTGAAACGCTGCCGTTTTTCGAGAGCAAGGCCCGCGCCATTCTCAATGAGCAGATGCTCACCAACCGGTTGCTGGCCAATGGATGCGCGCCTGTCGACATGACATGGCTGGCGCTGAAGGTTCGAGCAGCAAGCACGGAACCCGGCAATTATGTTCCGGACTGGGATATTCCGGACTGGCGCGTGCAGATCACCTCCCGAGCACGACCCAAACGCACTTTGACCCAGAAGCTCCGCCGCCAGTGGCTTAAGTTCATGTCGCGGCAGTAGTGCCTACCATCGGCTGTTGCCCACGCGCTCGGGCACGACGCTGGCTGAACTTGGCGCGCTAATCCGGCAGATCCAGGCGCTGCGTGACGCGTTGATCCGCGATCAGAACCAGGCGGGCTGGCGACTGCCCCGCCATGGCTTGCACGCCTGCCCGCCTTCGGCTATAGAGCGCCACCCGCGTAGACACCCTTGGAGGCAACGCGGCGGAAGGCTGCCTTCCCCTTGTGATCCCGAACAAAGGTCCGCGTGAGCGGCTGCCGGCATTCGGACATCCAGGACTGGCGGCTTTCGACGTTTACGGCTTGGGCGTATTGCCCGCCGCAAACGCTCCATAACACGCGAAAGGAAAAGCCATGAGCCACGATACTTACGAGCTCAAGGCCGAAGCGCGCGAACAGGTCGGTAAGGGGTCCGCCCGTGCAGTTCGCCGCAACGGTAAAGTGCCTGCAGTAATCTATGGTGACAAGCAGCCTCCCCTGGCGATCGCTCTCACCTACAAGGACATCTACTACAAGATCCATGGCGGCGGGTTCCTGACCACGATCGCCACGATCGATGTCGACGGCAAGAAGATCCAGGTCCTGCCTAAGGACTTCCAGCTCGACCCGGTCAAGGATTTCCCTGTTCATGTCGACTTCCTGCGTATCGGCAAGGACACCGAGGTCAATGTCGACGTGCCTGTACACTTCATCAATGAGGACAAGTCGCCCGGCATCAAGCGCGGCGGCGTGCTCAACATCGTGCGTCACGAAGTCGAGTTCCACTGCCCGGCCAATGCGATCCCGGAGTTCATCACCATCGATCTCACCGGCACCAACATCGGCGATTCGATCCACATCTCGGCGGTCAAGCTGCCGGCCGGCGTCAAGCCGGTGATCTCCGACCGCGACTTCACCGTCGCAACCATTGCCGGTTCGTCGGCGATGAAGCCGGAGACGGAAGAGACGGCCGAGGTTGCACCGGAAGCGGCTCCGGCCGCCGAAGAGAAGTAACTCTTTCACGCCTGGAGCTGACGATGCCAGAGAAGACAGCGCTTGTCTTTGCAGGCCTCGGCAATCCGGGCGCGAAATACGCTGATAACCGGCACAATGTCGGGTTCATGGCGGCGGACGCAATCGCCCGCCGCCATTCCTTCTCGCCCTGGTCGAAGAAATTCCAGGGCCTGATCGCCGAGGGCACGCTCGGCGGCGAAAAGATCATCCTGATCAAACCGCAGACCTTCATGAACCTGTCCGGCCAGTCGGTCGGCGAATTGCTGCGCTTCTACAAGCTTGGCCCCGAGGCACTCACCGTCTTCTACGACGAGATCGACCTTGCAGCGGGCAAGGTTCGGGTCAAGGTCGGTGGCGGCTCCGGTGGCCACAACGGCATCCGCTCGCTCGACCAGCATGTCGGCAAGGACTTCCGCCGTGTTCGCATTGGCGTCGGCCATCCCGGCGTCAAGGAGATGGTGCATGGCCATGTCCTCGGCGACTTCGCCAAGGCCGACCGCGAATGGCTGGACGTTCTGCTCGACACCATAGCCGACGATGCCGGCTTGCTGGCCAAGGGCGACGACAATTCCTTCATGAACCGGGTGACGCTCGCCTTGCGCGACAAGCTCGTGCCGACCGGCGACGATGACCGCCCGCCGCCCAAGGCCCCCAAGGCGCAAGGCCCGAAAGCCCAGAGCCACATCCGCCAGGCGCGCCCGCAGCAGGCGCCGGCCAAGCTGCCGGAAAGTGGCCCGATGGCCGCCATGCTGAAAAAGCTGTTCGGCAAAAACGACGGCTGAAACGGCTGCCGCCGGGCGACCATTCCCGGAGCGAACGAACGCCGGCTGACAATTTCAGACCGCCACGGCTGATGCATCCCTGACCATGCGATCGCCTGGATAGAGCTGCCGGAATTGTCTGCCCGCGCGAAAGCAGCGAGCACCGCCTGAAGCTTCCAGACCGATGCAGCTTGGGCCGCCGATGCGCCGTCAGCATATCCAATAGTGAAATCCCTCACAGACCACCACCTCGCGGAAGGCCATGGATGCAAGGTGTGGTTGTCGCATGCCTTTCGGCTTTGCCGAGCAGTCGCACGTTTCAACCGACACGAGGGGACTGTTTATGGCCCGAAATCCTTTGACGTTCTCTGCGCTCAGCAGAGCCCTGACAACCAACAACGCCAGATGGCGGGCCGCCGAGACCCCGATCTCGCTGATGGACCCCCAAAAACGCCTGCAGATGCTGGGCGCCATTCCCAGCAATGAAGCCATCGCCCTGGTCGCGGCGGCACGCAACCAGCCGCCGTCGCTCGCCGCGGCGCCGGGTTTTGCGCCCGCCGTCGACTGGCGCAACAAGAACGGCAATCATATTACCCCGGTCAAGAACCAGGGCGGATGTGGCTCCTGCGTCTCGTTTGGCTCCGTCGGCCTTATCGAGGCGATGTCGCATATCGAGACCGGCCGCTGGTTCGACCTGTCGGAAGCCGATTCGCATTTCTGCTCATCGCACGGCGCCAATTGCGGCGGCTGGTGGCCCGACCAGTGCCTCGACCAGATCAAGGGACGCGGCGTCTGCGACGAAGCCGGCTTCCCCTACCCGTCGGCATTCCCCAACAACGATATCTGGAGCGGCCCGCCTGCCTGCCACGCCGCGCCGAACCGTCCGGCGCGCATCAGCAAGCTGACGGCCGTGCACAAGCTGGTGGATGCGAACGCAATCAAGAACCATCTCAGCAGTGTCGGTCCGGTCGCCGGCTGCTTCACCGTCTACAATGACTTCTTCAATTATTCCGGCGGCGTCTACCACCACGTCACCGGCGATGTCGCCGGCGGCCACTGCGTTCTCGTCATCGGCTATTCCGAGGCGGAGCAGTGCTGGATCGTCAAGAACTCGTGGGACACGACCTGGGGCATCGGCGGCTTTGGCAAGATCAGCTATGACGACTTCAAGTATGACGGCCAGCTGTATCCGATGTACGGTGCAACCGGCATCATCCTGCCATCGTCCGGCTGGCAGCCGTTGGGCGGCAATCTCACCACCGAAGCCGTCGCCGGCAACAACAAGGATGGCCGCATCGAGGTTTTCGCGCGCGGCACCGACAACGCGCTCTGGCACATCTGGCAGACCGTGCCCAACAATGGCTGGGGCGGCTGGGCATCGCTGGGCGGCATCATCACCAGCACCCCGGCCGTCATCAGCAATGCCGACGGCCGGCTTGAGGCGTTCGCCAGGGGAGCAGACGGCGCCCTGTGGCACATCTGGCAGACAGCGCCCAGCAGCGGCTGGAGCGGTTGGGCTTCGCTCGGTGGCGGCATCACCAGCGACCCGAGTGCGGTGCGCAATGTCGACGGACGGATAGAAGTCTTCGCCAGGGGCAATGACGGCGGCCTCTGGCACATCTGGCAGGGCGGCCCGCAACGGGGCTGGAGCGGCTGGGCTTCGCTTGGCGTCCAGATATCGGGCAATCCGGTAGCGTCCAACAACAAGGACGGCCGCATCGAGGTCTTCGCCCGTGCCAACAACGGGGCTGTGGTGCATCTCTGGCAGACAGCCCCCAACAATGGCTGGAGTTCATGGGCCTCGCTGGGTGGCATTTTGACCAGCGACCTTGCCGTTGGCCAGAACAAGGACGGCCGCCTCGAAGTGTTCGGGCGCGGCACCGACAATGCGCTCTGGCACATCTGGCAGACCGCGCCCAACAATGGTTGGAGCGGCTGGGCATCGCTGGGCGGCATCATCACCAGCGCGCCGGCGCTCGGCCACAATGCCGACGGGCGCATGGAAATCTTCGCCCGTGGCACTGACGGGGCCTGCTGGCATATCTGGCAGACCGCGCCGAGCAATGGCTGGAGCGGCTGGGCATCGCTGGGCGGCGGCATCGTCGGCGACACGGTGATCGTCAACAACAAGGACGGCCGTATGGAAGTCTTCGTGCGCGGCACGGATCTCGCCCTATATCATCGTTGGCAGACGGCTCCCAGCAACGGCTGGAACTGAGGCGACGGTGATGGGATCGGAAGGTGGCGCGCATCGGCGCGCCGCCCGTCGCCACAAAGGAAGATGCGATGGCGAACGAACGAGCGACCATGAATTTCCAACCCGCAATCGGCGAGCAGATTGTCGTGGAATTGCCGGCGACGCCTGGCGCGGGCGTCGTCTGGTCGGTTCCGCCGGCGCCGGCGGGCTGCACCATCACCCAGATTGAGAGCAAGCCCGATGACACAGGGATAGGCGGCACAACCTTGCAGCGTTTCACGGTTTCCTGCGGCAAGCCTGGACAGATCCAGCTTCGCTTTGAACTGAAGCGGCCGTGGGAAGACATTGTCCGGGCCGTTCAGCCGGTCACCATCGACGTGAAGTAACGTCCTAAAAGCGCGGTTCGAACTGCTCAAAACCGCCGATCGCCCTCCGATGCGGCCTTTCGCGGCCCTGCCCGCGCGACCGCGGGGCTTGACGTTCCTCCCCCCTATCGCCCATAGCCCTCATCAAATTTCGAATTCCCGATAGGACTGGACAAAATGGGTTTCAAATGCGGCATCGTTGGCTTGCCCAACGTCGGCAAGTCCACGCTCTTCAACGCGTTGACCAGAACGGCGGCGGCGCAGGCCGCCAACTATCCCTTCTGCACCATCGAACCGAACACCGGCGAGGTCGCGGTGCCCGATCCGCGGCTGGGCAAGATCGCCGCGATCGGCAAGTCGAAGGAGATCATCCCGACCCGCATCTCCTTCGTCGACATCGCTGGCCTGGTGCGCGGCGCCTCGAAGGGCGAAGGGCTGGGCAACCAGTTCCTCGCCAACATCCGCGAGGTCGACGCCATCGTGCACGTGCTGCGCTGCTTCGAGGATGACGACATCACCCATGTCGAGGGCCGCATCGACCCCGTCGCCGATGCCGAGACGGTCGAGACCGAGCTGATGCTCGCCGACCTCGACAGCCTCGAGCGCCGCATCGTGCAATTCCGCAAGCGCGCTTCGACCAAGGACAAGGAAGCGACGACCGTGCTGCCGATGATGGAGGCAGCGCTCGAACTGCTGCAGGCCGGCAAGCCGACCCGCATCCTGCTCAAGGGCATTTCGGCCGAGGACCTGCGCATCCTGCAGGGACTGAACCTGTTGACCTCGCATCCCGTGCTCTATGTCTGCAACGTCGCCGAGGCCGATGCCGCCACCGGCAACGAACACACCAAGGCCGTGGAAAAGATGGCGACCGCCCAGGGCGCCGGCACCGTGGTGATCTCGGCCGCGATCGAGGCCGAAGTCGCCCAGCTCTCGGACGAAGAGGAGATGGAATTCCTGTCCTCGCTCGGCCTCGACGAGCCCGGCCTCAACAAGGTGATCCGCGCCGGCTACGAGCTGCTGCACCTCATCACCTATTTCACCGTCGGGCCCAAGGAGACGCGGGCCTGGACCATCCACAAGGGCGACAAGGCCCCGCAGGCCGCCGGCGTCATCCACACCGATTTCGAACGCGGCTTCATCCGCGCCCAGACCATCGCCTACAACGACTTCGTCACGCTGGGCGGCGAAGTAGCGGCCAAGGAAGCCGGCAAGGCACGCGACGAAGGCAAGGAATACGTCGTCCAGGACGGCGACATCATGCTGTTCAAGTTCAACACTTGATGCTGGCACGCTAGGCATCCCAAGCATTGTCACCATCCGGCGGCGATGCATTGTCGGCATATGTTCCGAGCCCTGTGCCATCCCGTCCAATGGCCACTTGTCTTGATTTTGTCATGGCACGGGTCTAAGCGGCAGGCACACGCTCGGCGCATGCGACGAAGAGCCGTGCAATCCGACATCAATCCAAACGCCCTTTAATCCAACAGGGGAGATCCGGCGATGATCAAGGCCTTCGTCGTCGACAATGATCGCCTGCGCCTCACCGACGACCTCCAGGCCAATGGCGACAAGGTGGTCTGGGCCGATCTCGTCAATCCGACCAAGGAGGAAGAGGCCACCATCGAAAGCTGGCTCGGCATCGCCATCCCGACCCGCGAGGAGATGGAGGAGATCGAGATTTCCAGCCGCCTCTACATCGAGGACGGCGCCTACTTCATGACCGCCACTCTGCCCGCCCAGACCGAGGTCGACGATCCCCTGATGTCGCCGGTCACGTTCGCGCTTGCCGGCAACAGGCTGATCACCGTTCGCTACCACGAACCGAAGGCGTTCAAGACCTTTCCGCTGCGCGCGGAGAAGGCGGCGACCGGATGCACCAGCGGCGACACCATCCTGATCGGCCTGCTGGAAGCGATCGTCGATCGCCTTGCCGACATTCTCGAGCGCGCCGGCCGTGACGTGGAAGTGATCTCGCGTGACATCTTCCAGGCGACCTCGACCAAGGCGTCGAAGCGCAACCGCGACTTCCAGGAGCTGCTGAAAGCCATCGGCCGCAAGGAGGACATCGCCTCTTCCGTGCGCGACAGCCTGATCTCGCTGCAGCGCCTCGCCGGCTTCCTCGCCCATGTCGCCACCCAGACCAGGATGAGCAAGGATATCCGCGCCCGCATCAAGACCTTGTCGCGCGACGTGCTGTCGCTTGCCGACCACGCCACCTTCCTGTCGCAGAAGATCTCCTTCCTGCTCGACGCCACGCTCGGCATGATCTCGATCGAGCAGAACGCCATCATCAAGATCTTCTCGGTCGCCGCCGTCATCTTCCTGCCGCCAACGCTGGTCGCCTCCATCTACGGCATGAATTTCGACGTCATTCCCGAGCTGAAATGGCAGCTTGGCTATCCCTTCGCCATCGGCCTGATGATCCTGTCGGCGATCCTGCCCTTCTGGTATTTCCGCCGCCGCGGCTGGCTTTGATCGGTTCGCCACGGGCGGACTGCCTGTTGCTGGCGCACCAGAAATAACTTGACCAAACCGCGCCCGGCCTGCATCCGGGATGCCCGATCCTTGGGGATCGCGGATTCCTGAGCCGGATTTCAGACCATGACTGCAAAAACCTGGGCCTATGAGGACTTCGTCGAGGGCACCTCGCTCGACCTCGGCACCAAGCTGGTAAGTGCCGCCGAGATCATCGAATTCGCGCGGGAGTTCGACGCCCAGCCGATGCATCTCGACGAGGAGGCCGGCAAGGCCAGCATCCTTGGCGGGCTGGCGGCCTCGGGCTGGCATACCTGCGCCATGTTCATGCGCATGCTGTGCGATGCCTTCCTGCTGGACTCCACCTGCCAGGGCGCGCCCGGCGTCGACCAGGTCAAATGGAAGAAGCCGGTCCTGGCCGGCGACCAGCTCACCGGCAGCCTCGTGGTCGTCGCCAGGCGCCTGTCGAAATCGAAGCCGCAACTGGGCTTCGTCACCATGCGCAGCGAACTGTTCAACCAGCGCGGCGAAAGCGTTTTCGAGCTTGAGAATTCCGTCATGTTCCTCACGCGTGAGGCCGCGGGGAGCCTGGCATGACCCTGGACGAATTCTTCCGCATCGGCACCACCGTGACGCTGGGCTCGCACACATTCGAGCCCGAGGCGATCAAGGCCTTCGCCCGCAAATACGACCCGCAGATCTTCCATGTCGACGAGGAAGCCGCCAGGAAGAGCGTGCTCGGCGGCCTCTGCGCGTCCGGCTGGCATACCGCCGCCACCTGGATGAAACTCAATCTCGAAGCCGGCATGGACACCGGGGGCGCTGCCTGGAAAGGCCCCGGCCTGGTCCCCGAATTCGGCCCCTCGCCCGGCTTCAAGAACCTTAAATGGCTGAAGCCGGTCTACGCCGGCGAGACCGTCACCTTCACGCGCACCGCCCTTTCCCACCGCCCGATCGCCTCGCGCCCCGGCTGGCGCCTGCTGACGCTGCGCTGCGAGGCCTTCGCCTCGGCCGGCGACAAGGTGCTGGAGTTCGAGAGCGCCGTGCTGGTGAAGGTGGAGTAGCGGCGCTGGGCGCTCTTCCTTCTCCCCTTGCGGGAGAAGGGAAGAACTGCTCCCTCAATGGCCCTCGAACCCGATCAGCGTCCGCACCGGGACGCCGAGCGCTTCCAGCTTGGCGCGCCCGCCGAGGTCCGGCAGGTCGATGACGAAGCAGGCGGCGAGGATATCGGCGCCGATCTGGCGCAAGAGCTTGACCGCCGCCTCCGCCGTGCCGCCGGTGGCGATCAGGTCGTCGACGAGGATCACCTTCTCCCCAGGGGCAACGCCGTCCTTGTGCATCTCCATCTCGTCGAGCCCGTATTCCAGGCTGTAGGCGACGCGCACGGTCTCGTAGGGCAGCTTGCCCTTCTTGCGGATCGGCACGAAGCCGGCCGAGAGCTGGTGGGCGACGGCGCCGCCAAGGATGAAGCCGCGCGCCTCGATACCGGCGATCTTGTCGATCTTCTGGCCGGCATAGGGATGCACCAGCTCGTCGATGGCGCGGCGGAAGGCGCGCGCATTGCCAAGCAGCGTGGTGATGTCGCGAAACAGGATGCCGGGCTTGGGATAGTCCGGAATGGTGCGGATCGACGCCAGCAGCGTGTCTTCGAGCGAAGGTTTCATGAGACGGCTCTCCGGATGATCCAACTGACAGGCGTGAAAGGCGGCAGGGTCCGATCGTAACCCGGCGCGACCGACAACGGCTAGCGCGATGTGGCGGCCGAGACAAGCCGCATCAGGCAAGGGATCGATCTCGCCGGCGCAGCCATCTTCCGCATCCGCATGATCCGCGGTGGCCCGCCCGACTCCGACTATCTGAAACGGAGATTGGAGCGCGACAATTGTCCGATCGAACTGCAGCCCATCAGCTTCATGCCGCGTTCGACCTCGACCCGCATCTGCTCGAGCGCCCTTTCGACACCCGGTTGGCCGGCCGCCGCCAGAGGAAACATATAGTAACGGCCAATGCCGACGGCCTTGGCCCCGAGCGACAGTGCCTTCAGCACATGAGTGCCGCGCTGCACACCACCATCCATGATGACGTCGATCTTGTCGCCGACGGCATCGACGACCTCGGCAAGCTGGTCGAATGCCGCCCGCGAGCCATCCAACTGCCGCCCGCCATGGTTGGACAGTACGATGCCGCTGCAGCCGATATCGACGGCGCGTCTGGCATCCTCCACCGACATGATACCCTTGAGGCAGAACGGACCCGACCACTGCCTGACCATCTCGGCGACATCGTTCCAGGTCATCGACGGATCGAGCATCTCGGTGAAGTAGCGGCTGATCGACATCGTGCCGCCGCCCATGTCGACATGTTCGTCGAGCTGCGGCAACTTGAAGCCCTCATGGGTGAAATAGTTGATTGTCCAAGCCGGCTTCAGCGCGAACTGCGCCATGCCGGCAAGGTTGAGTTTGAAGGGAATGGCAAAGCCAGTGCGTTTGTCGCGTTCGCGATTGCCCCCGGTGATGCTGTCGACGGTCAGCATCATCACTTCTACGCCAACCTGCCTTGCCCGCTGCATCATCGCCCGGTTGAGGCCGCGATCTCGGTGGAAGTAGAACTGGTAGATCTGCGGGCTGCCGCTGATCCTGCGCACCTCCTCGAGGCTGACGGTGCCGAGCGTGGAAACACCGAACATCGTGCCGTATTTCGCCGCGGCTTTGGCGACCGCCCTCTCGCCCTGATGGTGGAAAAGCCGCTGCAGGGCAGTCGGCGAGCAATAGAACGGCATAGCCAATTTCTGGCCCATGACGGTCACCGACATGTCGATCTCGCTCACCCCGCGCAGGACGTTGGGGACCAGGTCACAGCTTTCGAAACTTGCGGTGTTGCGGCGATAAGTGACCTCGTCATCGGCCGCGCCATCGATGTAATTGAAGATCGGCCCCGGCAGCCTTTGCTGTGCCATCCGCCGGAAATCGGAAAAATTGTGACAGTCGCTGAGCCGCATCATCGATTTCCAAGGCCATGGCGGACGAAGCCTTTGCCACTGTTGAAATATCAACCAGATGCGGCCATGCCAACGGACTAATTGTTGAACTCTCGTAGAGCACGGCCGTGAACACGAAAAGGGGCGCCTGAAGCGCCCCTCTCTGCCGAGATTGCCGGCGAAGCCTTACATGCCGAGGTCGGAACGCAGCTCGGCCCTGGCCACCTCATATTCGGCCTTGAAATCGTCCCGGTTGAGCAGGACCGCGGCAATGACGCTGCCGGAAATCTTGCCCATCTCGACATCGGACGGATAATGGATGCCGCCGACAACGCGGTTGTGGGCGTATTCGGCCGCGCGCGCCATGATCTCGGCGCGCCTCTCCGGAACCATGTCGGCAAGGATGATGCCGATCATGGTGCCGACAGTGGCGTGGCCGGATGGCCAGGAGCCCGAGCTCGACAGCTTGACCGCCGGCTTGACGAGATCGCTGAGCTGGTGCGGGCGCGGACGCTTCCAGATATCCTTGGCCGGGTCGACGACAGCACCTTCGGTGGCCACGACGCGATCGAAGAAGGCGCTGAATTTCGGCAGCTTTTCCGCACTGAAATTCGGCCCCATCACATCGGCGAAGCGCCAGACATTCTCTTCGGCATCGGCGACGGCGCGGGCTTCCATTTCGGGCGTACGCGTCACCTGCAGCGTCAGCACCTCGCCGAGTTCGGCCTTGGTCTCGGCCGAATCGTTCGCCGGTGGAGGCGGCAGGATCATCGTCAGGTCGACGTCCTTGTTGGTGACGAAGGGTTTTGCGTCTTCCGCCTGCGCGGCCGAGCCGATGACCAGCAGCAGCAGACCAGCCGCGAGCGATGCGTATTTCTTCATGGAGCGATCCTTTGTTCGAGAATGCCGCAGGATCGCCAGATGCGGTGACGGCCATGTGACATGATCGTCACCGGACGCAAAAAGGGCGCCTCTCGGCGCCCCCTGCATTTCGCTATGTCCGCCCCACTCAGTGGGCGATGGCTTCCCACACCTTGCGCTTGGTCAGATAGACCAGCGCGCCGAACAGCAGTAGGAACACCAGCACGCGGAAACCCATCTTCTTGCGGTCTTCCATGTGCGGCTCGGCGGCCCATGTCAGGAAGGCGGCCACGTCGCGGGAATACTGGTCGACGGTCTGCGGCGAGCCGTCATCATAGGTCACCTGGCCGTCGGAGAGCGGCTTGGGCATCTTCAGCGACACGCCCGACATGAAATACGGGTTGTAGTGCGTACCCTCCGGGATGACCATTCCGGCCGGCGGCGTTTGATCGTAGCCGGTCAGCAGCGAATGGATATAGTCGGGGCCGCCCGCGTCATACTGGGTGAAGATGTCGAAGACGAACTGCGGAAAGCCGCGCTCGACGCCGCGCGCCTTGGCCAGCAGCGACATGTCCGGCGGCGCAGCGCCACCGTTGGAGGCAGCGGCAGCTTCTTCGTTGGCGAACGGCGCCGGGAAATGGTCTGACGGCTTGCCGGGACGGTCGAACATGTCGCCGGCATCGTTGGGGCCGTCATGGATGGTGTATTCGGCGGACAGCGTCTTGATCTGCGCGTCACTGTAGCCGAGGTCCGAAAGCGTGCGGAACGCCACCAAATTCATCGAGTGGCAGGCCGAGCAGACTTCCTTGTAGACCTTCAGGCCGCGTTGCAGCTGCGCCTTGTCATAGGTGCCGAACGGGCCGGTGAAGCTCCAGCTCATTTCCTTCGGCTCGTTGATCGGAAAATGCGTCGGTGCGGCCGCATTGTGCGCCTCTTCGGCGGCGAATGCCGAAGTGCCCGCAGCTCCAACGCCGGCGGCCACAAGGCCGATCAGCGCCAGCGAGGTGAGAATCTTTTTCATGCCAAATCCCCTTAGATTCTCTACCGCTCTGTCTTCCTGTTTGAGCATGATCTCTGGACAAACGGTTCCGTTTGTCCGGGAAAACCGGTTCCCACTTTTCGGGATCATGCTCTAGCCCTTGGTCTCTGGTGCGGCCGTGGCGCCCGCCGGATGCCCGCTGCCGCCCTTGTTCTTCTCGAGCACCGCCTCGGTGATCGAGTTCGGCACCCTGCGTGGCGTCTCGATCAGGCCCAGCACCGGCAGCGCGATCAGGAAGAAGGCGAAGTAGAACAGCGTCGCCATCTGCGCCATGAACACATAGCTGCCTTCCGCCGGCTGCGAGCCCAGCCAGCCGAGCAGGATGGCATCGGCCACGAACAGCCAGAAGAACAGCTTGTACCAGGGCCGGTAGACCGCCGAGCGCACCTTGGAGGTGTCGAGCCACGGCACCAGGAACAGCATGACGATGGCGCCGAACATGCACAGCACGCCGCCGAGCTTGGAGTTGATCGGCCCGATGTTGAAGGTGATGGCGCGCAGGATCGCGTAGAACGGCAGGAAGTACCATTCCGGCACGATATGGGCGGGGGTCTTCAGCGGGTTGGCGACCGTGTAATTGTCGGGATGGCCGAGATAGTTCGGCAGGTAGAAGACGAAATAGGCGAAGAAGAACAGGAACACGATCATGCCGAACGCGTCCTTGATGGTCGCGTAAGGGGTGAAGGCGACGGTGTCGGTCTTCGATTTGACCTCGATGCCGGTCGGGTTCGACTGGCCCACGACATGCAGCGCCCAGACGTGCAGCACGACGACACCGGCGATCATGAAGGGCAGCAGGTAATGCAGCGCGAAGAAGCGGTTGAGCGTCGGGTTGTCGACGGCGAAGCCGCCCAGCAGCAACTGCTGGATCCAGTCGCCGACCAGCGGAATGGCGCTGAAGAACCCGGTGATGACGGTGGCGCCCCAGAAGCTCATCTGTCCCCATGGCAGCACGTAGCCCATGAAGCCGGTCGCCATCATCAGGAGGTAGATGATGCAGCCGAGGATCCAGAGCAGTTCGCGCGGCGCCTTGTAGGAGCCGTAATAGAGGCCACGGAAGATGTGGATATAGACGGCGACGAAGAAGAACGAGGCGCCGTTGGCATGCATGTAGCGCAGCAGCCAGCCGGAATTGACATCGCGCATGATCTTCTCGACCGAGCCGAAGGCGAGATTGGTGTCGGCCGTGTAGTGCATGGCCAGCACGATGCCGGTCAGGATCTGCGCCACCAGCATGATCGACAGGATGCCGCCGAAGGTCCACGCATAGTTGAGGTTGCGCGGCACCGGATAGGCGACGAAGCTGTCATAGACCAGCCGCGGCAGCGGCATGCGGGCGTCGAACCAGCGTTCGATACCGGTCTTGGGCGTGTAGGTCGAGTGTCCCTCGCTCATCGAAATATCCCCTGCCTCAACCGATAAGGATCTTGGTATCGGAAATGAACTTGAATACCGGTACAGCCATGTTCTCGGGCGCCGGGCCTTTGCGGATGCGGCCGGCGGTATCGTATTGCGAGCCGTGGCACGGGCAGAACCAGCCGCCGAAATCGCCTTCCTGGCCGAGCGGAATGCAGCCCAGATGGGTGCAGACCTGAACCATCACCATCCAGGCTTCCTTGCCGGGCGTGGTGCGGTTGGCGTCGGTCGCCGGCGCGTCGGCCGGAAGGTTGGCATTGCGGGCGATCGGATCCTTGAGATCGGAGAGCTTGACGGCCTCGCCGTCCTTCATTTCCTGTTCGGTGCGGTTGCGCACCACGACCGGCTTGCCGCGCCACTTGACGATCAAGGACATGCCCGGTGTCAGCGAGGCAACATCGACCTCGACCGAGGCAAGCGCCAGCGTCGAGGCATCGGGGCGCATCTGGTCGATGAAGGGCCAGGCAACGGCGCCGGCGCCGACCACGGCTGCCATGCCGGTGGCGACGTAGAGAAAATCTCGACGGTTGGGATCGTGGGTATCGGTTGCGCTCACGGGTGCCTGATCCTTTCGCCTCTTCCGCGCCGGTGGCCGAGCCTGTTCCCCGCTCAATCACGCCAACCCGACAGCGCATGGCGAACAGGCTAGCGAATTCCTCCGGCATTTGGACTTCGGTTTATGCGTGAAGCCCGTTTTTGTCCAGACGGGTGAAGGCACAAGGGCAGATTGTCGCGGGGACAAAATCCGCCACTGCGCGGCAAGGCGGCGAATGGTCGCAAAAGGCGGCTAAACAACCGGGAAACAACCGCAAATCCAATGCCCCGGTTCGCCTCGACACGGGATGCCGGTGTGATCTATCCTTCCTTGCATGGCACACGTCATCGATCGCGAGGAATGGGCTGTTCGCCCCGACCGCTGGAAGGGTGAACTGCAGTGCGGCGCCTATGGCTCCAACTCCTGCCTGATCTTCAATCACCTGCCCGATGTCGGCGGCGGACCGCGGCTGCACTCCCATCCCTACGCGGAGATCTTCATCATCCGCCAGGGCACCGGCCTGTTCACGGTCGGCGACCAGGAAATCGAGGCCACCGCCGGCCAGATCCTGATCGTGCCGCCTCACACGCCGCATAAATTCACCAATCTCGGCCCGGGTCCGCTGGAAACGACGGACATCCACGAGAACGGTACGTTCATCACCGAATGGCTGGAGTGAATCCGGCATAGCCCTGTCGAGTTCCCGATTGCCGCCTAGATCTATGGCATGGGCGGCGGGCCAGGACGTGCAGGACATGCGAACCTCAAACATCGAAATCGAAGGGCTGAGCATCGCGATCCGCGAGGCAGGCCCGGCCGATGCGCCTGCCTTCCTCCTGCTGCATGGATGGCCGCAAAGCTCATATGCGTTCGAACCGGCGATCGGCCGGCTGGCTGCCGATTACCGGGTCGTCGCACCCGACCTGCCTTGCATCGGCGGCTCGCAAGGCATGCCCAAGGCAGGCGACAAGAAAACCCTGGCGAGGCTGATGAGGGGCGTTGCCGAGGCTTGCGGGCTGCGCCAACTCGTGGCCGCCGGCCATGATGTCGGCGGCCAGATCGTGTTCGCTCTGTTGCGTGACCATCCCGACAGGCTTTCTGGCGCGGCGATCATGGATGTCGTCGTTCCGGGTGTCGCGCCGTGGGAGGAGGTCATTCGCAATCCGATGATCTGGCATTTTGCATTCCATGCCGTCCCGGCATTGCCGGAAACGCTGGTGAGCGGCCATCAGAGCACCTATTTCGACTTCTTCTTCAATGCGCTTTCGAAGGATCGGGCATCGATCCCCGCGCAGGCCAGGGAAATCTATGCAAGAGCCTATTCCCGGCCGGAAAGCCTTCAGGCCGGCTTCGACTGGTACCGCGCCTTCCCCGAAGACGCCAAGGCCAACGCGCTTCCGCCCACCCAGCCGATCGCGATCCCGGTGCTGTATCTGAGGGGGTCGGCCGAGGCCGGCGACATCGACGACTATGTCGACGGGCTGCGGGCGGCCGGGCTGTCGAACGTCGAGGGCGACATCATCGCCGACAGCGGACACTTCGTCGCCGACGAGAACCCCGAAGCGCTCGCCGTCCGCCTGGCGAGATTTCACAGGGAAATCCGCGCTGCAGGCTCCGGCCCTACATGGCGCCAAGCCTGACCAGCACGGCCTTCGGGATGTTGTATTCGCGGATGACGGCATCATGCCTGCGCAGCCCGCACAGTTCGCGCTGGATGAAGTAGGCGTGCACTGCCTTGGCGGCATCCTTCAGGAGCATCGAGCGTATCTGTTCGTCGGCATTGTCACGCAGCCTTGCCAGCGTTTCCTCGACCTTCTGCCCGGCGCGGCCGAGCGCGGCCGCCTTCTCGGCTAGGATCTCGTGGCCAAGCGCATCGAAAGCGGCTTCGGCAGCGGCAGCGCTCGTCGAACCAGAAGGGGGGCGTAGAGACATCAGCGGGCCTCCAAGTCCTTAGCTTCGGGAAAAGATAAAATAGGGCCGAAATCATATCTCCAAAAATCGACCGCGGAAATAACGTGTCCATCCGAGAACGCGGACACTAAGACGCCCATACCGTCGACATCCGTGTAGGCAAAATCGGAGATCAGTCGCGCCTTAGTTGTCAAGGAATGGCCAACAGCTACAGCTTCGAAGCTTCCCATGTCCCCATCGTCCATTTTTGTAAAGGAGACTGCTGCCGGCACGGAAAGTCCAGAATGGTCGGAGAGGAACTTAAGCAATTCCAACCGGAGCTCATTGAGCACTTCAGTCTCTAGCGGCAAGACAATAGCCATCAAACCTACTCCGCCGGCCGTGTCTCTTCCAGCACGCTTTCCTCGTGATAGAGGAAGCCGCCGGACTGCCGTTTCCACAGCCGCGCATAAAGACCGTCGAGCGCCACCAGTTCGTCATGCGTGCCTTGCTCGACGATGCGGCCGCCATCGAGCACCACCAGGCGATCGAGGGCGGCGATCGTCGACAGCCGGTGGGCGATGGCGATCACGGTCTTGTCCTGCATCAGCCGCGTCAAATTTTCCTGGATCGCCGCCTCGATGTCGGAATCGAGCGCCGAGGTCGCCTCGTCGAGGATCAGGATTGGCGCATCCTTGAGGAAGACACGTGCGATTGCGACGCGCTGGCGCTGGCCTCCCGAAAGCTTGACGCCGCGCTCGCCGACAAAGGCCTCGTAGCCGGCCCGGTCCCTGTTGTCGCGCAGGCCAAGGATGAACTCGTGCGCCTCGGCCTTCTTCGCCGCCGCGATCACCTCCGCATCGGTCGCATCGGGCATGCCGAGCTTGATGTTGTCGCGCAACGAGCGATGGAACAGCGCCGTGTCCTGGCTGACGACGCCGATATTGGCGCGCAGTGAATTCTGCGTAACGTCCGAAACGTCCTGGCCGTCGATGGTGATCGAGCCGCTCTCCAAATCGTAGAGCCGCAGGATCAGATTGGCGAGCGTCGTCTTGCCGGCACCCGACGGTCCGACCAGCCCGACCTTCTCGCCCGGCTTGACGACAAGGTCGATGCCGTTCAGCACACCGAAGCCCTTGCCGTAGTGGAACTCGACGTTTTTCACGTCGATGCGGCCGCCGGCCACGACAAGCTCTTTCGCATCGGGCGCGTCGATGAGCCCGAGCGGCTGCGAGATCAGCGCCTTGGAGTTCTCCAGCACGCCGAGGTTCCGCAAGATGCTGTTGAGCTGCATCATCAGCCGGCCGAGCAGCATGTTGAGCCGCAGCACCAGCGACAGCGTGAAGGCGACCGCGCCGACGGTGATCGAGCCCTCGACCCAGAGATAGACGGCAAAACAGCCGATCGCCGTGATCATGATGCCCGACAGCGTCGTCAGCGCCATGCGCACGCCGGTCAGCCGGCGCGTGAAAGGGCGCAGCGCGTCGAGATAGATGTCGAAGCCGTTCCTGATGTAGCGGTCGTCGCCGTCGGCCGAAAACAGCTTCAGCGTCTGCACGTTGGAATAGGAATCGACGATGCGTCCGGTGATCATCGAGCCGGCCTCGGCGGTCGCCTCGGCATGCTTGCGGATCGCCGGCAGATAGAGTTTTGCCAGCCAGCCGAACGCGGTGATCCAGATCACCACCAGGACAGCGAGCCTGAGATCGAGCCCGGCGACCAGCGCCAGCGTCGTCACCGTGTAGACGACCATGAACCAGACGACCTCGATGAAGCTCTCCATCAGGTCGCCGGTCGCTTGCCCCGCCTGCCACACCTTGGTCGCGATGCGGCCGGCGAAATCATTCTGGAAGAAGGCGTAGGATTGGCGCGAAACGTGCCTGTGCGCCTGCCAGCGCACCAGATTGTAGAAGCCCGGCGTGATCGTCTGTTCGTCGACCAGCGCCGACAGGCCGACGACGATGGTGCGGACGACCAGCACCACCACGATCATGAACACCAGCTCCGGGCCGGCGGCGGTCCACAGCGCATGCCAGCTGCGCTCGGCGGGAAGCTGGTCGAGAATATCGACCAGCCGCCCGACGAAGTAGAACAGGCCCGCCTCGACCAGCGGTGCGATGCCGCCGATGACCAGCATGGCGAAGAAGGCGAACTTCGCCTGCCCGACATAGTGCCAGAGAAAGCCGGTGACGCTTGAAGGTGGCCGAAGGCTCGACGGCTCCCTGAACGGATAGACCCAGTTCTCGAACCAGCGATAGACGGCTGTCATCATGCGGCGGTCATCATTCTGCGGCTTGCCCCTTGGCACCGATGTCGTTGGCAACGAGGTCGTTGGCGGCGTCGACGGAGCTTTCCTCGAGCAGGAAGCCGCCCGACTGGCGTTGCCAGAGCTGCGCATAGAGCCCGCCCTTGGCGACCAGTTCGTCGTGCGAACCCTCCTCGATGACGCGGCCCTGGTCCATCACCACCAGCCTGTCCATCGCCGCGATGGTCGACAGCCGGTGCGCGATGGCGATGACGGTCTTGCCTTGCATGAGCTTGTAGAGATTCTCCTGGATGGCCGCTTCCGCCTCGGAATCCAGCGCCGATGTCGCCTCGTCAAGGATAAGTATAGGCGCATCCTTCAACATAACGCGAGCAATGGCGATGCGTTGCCGCTGGCCTCCGGACAATTTGACCCCACGATCGCCGACATGGGCGTCGAACCCTTTGCGGCCATTGTGGTCCGAAAGCCCGCCGATGAAATCCAGCGCCTCGGCCCGCCGCGCCGCCTCGACAAGCATCTCGTCCGACGCATCGGGCCGGCCATAGAGGATGTTGTCGCGCACCGAACGATGCAGCAGCGAGGTGTCCTGCGTGACCATGCCGATCTGGGCACGCAGCGAATCCTGCTTCACACCGGCGATCTCCTGGCCATCGATCAGGATCCGGCCGCTCTCCAGGTCGTAGAAGCGCAGGAGCAGATTGACCAGCGTCGACTTGCCGGCACCCGAGCGGCCGACGATGCCGACCTTCTCGCCCGGCTTCACCGCCAGCGACAGGCTCTCGATGACCCCCTTCTGCTTGCCGTAATGGAAACGGATGACCTCGAAGCGGATTTCACCACGGGAAACGGCGATCTCCTTCGCACCGGGCTTGTCCTCGACCAGGCGCGGCAGCGAGATCGAGGCAATGCCGTCCTGCACCGTGCCGATGTTCTCGAACAGGCCCGACATTTCCCACATAATCCACTGCGACATGCCCCACATCCTGAGCACCAGGCCGATGACCACGGCCACCGCGCCGATCGTCACCGCTTGCCCCATCCACAGCCACAGCGAGATGGCGGTGACCGAGAACAGCAGCAAAGCGTTCAGTATGTAGAGCGAACCGAAAAGCACCGTCACCAGCCGCATCGACCGGTAGACCGTGTCGAGGAAGCCCATCATGCCTTCCCTGGCGAAGGAGGCCTCGCGGCGCGAATGGCTGAACAGCTTGACCGTCTGGATGTTGGTGTAGCTGTCGACGACGCGGCCCGTCATGGTCGAGCGCGCATTGGCCTGCTCCTCGCCGACCTTGCCGAGGCGCGGGATGAAAAAGCGCAGCAACAGGATGTAACCGACCAGCCAGACGCCCAGCGGCGCCGCCAGCCGCCAGTCGGCCGAGCCGACGATGAACAGCATGCCGAGGAAATAGACGATGACGTAATTCAGCACGTCGATCACCTTGATGACGCATTCGCGCACGGCGAGTGCCGTCTGCATCAGCTTGGTGGCGATGCGGCCGGCGAACTCGTCCTGGTAGAAGCTCATCGATTGCTTGAGCAGGTAACGGTGCACCTGCCAGCGGATGCGCATCGGATAATTGCCCATCAGCGTCTGCTGGTTGAGCAGCGAATGCAGCCAGACGGTGCCCGGCAGCGCGAACAGCACGATGAAGGCCATGCCGGCGAGCTTCCACCCTTCCGTCTGCAGGAAGGTTTCGCGGTTCTGCCCCGACAGCCAGTCGACGATGCGGCCAAGGAAACCGAACATCCACACTTCCGCGATAGCGATGGCCGTCACCAGCACCGCATCGGTCAGGATATAGGGCCATGCCCCGCGCGTATAATGCAGGCAGAAGGCCACCAGCGTCTTGGGCGGCTCGACCGGTTCCGCTGCGGGGAATGGATCGAGCCTTCTTTCAAACCAGCTAAACAACAACATAGGTCATGCTCGTGAAATCTGTTTCCCGCTTACGCGGCGTGGCGACGTACGAAGTCCCCGGGCCGTGTGGCGCCGAGGGCCGACGGTCCGGAATCATCCGGACCGCCGGCCCTGCTTCGCGCTATATAGGGGCTCGCGGGCTTTTCGCCGACAGGCTCGTTTGTCGATCCTGACGGTGCGGTGTCGACGAGCCGGATTTTCGCGCCCGGCCGGATCAGCCGGATAATCCGGCGCACCAGCGAGGGCCGGCCCGGGTCGGGAACCGCACGCGAAAAATCGACATCCGGCAGCATGCCGCGATGCGGCCGGCGGCGGACTTCGGCGTGGACTGCCGACGAATAGGTTTCGCCGATCAGCAGAGCCCAGGTCGCCATCTTGCGCTCGTGCAGGCTTCTTGAACCGGGTATTCTGTAGGGATCGAACATTGGTCCGTCCTCCATGTGAAGATGTGATAAAAAAGGCGAAGCAAGTTCGACCACCGGCATTCGGCCGGAGGTGCGCATTGCCTCGGTCAGGGCATGACTGAACGAATCGGTCTGGACACGACTGAAGGAGTCGGTCCGGACAAGACAAGTGTCGGTCCGGACATGCTCAGCTTGGGCGTTCAGCCCTTTTGACTTTTTGAAAAACATCGCAGGATTCCTTCGAGTGCCGAAAAATCGTTTCGGCGGGAATCGGTGCGATCAAGTCTTAGAGAGTCAGGAGAATCGTCGTACCGAAACCGCCGTGGGGCGTACTGGCCCACAGGAGAGGCGCTGGATGTGCATGGTCATCATGAGTTACCCCTCCATCGGTTCGGGTTGACAATGCCGGCCGTATACCCGACTTCGCAGAAAATGGCCACCCGCAGGTCCAGGAATTTCCAAAACCGCGAGGTCGCTGTGGCCGATCTGCCACTTATTAGAAAGACGCGGAAATGAACTGTCGTCTCCGCATCGCGCTCTACCAGCCTGACATCGCCGGCAATACCGGGACAATCCTGCGCTTCGCCGCTTGCCTCGGCCTTGGCGTCGACATCATCGAACCGGCCGGCTTCCCGCTCTCCGACAAAGCGCTCAGACGCGCCGGCATGGACTACCTCGAAATGGCTGCCCTGACCCGGCATGTCGACTGGGACGCCTTCGAGGACTGGCGCAAGGTGCATGCGAAACGGCTGGTGCTTCTGTCGACCAAGGCCACGGCCCCTTACACCGAATTCGCCTTCGCCCGTGGCGACATCCTCCTGTTCGGCCGCGAATCCGCAGGCGTGCCGGATCCGATCCATCAGGCCGCGGACGCGCGGCTGACCATCCCCATGCAGGGTGGCGCGCGCAGCATCAACGTCGCGCTTTCCGTCGCCATGGTGGCTGGCGAAGCCGTCCGGCAGCTCGGATAGCGGTTCGCCGGCAACGCCGTTTCCAGTCATTTTCACCCAGACGCACATCGCCTTCTCCTGTCATTTGCTCCATCGGCCTTTCTTCGCTACAAGCTCAACTTAACTTGAGGTCAAGCGGAAAATGGGAAATGGCTCCAGCAGCGGAACTGACGGTCGGCCAGGTGGCCATGCGCAGCGGCGTGGCTGTATCGGCATTGCACTTCTACGAGGCGCGCGGGCTGATCCGCAGCCACCGCACATCAGGCAACCAGCGCCGCTACGGCCGCGACGTGCTGCGGCGGGTGGCGATCATCAAGGTCGCGCAGGAGGTCGGCATCTCGCTGGCCGAGATTGGCGAAGCACTTGAATCATTACCTGAAGGCCGCACGCCGACGCGCGAGGATTGGAATCTGCTTTCAACGGCTTGGCGCGATAGCCTCGACCAGAAGATCAGCCAGCTAAAGAAGCTGCGCGACGGCCTGACCGACTGTATCGGCTGCGGCTGCATGTCGATCGACAAATGTCCGCTCAGGAACAAGGGCGACAAGCTGGCAAGGGAAGGAACGGGCGCGAGGCGGCTGGTTCTTCCTTCTCCCCGTTCACGGGGAGAAGGTGCCTGAAAGGCGGATGAGGGGCAGCGCGAACATTGAAAGGTTCGCGCTGCCCCTCATCTGCCTGCCGGCCCTCTCCTCGTAAACGGGGCGGGGGAATCCTAATCAGCCGCCGGCAACCGCCTGATGGTGAATTCGATCAAATCCCCCGGCCGTTCGAACCAGCTTTCGATCTCGGTCCAGTAGGCCTGCTTGGGAAAACGCTCGAACCATTCCTTGGCCTTGAGCCGCGCATCGGAGCGCGGCAGCACGAAGGTCTCGCGCAGGAAACCGTCGCGCGGCATGCGCTCGCGTTCGGCTCGGCTTTGGTCGAGCCTTTTCTTCAGGCCATCCAGCGGCGGTCTTGCCGGGGTGCGCACGAAACCACTCCTTGCACCTGGCGCATGACCCCGAAAGCGGGTTCGGAAAGGATCATGCGCAAAACCAAAGTGACTTGACCCTGTCCCTTAAGAGATTAGGGATCGCGCCCGGAAAAGACGAGTCTTTTGTCGACTCGGCCGACCCGCAACCGGAGACAGCACTTGGAACGACCTGAAATGCCACTTGGCCTGCCCGCCGACATCGAAGAGAAGAAGATGAAGGCACGGCTGTGGTTCGAGGCCTTGCGCGAACGCATCTGCGGCGCCTTCGAGCAGATCGAGCAGGATCTCCAGGGCCCGCTGGCCTCATGGTCGCCGGGCCGCTTCGAAAAGACGCCCTGGGAGCGTGACCAGGGCAAGGGCGGCGGCGGCACCATGTCGATGATGCATGGCCGCGTCTTCGAGAAGGTCGGCGTCCACACCTCGACCGTTTATGGCGAGTTCTCGCCCGAATTCAGGAAGCAGATACCCGGCGCCGAGGAAGATCCGCGCTTCTGGGCGTCCGGCATTTCGCTGATCGCGCATCCTTGGAACCCCAACGTCCCGGCCGTGCACATGAACACGCGCATGGTCGTCACTTCCAGCCATTGGTTCGGCGGCGGTGCCGATCTGACCCCGGTGCTCGACCGCCGCCGCACACAGGACGATCCCGATAGCATCGCTTTCCACCGCGCCATGCAGTTCGCTTGCGAAAAGAACGCTGATGTCGCCGACTACCCGAAATTCAAGACCTGGTGCGACGAGTACTTCTATCTGCCGCACCGCAACGAGCCGCGCGGCACCGGCGGCATTTTCTTCGACTGGCTGCATTCGGCGCAGGACAAAGGCGGCTGGAATGCCGATTTCAACTTCGTCCAGGATGTCGGGCGATCTTTCCTGGTCGTCTACGGCCATCTCGTGCGCGCCAACTTCAACGAGAACTGGACCGACGGCGACCGCGACGAACAGCTCATCCGCCGTGGCCGCTATGTCGAATTCAACCTGCTTCACGATCGCGGCACCATCTTCGGCCTGAAAACCGGCGGCAATGTCGCGTCGATCCTGTCCAGCCTGCCGCCAGAGGTCCGCTGGCCGTAACAAGATGGTGAGCGTGATGTGAGCCGTATTGATGTCCCATTCCCGGCGAAATGGGCATGGAATGTGGCACGGGGTCCTGCGAAAATTTCTTTTTCGTCTAATAGGCACTTGAAAAGATTGGTCTAATTCTTGTGCCGGGTCGGGAAGCGCCGGTGGTTTGCTGAGCGCAATTCCGAGAAAGTGGGAAACGGGTTTTCCGTTCGGAATTGCGTCGAAACAAGCGGGCCGCGACTCGACGCAACCGGACGGCCCAAGACGATGCGGGACACCTCGTCAAAAGGATGCCCGCTCTTTCCAGGAGTACTTTGCGATGCGCAAGATCATTGTTTCGGCCGCCGCGGCGGCCTTGCTCGCTTCCGGTTCGGTAGCATTCGCCGCCGTCAAGCACACCACCGGCACGGTCAAGACCTTCGACGCGACAGCCATGAGCCTGGTTCTTGACAACGGATCATCTTTTACGCTTCCCAGCACCTTCAAGGATCCTGGCCTGAAGGTCGGTGAAAAAGTCAGAATCTCATGGGACACGAGCGGCAAGAACAAGATTGCCGAGTCGGTCAAGATCATGAAGTGACGACCAACCCGCCCGGGCTGGACGAGACGATGTCCGGCCCTGCCCTGGGCCAAGCGTAAGAGGGCGGAGCGGAACCGCTCCGCCTTTTTGTGGTTGACCGCAACCAATATCACCCCATCTGTGTTATGCTTTCCACCCGCTCAGGCTGCGAAAGTCCAAGCCCGGAATTCGGAACCTTGGCCAAGAAAGCACCGGAGCCTCGCCCAGGCTCCACGGAGGAAAAAGGGAGAAATCCGATGAAGGAATTCCACTGCGGGTCGCTCGTTCCCGGCTGTGACTGGCACACCCGTGCCGGCGAGGAAGCCGAGGTGATGCGCCGTGCCGTCGAGCATATGCGCGAGACACATGGCGAGACGATCATCCGCGAGACGATGATCGAGGCGATTCGTTCACGCATCGAGAAAGTCCGCGACGCCGCGTAAGCTGTGCGCCGACCTTGACGCCCGCCATTCGCTTTGGCGTTGTGGGCGCTTTGATACATGGCACCGCACCTGCTCCGTATTGCGACGACGAGATGTTGCAGGAAATCGCTTCGACGCGGTGCACGTCACCTTGTGAGTAAAAAAATATATTCCCTCCAGCTAAAATAAACCCCGCGGTAACCCAACCGGTGCCACTGTCGGCCGGACAATCCGGGTACTGTGGGCTGCCAGAGAAGCCCGTCGCCACCAGGCACTGATCCGGATCGGTGGGGTGGTGAGGTGGGTTCGCGCATGGGCGAAAAGTCCGGCAGTCGACTGAGCTCCTGCACAATGGCGCTCGTTTCGTGCGCGCTCATTGGCGCATCGCCGGTTGTTGCCCAGGAATTGACGACATCGTTGGTCGACGTCCATCAGGGCTCGCCGCTCAGCGATCGCGCGCGAGGCTTGGGCAATGGCGGTTACGAATTGCAGAGCGGAAACCGGGTATCGTTCAACCAATGGTACCGCGCAAGCTGGGTCGATATGCACGTGGACCTCATCACCCAGATCACCCAGGACACCGGCATCCTTTGGGGATTTGGGACCGGGGAACAGGGCGAGAAATACAGGATCGAGCCCAGCCTCAAGCTTGGTTTCCTCACCCAGGTGCATCCGAGCCCGAACAGCACCCTTTCCCTGTCGCTTACCACCGTGATCGGCGGCAAACTCACCGAAAAATCCTGCCAGGCCGACTATGGCGACCTCGGTACCTACAGCGTCAATTGCCGGCTTGCGGCCAGCCAGATGGCTCCTGAGGAAACGTTGAAATATCTGGTTAACGCTAAACCGGAGAGCCAGCATCTGTGGCTGAACTACCGTGTTACTTTCTGATCGCCGAAGGCCATGGATTGAAAAACCGCGGTTCGCGATCGCCCGTACCAGTTTCTTGTTTGATCGGAGTAGGAACATGCCAGCTAGACATTTGAAATTCGGTATCGCCATGGCCTTCGCCATGCTGTCGGCGCCGATCGCGTCGGCCCAGCAGGCCCCCGATGCCGACGAGATGGCCGCGCTGTGCCATGGCGGCCTGTCCATATGCGTAAGCGCAAAGATCCCGGCCGCGCGCACGCAAGCAGCAACAACACCAGGGTGGATGAGCCCCGACGTCGGTGCCGCGTGGGCCGCGGGTTACAAGGGCAAGGGCGTCACGATTACGATCGTTGACGATTTTTCCAGTACATCGCGGTTCTCCGGCAACTTTGGCATTGGGGTGCAGACCCAGCGGCACGGCGAATGGACACGCGAAGAAGCCTCCATGATTGCCCCCTTGGCAACCATAAGGTCGAAAGACTTCACAACCAGCTCGGCGGTGACGCTGGCGCCTGGCCTGAACGTGCTCAATCTGAGTTATGGCATGTACGCTACAGCGGGCTACAGCCCGAACCAGATTGGATGGAGCGCCGAGGAGGCTTCGATCATCTCTTATGCCACCAGAGGGTCAGCCGTTGTCTCCAAGGCAGCCGGCAACGACTCCGTTGCCGTGGGCGGTGTCACCAATGGCCAGCAGGACTATCTCGACCTCGCCCTGGTCGGCAAAGCGTCAGCGATCTTCGTCGGTGCGCTGTCAACGAACGGCACGACGTCAAACCCGGCCCAGCTCGCCTGGTACTCCAACTACGCCGGATCCAATCCGCTTGTGCAAAGCCATTTCCTTGTAGTCGGTGTCGACGGGAGCAAGACGGGCCTTTATGGCACGTCCTTCGCCGCGCCGATCATTTCAGGCTATGCGGCGATCATCGGCAGTAAATTCACCAAGGCCACGCCGACCCAGATCACCAACGATCTGCTCAACACGGCTCGTACCGACACGCTGGTCAACTATAGCGCCTCCACCTACGGCAAGGGCGAAGCAAGCCTTTCGCGTGCCTTGGCTCCCGTGGCCATCAGGTAGATGGGCCGCGCTTCGTGTACGATATTCGAGCCAGGCTCTAGGGTTCAAGGGCCTTCGCGGCGCGTTCGAGCAACGCGCCGCGATCAGGCGCAAATCCCGCTTCGATCCATTCCGCCTCGAGGTTCTTGAGGATTTCGCCGAGCTTCGGCCCAGGCTTGGCGCCAAGTGCGGTCAGATCGGCGCCTTTCAGCGGAAACGACGGCTTCTCCCATTTGAGCGCAAAGGCGAGCAGGCGCGAGAAACCGCCGGCTTCGAGCAGTGCGTCATTGTCGTCGACGGCACGCACCCGCGCCGAGGCGAGCGACAGCCGCAGGCGATCGACAAAGCCTTGCCGATCGCCACGATAGAGCCGCTTGGCCAGTTCGCCCTCGGTCGTCTTCGGCTCGACGGCAGCCGTCAGCCCCCAGTGGCGCAGGCGGTCAGCTTCCGCGGTCGACAGTTTCAGTCGCTCTGCCAGTATTTTCATGCGCGCCGCATCCGGCGGCACGATCGCCTCCAGCCGCAGCATCGCGTCGGCCGGCCAGCCCAGATCCTTCTCGGCCTTGGCCAGCCCGTGAATGGCGTCGATGCCCCATCTCTCGCTTTCCGGCAGCGCCGCGGTCAGGACACCGGCCTGCCGCATCCACAGCAGCGCCCGCGATGGGTCCGGCGCCGACAGAAGCCTCTTCAATTCTGACCAGACGCGCTCGGCGGACAGCTGTGCGAGCCCGTCCTTCAACCGCGCGCAGGCCTTCAGCCCTTCGGCGTCCGGCCGCCCTTCGCCATACCAGGCGAAAAAGCGGAAAAAGCGCAGGATACGCAGGTAATCCTCGCGGATACGTGCTTCCGGATCGCCGATGAAGCGCAGCCGCCGTGCCTCGATGTCGGCGATGCCGCCGACCAGGTCGACAACCTTGCCATTGGCCTCGGCATAGAGCGCGTTGATGGTGAAATCGCGCCGCTCGGCGTCGAGCTTCCAGTCGCGGCCGAACGAGACCTTGGCGCGGCGGCCATCGGTCTCGATATCGGCGCGCAAGGTGGTGATTTCATAGGGCTTGCCGCCTGCGACCACAGTAATGGTACCGTGCTCGATACCGGTTGGCACCGGCTTGAAACCTTGCGCCTGGGCGCGGCGGATGGTTTCCTCAGGCAAACAGGTTGTGGCGATGTCGGTGTCGGCGACCGGCTGGCCCATCAGCGTGTTGCGCACCGCGCCACCGGCAATACGCGCCTCTTCACCGCCCTCGGTGAGAGCGGCGAGCAGGCGCTGCAGATGCTTGTCGGCGAGCCAGTCGGCCCTGCCCGCGATCGAAACACTCACGCATAGAGCCTTTCATAGAGCGTACGGATGATGCCGGCGGTGACGCCCCAGATGCGCCGATCACCATAAGGCATGTCGTAGAAGAACCATTCGAGATCGTTCCACATGCGGCTGTCGCGCTTGTGGTTGGCCGGGTCCATCAGGAAGCGCAGCGGCACCTCGAAGGCGGCGTCGACTTCATCGGCGTTCAAGGCGAGCTGGAAACCGGGCCGCACGATGCCGAGCACCGGCGCGATGCGGTAGCCGCTGCCGGCGACATAATCGGGCATGCGTCCGAGGATCTCGATGCGATCCTGGCCAAGGCCGATCTCCTCGAAGGTCTCGCGCAGTGCCGCGGCTTCCGGGCTCGCGTCGGCGGCATCGATGGTGCCGCCGGGAAAAGCCACCTGCCCCGAATGGTTGCGCAGCTTTTCGGCCCGCTTGGTCAGGAGAACCGTCGCCTCGCCTTCGTGATCGACAACCGGGATCAGCACCGCCGCGTTGCGCAGCGCCTTGCCTTGGTTGAGGCGCGGATGGCCCGGATTGAAGCGGTGATCGCCATAATCGTCGCTGGCATGGGCCTGCGGCTGCGCGGCGAAGCGCGCGCGAAAATCCGCCGATGAAAACGGCATCGGTGACACCTGGTCCATCACGCGCTCAGCCGCTTCAGTTGATCCGCCGGCATGATCGCAAACACCGCTCCCCTGGAGCGCACGGCGAACATCATCCTGCCGTCGATCTCGATCTCCTCGGCATGCTCGACCAGTTCGTACATGACCGGCCGCGCCACCAGCGCCTCCAGCCTGCCGCGCACCAGCACATAGGGCTTCAATCCGCCGGTCTCATTCTCGTCGACGAAGCGCAGCGGCCGCTCCGGCCCGGCCTCGACGACATCTCCGACATTGGTGCGGAAGGTGATGACTTGCTGGTCGCCGCTGCCCGAAACGTCCATTTCGACGGCGATGAAGGGCGCATCGGCGACCCGGATGCCGACCTTTTCCACCGGCGTCACCAGATAGGTCCTGCCGTCGGCATCCTTGCGCAGCACGGAAGAGAAAAGCTGCACCAGCGGCATGCGCCCGATCGGCGTACCCAGATAGAACCAGGTGCCGTCGGCCTTGATCTCCATGTCGAGATCGCCGCAAAAGTCGGGATTCCAGCGCTCGACCGGCGCCGCCCCCTTGCCGGCACGTGCCGCACGCGAGATCAGCGCCTCCAGGCCGCGCGCCTCGGTGGCATCGGTAAGGCGCTGTTCGCGATGTTCGAAGTGTTCCGACATGGTCACGAAATAGTCACTGTTGTTCCGCTTGTCAGCCTAAGTCTGTGATTTAAGTTCCAACGTAGGCGCCACGCGAGGCCGAATCGCGGCAACTTATGCTATGCTGCAGTCGTTATTTCCAACCATCTATCTCCAATTTTAAGGGATTGAGCTGAATGAGCGTAATGGTCAAGGAAAGCCCAATCAGCGAAAAGGACATGATCGCCGAGGCCGAGAAGGCGCTTGCCGACATCTCCAGAATTCGCGACGGGGTCGGCCGTGTCATCTTCGGCCAGGAGAATGTCGTCGAGCGCACGCTGGTGGCCCTGCTGGCCGGCGGCCACGCGCTGCTGGTCGGCGTGCCCGGCCTCGCCAAGACCAAGCTGGTGGAGACACTGGGTGTCGTGCTCGGCCTCGATTCGCGCCGCATCCAGTTCACGCCCGATCTGATGCCCTCCGACATCCTCGGCTCCGAAGTGATGGAGCAGGACGAATTCGGCAAGCGCTCCTTCCGCTTCATTTCCGGACCGATCTTCGCCCAGCTTTTGATGGCCGACGAGATCAACCGCGCCTCGCCGCGCACCCAGTCGGCGCTGCTGCAGGCGATGCAGGAGTACCACGTCACCATTGCCGGCGCCCGCCACGACCTGCCGGCGCCCTTCCATGTGCTGGCGACGCAGAATCCGCTGGAGCAGGAAGGCACCTATCCGCTGCCGGAAGCCCAGCTCGACCGCTTCCTGATGCAGGTCGACATCCTCTATCCCGAAATCGAGGCCGAGCGCCGCATTCTTCTGGAAACCACCGGTGTCGAGGACGCCAAGGCGCAGAACGTGCTGCAGCCGGCGCGGCTGAAGGATATCCAGACGCTGATCCGCCGCATGCCGGTGCCCGAAAGCGTCGTCGAGGCGATCCTGACCCTGGTGCGCTCGGCGCGCCCGGGCCAGGGCAATGCCGAGACCGACAAGCTTGTCGCCTGGGGTCCAGGCCCGCGCGCCAGCCAGGCGCTGATGCTGTGCACGCGTGCGCGGGCGCTCTATGATGGGCGGCTGGCACCCTCGGTCGACGATGTGCGGGCGCTGGCCGAGCCGGTGCTGCAGCACCGCATGGCGCTGACTTTCGCCGCCCGCGCCGAAGGCACCAGCGTGCGCGATGTCGTGGCGAAGCTTGTGAAAGGGATTTGATGGCGCGCATCGGCGAGGTCCAGGCTCCGGCGGCGACGCGCGACGCGCTCGCCCGTGGCCGGTTGCGGGCTTCGCTTGTGCCCGACCTGCTGGTCGAGGCGCGGCGCATCGTCAACACCGTGATCGCCGGCTGGCACGGCCGCCGCAAACGTGGCATCGGCGAGAATTTCTGGCAGTTCCGGCCCTATGTCGAAGGCGATTCCTCACGCATCGACTGGCGCCGCTCGGCACGCGACGACCATACCTATGTGCGCGATCGCGAATGGGAGGCCGCCCATACGGTGTGGCTGTGGGCCGACCCTTCGCCATCCATGCTCTACAAGTCGACCGGCGCCAGCGTTTCCAAGCAATCGCGCGCCCTGGTGCTCACGCTCGCCATGGCCGAACTTTTGTCGCGCAGCGGCGAGCGCATCGCCTGGCCGGGGCTGACCGATCCGTTCACTGCCCGCAACGGCGCCGAGCGCATCGCCGCCCAGCTCATGCATGCCGGCGAGCTGCCGGCAAAACCCGACCTCACGGATATCAGGCGCTTCTGCGACATCGTCATCGCCAGCGATTTCCTCGATCCCGTGGAGGAAACGATGGCCTGGCTCGGCGTGCTGGCCCGCCATGGCGTGCGCGCCCACCTGATCGAGGTCGCCGACCCGGCCGAGGAGACCTTCCCCTATGCTGGTCGCACCGAGTTCACCGATCCCGAGACCGGCGAGAAACTGACAGCCGGGCGCGCCGAAATGCTCGCCGATGAATACCGCCTGCTCTACACTGCCCGCCGCCAGGAACTGGCCGGCTGGTGCAAGCGGCTCGGTTGGAGCTTCACCGTCAATCACACCGATCGGCTGGCGTCCGACGCGCTGGTGCGCCTGCACATGGCGATGACCGCCGAGGGCGGTCATGCGGTTAGCGGTCGTGCCGGAAAGGCGGTCGCATGAGCTGGCTGCCGCTCTCCTTCGGCGCTCCCATGGTGCTGTGGGGCCTGCTGGCGCTGCCGGTGATCTGGTGGCTGCTCAGGCTGACGCCGCCCAAGCCGCAGACCGAAGTGTTCCCGCCGCTGAAGATCCTGGCCCGTGTGCTGAAACGCGAGGAGACCCCGCAGCAGAGCCCATGGTGGCTGACGCTGCTCAGGCTCTTGATGGCGGCCCTCATCGTGGCCGCCTTGGCCGAACCGGTTTTCAACCCGCGCGAAAAACTGACGGCCGAGGGAGCAGCACTTGCACTGGTCATCGACAATGACTGGGCCAGCGCCGCCGACTGGAACAAACGCGTCGCCACCGCCGAGCGGCTGATCAACGATGCCGGTTCGAACGGCGTGCCGGTCATCATCGCCTTCACCGCCGAAAAGCCCAATGCCGAGATCGGCCCTTTCGATGCCGCTTCGGCGCTCAACCGGCTGCGCGCGGCCAAGCCGCGGCCGATCCCGACTGACCGGCCCGCCGTCTATGCCCGTGTCGCCGGCGTGCTGCAGACCGTGCGCGGTGCCAGCGTCGCCGTGCTTGCCGATGGCCTGGCGGCCAAGGGCGATGAAGCAGCCTTCAACACGCTGTTGTCGAAAAATGCCGCCCGCGTCGTTTGGGCAACCGCCGACCGGCTTTCGCTGACCGGCCTCACCGCCGCCGACAATCAGGTCGACGGCTTCGCACTGACCGCCATTCGCGCGCCGGGCGACCCTGCACCGGGCCGGGTCACCGCCGGCGCTTTCGATGACAAGGGCCGCCGCATAGCCGATGCGACGCTGACCTTCGCGCCGGGCGAGGCCACCGCCACCGGCACCATGACGGTGCCGTTCGAGCTGCGCAACGACTTCGCCTCGATCGCGCTCGACGGCGAGCGCCACGCCGGCGCCGTGCGCGTGCTCGACGAAAACTCCAAGCGTCGCCGTGTCGGGCTGTTGTCGCAGGCCGAGGCCGACCAGGCGCAGCCGCTGCTGTCGCCGCTCTACTACATCAGGCGCGCACTGCAGCCCTTCGCCGATCTGGTCGAACCCTCAAGCGCCGATCTTGCCGACGCCATCCCGCAGATCCTCGACCAGAAGCCGGCGATGATCATCATGGCCGATATCGGCACCATTCCCGAGCAGGTCCGGCCAAGGCTGGTCGATTGGGTCGAAAAAGGCGGCACACTGGTACGTTTCGCCGGCTCGCGGCTGGCCGCCGCCGGCAACGACGACGACCTGCTGCCCGTGCGCCTGCGCACCGGCGAACGTTCGCTCGGCGGCGCCTTGTCATGGACGTCGCCGCAGCCGGTCACTGAATTCCCCAAGGCCGGACCGTTCGCCGATCTGGCGCCACCCACCGAAGTCACCGTGAGCCGGCAGGTGCTGGCGGAGCCAACGCCCGATATCGTCGAGCGCACCTGGGCCGCACTTGCCGACGGCACGCCGCTGGTCACCGGGCTGAAGAAGGGCAAGGGCACGCTGGTCCTGTTCCATATCACGCCGGAGGCGACATGGTCGAACCTGCCGATCTCCGGCAGCTTCGTCGAGATGCTGCGCCGCATCGTCCAGCTGTCGCGCAACCAAGGCGCTGCGATCGCCAACGCCGAAGCCGCCGCCACCTCGCTCGCGCCCTATCGCATGATAGCGGCCGACGGCTCGCTGGTGCCGCCGACGCCGGATGCACGGCCGCTGGTGCCGGGGGCCGGTACACTGCCGGTGACCTTCGAGAACCCGCCCGGCCTCTACGGTTCCGAGACTGGCGTCTTCGCTCACAACCTGCTCGATGCCGCAAGCACGCTGACCCCGCTGGCGCGCCCGCAAATCACCGTGCCGGTCACCTCGATCCAGTATGCCTTCGACGAATCGCGCAACCTGAAGGGCGGGCTGGTTGCCGCTGCTTTGATACTGATGCTGCTCGACACGCTGGCGGTGTTGTGGATGGGCGGCCTGTTTTCGCGCCGGCCGCGCCGCGCCGGCGCGGTGGCGACCACCGCCGCGATCCTGATCGCGCTCGGCGCTTTGTTCGGTCATGCCGACCTTGCCCGCGCCGACGATGCCAAGCCCGGCGACGAGGTGGCCATCGAGGCGATTTCCAAGACCCGCATCGCTTATGTGCTGACCGGCGTGCCGGGTGTCGATTCGATCAGCCGCGCCGGCCTCGAGGGCCTGACTCGCTTCCTGATCGAAAAGACCGCGCTCGAACCTGGCGAGCCGGCCGGCGTCGACATTTCGAAAGACGAGCTGTCGTTCTATCCCCTGATCTACTGGCCGATCGACCCATCCGCGCCGATGCCGAGCCAGGCGGCGATCGCCCGCATCGACGCCTATATGCAGCAGGGCGGCACGGTGCTGTTCGACACGCGCGACCAGTTTGCCAACGGCATCGGCGCCGATTCCACCAGCCCGGCGACCGAACGGCTGCGCGACATTCTCGGCAGCCTCAACGTGCCGCCACTGGAGCCGGTGCCATCGGACCATGTGCTGACCAAATCCTTCTTCATCCTGCCCGAATTCCCGGGCCGCTTCGCCGGCAGCCCGCTCTGGGTCGAGACATCGCTCGATGCCAGCAACGCCGACAACCGGCCGGTGCGCACCGGCGACGGCGTCTCGCCAATCATGATCACCGCCAATGATTTCGCCGGCGCCTGGGCGGTCGACGAGAATGGCGACCCGCTGCTGCCGACCGTGCCGGCCGACCCGATGCAGCGGATCTACGCGCTGCGTGCCGGCGTCAACATCATGATGTACATGCTGACCGGAAACTACAAATCCGACCAGGTGCATGTCCCGATACTGCTCGAACGGCTGGGGCAGTAAGATGATGCTCCTTGTTGCACGACTCGAGTGGATCGACCCTCCCCACAAAGCGGAGGGTAAGGCATGAACTGGTCGATCTCCTTCGAGCCGCTGATCTCGTCCTGGCCCTTGCTGGCCTTGGTGCTGGTGCCATTGGCGCTGCTTGCGCTGGTCGGCCTGTGGTTTCGCCAGCGCGGCGGTGTCCTGCGCTTCGTCGCCCTGCTGGCGCTCGCCGCCGCCCTCTTCAACCCGGTGTTCCTCAACGAGGAGCGCGAGCCGCTGAAGAGCGTCGTCGCCCTGATCGTCGACCGCAGCCAGAGTCAGGACATCGGCGACCGCACCAGGCAGACCGACGAGGCGTTGGCCGGCCTGCAGCAGCGGCTTGGCCGCTTCAAGCAGTTCGACGTCCGCGTCGTCGAAGCCGGCAAGTCCGAAGCCGCCGACGAGCGCACCGAGACACGCCTGTTCGGTGCGCTGGAAGGCGCCTTCCGCGACGTGCCGCCATCGCGCATCGGCGGCGCCATCATGGTCACCGACGGCGAAGTGCATGACGCACCGCCCGGCGCGCCCGATTTCAACGCCCCGCTGCATGCCCTGATCACCGGCAACGATCACGAAAAGGACCGCCGTATCCGCTTCGAGAACGCGCCGCGTTTCGGCCTCGTCGGCAAGCCGCTCGATATGACCTATCGCGTCATCTCGACGGAAAACGAGACCGGTCCGGTCGATGTGCGCGTCTCGGTCAATGGCGAGCAGGTCGCTGTCGAGCATGCGACCGTCGGCCAGGCGATGCCGCTGCAGGTGACCATCCCGGGCGCCGGGCGCAACATCATCGAACTCGCCATCGACCGCGAGCCGGGCGAACTGACCGACACCAACAACCGCGCCATCGCGCTGGTCGACGGCATCCGCGAGAACCTGCGCGTACTGCTGGTTTCGGGCGAGCCGCACGCGGGCGAGCGTACCTGGCGCAACCTGTTGAAATCCGACGCCTCCGTCGATCTCGTCCATTTCACCATCCTGCGGCCGCCGGAAAAGCAGGACGGCACGCCGATCAACGAATTGTCGCTGATCGCCTTCCCGACGCGTGAGCTGTTCGTCGAGAAGATCAAGGATTTCGATCTCATCATCTTCGACCGCTACCAGCACCGCGACGTGCTGCCGATCCTCTATTACGACTACATCTCCGAATATGTCGAAAAGGGCGGCGCGCTGCTGATCGCCGCCGGCCCCGAATATGCCGGCGAAAGTTCGATCGCGCGTACGCCGCTGATGTCGGCCCTGCCGGCCATGCCGACCGGCGAAGTGGTCGACAAGGCCTTTTATCCGCGCCTCACCGATCTCGGCCAGCGCCATCCGGTGACCCGCGGCCTCGACGGTTCGGCCACCGAGCCGCCGCACTGGAGCCGCTGGTTCCGGACCATCGGTGTGCAGAACCCGCAGGGCGAAGTGGTGATGAAGGGCGCCGACAACCGGCCGCTGCTGCTGCTCGACCGCAAGGGCGAAGGCCGTGTCGGCATGCTTCTGTCGGACCAGGGCTGGCTGTGGGCGCGCGGCTTCGAGGGCGGCGGTCCGCATGTCCAGCTCTACCGGCGCATCGCCCACTGGCTGATGAAGGAGCCCGAGCTGGAGGAAGAGCGGCTGACCGCCGATGGACGCGGCATGGTGCTGGAGATCCGCCGCCAGACGATGGCCGACGACCCCGGCCCCGCGCAGATCATCACGCCCTCCGGCAAGACCTTGACCGTCAAGCTCGAGAAATCCGAACCCGGCGTCTTCCTCGGCAGCGTCGAGACCAACGAGATCGGCCTCTTCCAGGTTGCCAATGGCGACCTCACCGCGCTCGCCCATGTCGGACCGGTCAACGCACCGGAATTCTCGGATGTCATCTCCACCGAAAACCGGTTGAAAGCGCCGGCGGAAGCCACCGGCGGCAGCGTGCGCCGGCTGGCGTCATCCTCCGCCCTTGGCGGTGATGTGACGCTGCCCTCCATCGTGCCGGTGCGCTCGGCCGGCGAAGCCTCCGGCAGCGATTGGATCGGCCTGCGCACCACTGACGACAGCGTGCTCAAGGCCGTCTCGCGCGTGCCGCTGTTTGGCGGCTTCCTCGGCCTCGGCCTGTTGCTCCTGGCGATGGGCTCGATGTGGTACCGCGAGGGACGGTGAGCTTCCTTCTCCCCGTCACTATACGGGGAGAAGGTGCCGGCAGGCGGATGAGGGGCAGCGCCAGCCTTCGCGATCTTCACTACTTGCGTAAATGACCATTGTCGGCGCCGCCCCTCATTGTCCTGCCGGACATTTCTCCCCGTATAGTGACGGGGAGAAAAACGCTGTCGTGCCCTACTCCTCCGGCTCAGTCGTGAACAGCAGCGGGTAGCCCTTGGCCTTGCCGGCGTCGGTGGCCCGCGTCGCCTTGGTTTCGGCGACATCCCTGGTGAAGACGGCGACCACGCAGACGCCGCGCTGGTGGGCGGTGATCATGATCCGGTGCGCCTGGTCTTCGCTGAGCTTGAACTCGCCCTTCAGCACCGTCACCACGAATTCGCGCGGCGTGAAATCGTCGTTGATGAGGATGACCTTGTAAAGCTTCGGCCGCTCGGTTTGCGGCTTGACCTTGGTGCGCGGTTTTGTGGTGATTTCAGGCATTGGAACCGACAGTTTCGCGATCGGGCTTCGGTCCGCATTTTGCCACGGGCGCCAGCGATCGTCCATTTTGATCGGCGCGCAACCCGATAGAGCAATTCCAGGAAAAGTGTGAAACGCTTTTCCGTCCGGAATTGCGTCAAAACAAAGGGTTAGAGCAGTTTACCGTTTCCATGAAACGGTGAACTGCTGCTAACCGGCATGACGCGACCGTTCACAATCATGTGGGCAGTTGCCGGCCGCGCTTCAACGGTCCTGGCGGCCGAAGATGTGGCGGCCTGAAGCTGGCCGCAAGCTGCCGGCATCCGCCCGGCGTTCCATCCAGGCAGCGATCGGCCACGCCACGACGCAGATCAGTGTCACGCCGGTGAGCATGATCAGCAGCCACGTCTGCGCCGGCGTGATGTAGTCCCAGTTGCTGGAGATTGCCGGTGCAAACAGCGAAGGCTCGGTGCGTCCGCTCGCCGGATCCGGCACCGGGCTGGCGGAAAACAGAATCAGCACCCTGGCGACACCGGTGGCAACGAGGCCGCCAATTGCCATCGAACGAAAAATGGACGAAAGCCGCTTCTTCATGCGGATTGTCCTACACGGCCGGCGTTGAAAACGGGTTAAATGCGATCAGGATATCTGGCTGGAAACCGGTGTTCAGCCGTCGACCGTTTTCCTGGCAGAAGGCCGCCCCAGCCGGTCTGCGGCTGGAACGGCCTCGCCAGAACTGACCTCGAAACGGATCAGGGCTTCTTCGCAGCAGGCTTCGCAGCAGCAGGCGCAGCGGCAGCGGCAGCAGCCTTGGCCGGGGCCTTCTTGACCGGGCACTTGTGCTTCTTGGTCACCTTGCAAACGGCCTTCTTGGCGACCTTCTTCGGCGCAGCCTTCATCGGAGCAGTGGCAGCCGGAGCGGTGGTCGTGGTAGCCGGAGCGGTGGTCGTGGCAGCCGGAGCAGCGGTCGTGGCGGTTGCGGCATTGCCGAGAGCGGGCATCGCGAAAGCGAGAGCGACGGCGAGACCGGCGGCGGAAAGGATGGACTTTTTCATGGCTTCATTTTCCTTTTTTTGCGGGTCAAGTTCGAGTTTCACTGAACCGGGTCGTTCGGTGTCACTCCAAGCAGCTTCAAAGCGTTGGCGAGCATCCGGATGCCCTGCGCCTGTTTCTTGGCTGCGCAGTACCGGTTGCCCTTTCTCTGAAGTGCCTTTGCCGCGGTGACCTGCGTTGCCGTGGCATGTGTTTCGAGGGCTTCGTCAAATTGGTGGCTGAGATTGGCGCACCGTTCGCTCCGGGTGAGCGGCGCCTTTGCGTCCGATTGTCCGACAGCGGCAGTGACCAGGCCAAGGCCCAGCAACGCACCCAACAAACTGATCGACAACCTTGGCATTGGTTTTTCCGCGAACCCGGAGATTAGCGTCGCAGCCGATAACCTGACCGCCACGTCACCGTTATGCCGCCCTACCTTTTCAGGAGTTTTTCCCGATTGTAGAATTTTGTTTCTGGATTGTGTCTGGCTGGCCCGGCTGGTGCATATCGCCCAAAAGTGGTTCCGGTTTCGGGCTTTGACGCCCCATTGCATTCGGTGTGGAGAAGGCGGAATTCGTTCTTCCTTGAAATGCAAGGCACTGGCCAACATATGGCCCGAATTCTATCGTGTGGCTCACCGGCCAAGAATGACTTGGCCGGCAACCGGGACAGGCACCTGTGAAATCCGATGCGCACATACTGATCGTCGACGACGACAAGGGCATCCGTGACCTGCTTCAGGAATTCTTCCAGAAGCGGGGCCTGCACACCTCGGTCGCGGCCGACGGAATCGAGATGGAAACGATCCTGCGCCGCGCGCAGGTGGACCTCATCGTGCTTGACGTGATGCTGCCCGGCAAGAGCGGGCTTGAACTGTGCCGCGACCTTCGCGCCCAGTATTCGACGCCGATCATCATGCTGACCGCCGTCACCGAGACGACCGACCGCGTGGTCGGCCTGGAGATGGGCGCCGACGACTATGTTCCCAAACCCTTCGACCCGCGCGAACTCCTGGCCCGCATCCGCGCGGTGCTGCGGCGCAACGGTGCCGCCGCCGAACCCAAGCGCGCCACCTCCAAGCAGATCTACCGCTTCGCCGGTTGGACGATGGACTGTTCGCGGCGCCGGCTGACCGCGCCCGACGATGTCAGGGTCGAACTGACGATGGCCGAGTTCAACCTGCTGCAGACCTTCGTCAAGAGCGCCCAGCGCGTGCTGACCCGCGACCAGCTCATCGAGCTTTCCGGCGGCGACAGCGACTATTCCTTCGACCGCAGCATCGACATCCTGGTCAGCCGGCTGCGGCGCAAGATGGAAGACGACCCAAAGACGCCGAAACTGATCCTCACGGTGCGCAGCGGCGGCTATCAGTTCCTGCCCGAGACGATCTCCGAATGAGACGTTTCCTGCCGCAGACCTTGCCTGTCTGGGTGCTGCTGATCGTCATTGCCGGCCTGCTGATCAGCCAGGTCGCGACCCTCTACATCGTGTCGCGCGACCGTGCCGCCGCCAACGACGTGGTCGATCTCTACCGCCTCAACGACCGCGCCTTCTCGCTGGTCCAGCTGATGCATGACGCCACGCCGGAGGAGCGCAAGGCAACCGCGGCCGGCCTGTTCAATTCGACTTATGCGCTGACCGTCTCGGACACGCCCGCGGTCACCTCCTCGATCGCCGGCGACGACGAACTGGCCGAGCTCGAGGACATCCTCGTCGGCCGGCTGTCGAAGTTCGGCATCACCGACGCGCGCGTGCGGCGCGACCCGGCGACGCGCGAGGCCGACGACGCCGGCGGCACCGAGCCGGGGGCCGATATCGGCCAGGTCGAGCGCGACCTCTTGGTGCTGGCCGCCGATTTCGCCCAGAGCGACAAGCTGACGGCATCGCTGCGCTTCGCCGACGGCCAGTGGCTGAACTTCACCGAGCCGATCACGCCCGTCGGCCCGATCCTCAGCGTCGACAGCCTGCCGCTCTATTCGCTGATCGCCGGACTGGTGGTCATCATGTCGATCTGGTCGCTGCGCCGGCTGACGGCGCCCTACCGCATGATGGAAACCGCCGTGAACAGGATCGGCAAGGACCTGAAGAGCCCGCCCATCGCCGAATCGGGCAGCCGCGAGGTCCAGGCCGCCGCCAGGGCGATCAACGCCATGCAGGCCAGGCTGCGCGAATATGTCGAGGACCGCGAACATCTGGCCGCCGCACTCGCGCATGACCTGCGCACGCCGATGACGCGGATGCGGCTGCGCCTGGAGCTGTTGCGCAAATCGGCGGTGCGCGAGGCGCTGGCGCACGATCTCGCCGACGTCGAGAGCATCGCCAGTTCAGTGATCGACTTCGCCACCTTCGAGGTGACCGAGGAGAAGAGCGAACGCATCGACTTCTGGTCGCTCGTGGAATCGATCGCCGATGCCTACCCGGACGTCTCCTTCGACAATGACGATACTCGCTCACGCGGCTTGATCTGCATGGCGCGGCCGGTTGCGCTGAAGCGCTGCGTCACCAATCTGGTGCAGAACGCCGTAACCTACGGCAAGAAGGCGCATCTGAGCCTGCACCGCTCCGACCGCACGATCACGCTTGCCATCCGCGACGAAGGACCGGGCATACCGCAGGCCCAGATCGATGCCGTGTTCGGTTCTTTCGTTCGCCTCGAACAATCCCGCAACCGCCAGACCGGCGGCCTCGGTCTCGGCCTCACCATCGCCCGCAACATTGCCCGCGCCGCCGGCGGCGAGGTCCGCCTGTCCAACCATCCTGCCGGCGGCCTGCTGACGGAGCTACGCTTGCCGCTGGCGGCCTGACGCGGGTCGTCCAAAATGCCGGCCTCGCAAGAGGCGCGGCGATCAGGGATGGTCCCCGTTTGCCGATTTTCAACGGATGACGGCGATTTTCCATGCCAGCAGGGCAATTATTGCCATCACGCTGGACAACGTTGCCCAACCGTGCCGCCCGAATGCATGCAGGACAAGAACCGCCAGCGCGGCACTGACTGCCGCGAACGCCCCTTCGATATAAAAGAGCTGGTTTGCACTCAGCGGCGTACCGGTCGCCCCGCCGATCCTGAAGAATTCCAGGATCGATCGCATCGCGATCACAAGCAGCATGCCGAGCGCCGTTTGAGCGACCCGCGGTTTAGAAAGCCAATTCCGAATCCGCTTCAACGCGCCCTGTCCCTGCAAGACCGCGCTCGACTACCGCCGCAGCACTGCGCTCAGCACATCCCTGATGCCGATGGCGCCGACGAAGCGGGACTGGTCGTCGAACAGCGCCACCGGTGCGGTCTGCGAGCGGTGCATGGCCAGCATCACCGTTTTCAGCGATGTGCCGGGATTCGCCCAGAACACTTGCGCTGCTTCCTCCGACTGGGCTTCGACATCGGCGCAGGACATCCAGACCGCCGGCTTGCCGTCGCGTTCGGCTGCCGCCACCAGCCCGTGGTCGTCGATCTTGAAGCGCGTCGTCTTGCGCCGATCGAGCCATACCCAGCCATTGTCGCCATGCTCCAGGTCGCGGCGGTCGCGCATGACGTTCCAGGCGGTCAGCACCGACAGCGGGTTCACATTGGCGATGAAGTCGCGGACATAGTCGTTGGCGGGACGCAGCACGATGTCTTCGGGCGCGCCGGTCTGGACGATGCGGCCGCCCTCCATGATGGTGATATGGCTGCCGATCTTCAGCGCCTCCTCCAAATCGTGGCTGACGAAGATGATGGTCTTCTTCAGCTCGGCCTGCAGCTGCAGCAATTCGTCCTGCAGCTTGGTGCGGATCAGCGGGTCGAGCGCCGAGAACGGCTCGTCCATCAACAGGATCGGCGCTTCGGTGGCGAAGGCGCGCGCCAGGCCGACGCGTTGCTGCATGCCACCCGACAGTTCATGGGCGTATTTGTTCGACCACTGGTCGAGATTGACCAGCTTGAGCTGCCTGTGCACGCGCTCCTTGCGTTCGGCGTCCGGCACGCCGGCGAGTTCGAGGCCGAGCCCGACATTTTCTTCCACCGTACGCCACGGCAACAGGCCGAACTGCTGGAACACCATCGCCACCTGCTTCTGGCGTAGGCGCCGCAATGTGGCCTGGTCGCAAGTCACGACATCGACGATCTTGTCGCCGTCCTTGACCAGGACCTGGCCACGCGACACCACGTTAAGCCGGTTGACGGCCCGAAGCAGCGTCGACTTGCCGGAGCCCGACAGGCCCATCAGCACCGAAATCTCGCCTTCGTGCACGGTGAGGCTGGCGTCGGCGCAGCCCAGCACATTGCCGGTCTTCTCGAGGATTTCGGCGCGTGTCGCGCCCTTGTCGATCATCGCCAGCGAGCCCGCCTGGTCGGCGCCGAAGACGATGTCGACGTTCTTGAAATCGACGGCGACGGTCATTTCTTGCCTCCAACGCCAATGCGGGTCATCCGGTCGAGCACGATGGCAAGCACGACGATGGCGAGACCGGCCTCAAGCCCGAGATCGATGCGGCGCGAGCCGAGCGCGCGGTTGATTTCCGTGCCGAGGCCGCCGGCGCCGATCAGTGCGGCGAACACCACCATCGACAGCGACAGCATGATCGACTGGGTCAGCCCCGCCATGATGGTGGGCAATGCCGAGGGCAGTTCCACCTTCCACAAAAGCTGGCTCTTGGTGGCGCCGAACGCCTCGCCGGCTTCGATGATCGACTTCGGCACCGAGACGACGCCGAGGTGGGTGAGCCTGACCGCGGTCGGGATGACGAAGATGATGGTGACGATGAGGCCGGGCGCATTGCCGAGGCCAAACAGCGTCAGCACCGGGATCAGGTACACGAAGGTCGGCAGCGTCTGCATCAGGTCGAGCACCGGCAGCATGATGCGGTAGACCTTGGGCTTGTGCGCCGCCCAGATGCCGAGCGGCACGCCGATGGCCATCGCCATGGCGGCGGCCGCCACGACCAGCACCAGCGTCTGCACCGTCTGCTTCCACAGGTTCTGGTTGATGATGAAGATCAGGCCGAGGAATACGCCGATGGCGAGCGGTCGAGACCGCTGCAGCAGCCAGGCAATGACAGCGATGACGAGCGCCAGCAGCACCGGCGGCACCATCAGCAGGATGTTGACCAGCCCGTCGAGCAGGAAATTCAGCCCATTCGAAAAAGCCCTGAACACGGTGTCGAAATTGTCTGTGAGGAAACCGAAGAACGCCTTTCCCCAGGCGCCGATCGGAATCTTGTGATCGACCATGAATTTCGAAATCGGATCCATATCGCCCCTCTCATGCGCGAAGCCGCCGGCCCCAACTCTCGCAACGTCATCTTGTCACAGCATATGAAAAAGGGCAGCCTTTTCCAGTGGCTGCCCTCTTCTTCCCACAGCGCCGCGCGTCTTTTCAGACGCGCAAAGGACGCTGCGGCACGTTTCTTTGCGCATGATCCCTTTCCGAAAATCAAAGCCGATTTTCGGGGTCATGCGTCTAGGCCGAAACAAAAGCCGGCTCAGCCTCCGAGCGCGGTCTTGATCGCGGCCGCGGCGTCGCCGCCGTCGAAGGTGGTCACGCCGGCGATCCATGGCTTGACGGCATCCGGATTTTTCTTCAGCCAGTCGGTCGCAACCGTGTTGGCGTCGCCGCCTTTCAGGATGGCTTCCATCATCTGGCCTTCCATATCCAGGTTGAACTTCAGATTGGCGATGAACTTGCCGGCATTCGGGCATTCGGTGGTGTAGCCCTTGCGCGCGACGGTGTAGACGGTGGCGGCGCCGAAACCGCTGTCGCCCATGCCATCGAGATAGGTGATCTTCATGGCGCCCATCACCGGGTGCGGCGTCCAGCCGAGGAAGGCGATCCACTCATTGTTCTTCATCGACTGCTCGGCCTGCGTCAGCATGCCGGCCTCCGACGACTCGACCAGTTCGAAGCCCTCGAGATTGTCCTTCGGGTTCTTGATCATGTCGAGGATGATACGGTTGCCGTCATTGCCGGCCTCGATGCCATAGATCTTGCCGTTGAATTTGTCCTTGAACTTGCCGATGTCGGTCAGCGACTTCACGCCGGCGTCCGCGACGTAGGTCGGCACGACGATGCCGTAGCCGGCGCCGGTCAGGTTGGTGCTGATGGTCTCGACCGAACCATCGGCGGTGTAATCCTTGATGTCGTTGGTCATCGACGGCATCCAATTGCCGAGAAAGACATCCAGATCCGTGTTCTTCAGCGACGCCATGGTCACCGGCACCGACAGCTGGATCGTTTGCGGCTCGTAGCCGAGCGCGGTGAGCAGCACCGAGGCGACGCCGGTCGTCGCCTGGATGTCGGTCCAGCCGACATCGGAGAGACGCACGGCCTTGCAGCTTGCCGGATCGCCGGCAAAGGCAGCACTCGTGGACAGGAAAGCCGCCAGGCCGAGGCCGGCGACGAAGGAATTCATACGCGACATAGACAAGTCTCCCATTGTGATTCTTTGGCGAAGCGTAGTTACGGTTTCTCTGCCCGCCTTGTTTCGTCAGCCAAACACCATTCTGGTGTGGATTCAAGCGCTAAGGCAATCACGATCAACGGCGCGGAATGGCCCATCAGCGACACGGTTGGCGCTTTTGCGGGTACGATCGGCCTGATCTGGCTGCCGTGATGGCGGCTTTTTCAGGGGAATGCGCTGACGGCCCCTCCCCGCGCCTCGCCAACTCGGCTTAAGGTCTGTTCAGATTCAGGTCAGGCCGCGCCGAAAATGGTGGGTTCCGAGAACCGAAGCGGAGCGTACTTTTCGTACGTGAGCATCGGAAGCGCAGGGAGCCGCCATTTGCAGGCCGGCCTCACCTGAATATCAACAGACCTTACAGGGCAGCATGGCCAAGCTTTACTTCCACTACGCGACGATGAATGCCGGCAAGACGACGATGCTGCTGCAGGCTTCATATAACTATCGCGAGCGCGGCATGACGACGATGCTGTTCGTCGCCGGCCACTACCGCAAGGGCGACAGCGGCCTGATCTCGTCGCGCATCGGGCTGGAGACCGAGGCCGAGATGTTCCGCGACGGCGACGATCTGTTCGCCCGTGTTGCCGAGCATCATCAGCGCAGCGCCGTGCATTGCGTCTTCGTCGACGAGGCGCAGTTCCTGGAGGAGGAGCAGGTCTGGCAGCTCGCCCGCATCGCCGACCGGCTGAACATCCCCGTCATGTGCTATGGCCTGCGCACCGATTTCCAGGGCAAGCTGTTTTCCGGCTCTTGCGCGCTGCTGGCCATCGCCGACGATCTGCGCGAAGTCCGCACCATCTGCCGCTGCGGCCGCAAGGCGACAATGGTCGTGCGCCTCGGCCCCGACGGCAAGGTCGCCCGGCAAGGCGAACAGGTGGCGATCGGCAAGGACGTCTACGTCTCGCTCTGCCGCCGCCACTGGGAAGAAGAAATGGGCCGCGCCGCACCCGACGACTTTATCGGCTTCGTGAGGAACTGATCGGGGGCGGCGCCGGCCCAGGCTTTGTGCAGCCGGGTCGGGCATCCATCCGCCACGATGCAGCGTTTGTTAAGGCGCCGGCCCTATAAGACCGTCAGCCGGAACCCCTGGAGGTCAGCCATGCTTCGAGCCGTTTCGTCAGCCAGCATCCTTCTGCTGGCCACCTCCATTGCCGCTCACGCCGACGGTGACCCCGTGCAGGGCAAGCACGTCTTCAACCGCTGCATCGCCTGCCATGAAGCGGCCACCGACCGCGACAAGGTCGGCCCGCATCTGATGGGTGTCGTCGGCCGCACCGCGGGCAGCGCCGAAAGCTTCCTTGGCCACTATTCGGAAGCCATGAAAAACGCCGGCGCCGCCGGTCTCGTCTGGGACGAGGCAAACCTTGCCGAATACCTCAAGGCGCCCAGGCTGAAGGTGCCTGGCAACAAGATGGCTTTCGGCGGCCTCAGCAGCGACGACGACATCGCCAACGTCATCGCCTATCTGAAGGCCGATCCCAAGCCCTGAGCAGCATGATGGCGCCGGCTGACGCCCGGCATGGAGCGGCTGCTGCAACTGGTCAGTTGTTGTCCGGCTTCAGGACCATCCTAATCGATGGAGACTGACTGCTTTGCCGGCGTGGAAGTTCAAAATCAGCTGAACTATGCTCGGCTCACCAGCTAATCACGCCATGACCACCGCTCCACTGCCTTTCAAGGGCACAGCGTGATATTTTGTTTTCGCACCGTCCCTGTCTTCACGTCTTTCAATCCCCTGATACCCCACATATATTCGCCGCTGTTCGCAACCAGCGACCTGATGCCGAAGCGGGAGGCCCCTATGGCGACATTGCAGAATTTCGATGCCGAAATTGCCAAGACCAAGCAGGTCGTCCAGGATATGCGCACCAAGATCGAGCAGTCCGGCACCGTGCTCGACACGCTTGCCACCGCCGACAAGAAGATCGGCGACGCCAATTTCGACATCGAGAACGCCCGCATCGAGGATGTGCTGAAGCAGCAGAAGGTGATGGAAGGCAACATCGCCGACCTTATCATCGGACTGGAGGATGCCACCAACGTCTTTGGCGCCGAGTTCGAAAGCATGAAGAACTACACCGGCTGGGAAAACTTCATCGGCATCTTCTCCAGCCAGAGCAAGCAACGCATGCGCACCGACCGTGTCCGCAACATGTCGCTGGCCGGCAATCTGCAGGAGCTGCTGGCCAAGTCCGACACCATCGTCGGCATCCTGAAGGCGCAGAAGGAGGTCCTCGACCAGCGCTACAAGACCTCCGAAACCAGCCTGTCGCAGGTGATCGAGCGCCGCAAGACAACCATGTCCAACCTCGAAGCCGTGCAGAAGCGCATCGAAGAGCTCAACCCGATGCTGCTCGACATCGAGAACAAGATCGCCGCCTCGACCAGCCAGAAGGACCGCACGCAGCTCGAAGGCGAGCGCTCCAAGCTCGCCACCGAGTACAACGAGAAGCAGGCCAAGGAACAGGAACTGCTGGCCGAGAGCCAGACGCTGGAGCGCTACACCTCGATGTTCCAGACCTTCGTGGATTCGCTCAACAACCAGATCGCGGCGCAGTCGACGTTGATCAACAAGCTGACCATCGATACCGAGCAGCGCATCGTGCTCTACAAGGCGCTGGAAGATTCGCTGAAGACCGCCGCCCAGCAGGACGTCGCCCACAAGATCAACACGCTGGGCAGCCAGGTCGACAACACCGCCGAGGAAACCATGGCCGGCATCGGCGCCGCCTCGCAAAAGCACATCGGCGACCTGCTCGAAATGCACGAGAAGAACATGGTCGCCAGCGCCGACATCCAACGCCGCAAGAAGCTTGCCGACGACGCCTTCGCCCGCCGCTTCGACGAGGTGCTGAAGAAGCACAATTCGGCCAACTACGTACAGTCTTAATTGCTGCACTCGCCAGTGTCGCGTTCCGACTTGAGGCCAGTAGCATGACCCCCGAAAACGACGCGGCGGCGCGGTATTTCTCGGCAATCACGGCCGCGCTGAGCGGCCTGGAAGTGTTCATGCGCGACGACCGCTCGCCGCTCTACCGGCACGGCATCGTCGCCAAGATCGTCGCCGAATACATCGCCCGGCTCGACAAATCCTTCTCCTGCTGGCGCAACCGGCTGGGCTTCGTGGACACGTTCCGCATTTCGCGCGCCGAAAGCGGCTTTCCAGTGTTCCAGAACCTGCTCGAACTGGAGAACGACCGCCGCCAGGCGGACAGCCGGCTCGCCAACATCCCGCTGGCCGGCGAATTGCGCGAGGAGATGGCCGATTTCATCCTGCGCCACAAGGAATTCCCCGAGGCGCTGCAGAAGTCGATGGCCGAGCGGCTCTATCTCGAGGACGTCAAGAGCGAGCAGACCTTCGGGCCTTTCACCCTGGCGCAGACCGCCAAGGTCTCGGTCAACCCGAAGACGGCGCGGCCCTACTATCTCGTCCATTGGGCGACATTCGACGGCAGCGCCAACCTGCCCCTGGTTTACATGGTGACGGTGGAAGATTCCTCGGAAACCATGGTCAGCCAGCTCGTCGACAGGAACGGCAAGCTCAACGACAAGGTCGACATTCCGCTGCCGGTCGACGGCCTGCTCAATCCGGAGCTCGCCCACCGCTTCGATGATTTCACCGAGAAGAATTCCGCCTACACCCTGTCGCCGGCGACGATCGCCGTCAACCTCGACAAAGATTTCGAGCCGCTGCACCCCAAGCAATTGCGCCGCGTCGTGCTCGGTCCCTTCTATTCGGCTGGTATCACCGACAACAATTCGACGGTGACCGAGGTGCTGGCCAAGGTGCGCAAGCCCGAGAATGCCTGGCTTTTGACCTGGACCATCCAGGAAGTCTATTCCAAGGCCGAGAAACCTGGCCGCAGGGGGCTGTTTTCAAGCGAGAAGACGACCCAGGAATTCTTCATCAACACTGACGATCTGGAGGCCGCGCGCCAGGGCGTGTCGAGCTACGAGAACCACGCACTGATCCCGCACGAGGCCTACCAGGCGCTCTACGCCGCCGGCGAGGCGCAGAAGATCTTTTCCGGCTACAAGGTCCACATCCTGTCCAACGGACAGGTCATCTCGGACGTCTGACCGTCACACCACGGAGCAACCTTCATGGATACCGGCCTGACCACCATCCCGGAAGCGGCAATCGAGAAGCACCGCGCCACCGCGCAGAGCTTCATCACCCGCATCGTCGTGCTGGAGGATCCCTCGCGAGAATCCGGCACGGCGCTGGCCGGCACCAACCGCCGCTTCGTCCCCACTGTATCGGTGGGTTCGGTGCGCCGCACGCGCGAGGTCGAGCTGTCGAAGACAGTCGGCGCCGTCCATCCCGACGACCAGTTGCTCACCATCCCGCAGCACACGCTTCTGTTTCGCGCCCGGCGCGGCACGGCCATTGCCCTGGCCATATCGGATGTTTTCGCCGAAGGCTCCGACCTCGAAAGCCTGCAGGCGAAGAACACCCGCGCCCCGCTCGAAGGCGACGAGGCATCGGCCTTCAAGAAGCTGCTGTCGGCCTCCGCCTATATCTCCGCCTTCAGCCTGGCATCCTATCTGTTCCAGCTGATCGACAGCGACGGCGAGGCGCCCAACGACATCCCGGAGCCGGATTTCCTGTTCGATACGCCGCAGGACGCGGTGAAGTCGATCCTGGCCGGCCTCGACAAGGCGATATCGGGCGCATCCGACGACGCCGACCTGATGACGCGCGCGCGCGCCTTTGCCCGTGTCGCCATCGATGGGCTGTTGGCGCGAAAAGGCCGCTTCGACGGCATAGGGCCATTCGAGAACGCCCATATCCGCATCGACGCCGACGATTTCACTCTCGACGGCTTCGACGTCGCCCCCGGCAAGCGCTCCAAGCCGCTGGTGATGACCTTCAAGACGCCCGAAGAGGTCGTCGGCAACCACATCGCCAAATACCAATCGGTCAAGCTCGCCAAGATGCTGATGGCCTACGATTTCGAGCGCGAGCTGAACCCGTTCGTCGAACTCGGCGGCTTCCTGTTCACCTTCATCGGCGACGGCGCGCCCGGCACCGGCAAGACGACGCTGATCCAGATGATCGCCGGTCTGGTCAACGGCTACTGCCAGGTCGCGGGCTATCCCTTCGCCTACGAGAATTTCGGCGTCGACCAGATCTCGTCCTATCAGGGCAAGTCGGGCCAGAACTGCCGCCAGTTCATCAACAATGTGCTGAACCCGCGCGTCATTGGCTTCGGCACCATCGACGACATCGACCAGGTGGCCGCCAAACGCTCCGACGACCGCGCCTCCGCCGGCCAGCAGGAGATCACCGGCGTCTTGATGGACGCGTTCGCCGGTGCCGCCACCGTGGTGCGCGGCAACTGCTCGTTCGGCATGTTTTCCAACTATCCCGAAAATGTCGACGATGCGCTGCGCCAGCGCGCCGGCGCCCGCTGGCTGGTCGACGGGCCGCAGAGCCGCGACGACTACATCGACATCTTCGTGCTGCTCGCCGGCAAGAACCACAAGATCCCGCTCGGTGACCACGAACTCTACGCCGCGCAGGAAATCCAGCGCGCCGTGACCGAGGCCTACGAGGAGCACGAGAAGCCGCAGGAGGACGGCCTGATGAAGGTCTACGAGCGCTACATGAAGGAGAATGGCGCGCCCAAGACCATGGCCGACATCGGCACCTACCTGCACCTGATCAAGGATGCCGAGCCGCGCTTCACCGGCCGCGCGATCAAGAACGTCACCGACGCCATCAAGATGCGCGCCATGGACATCGAGCTTCCCGACGACTGGTTCGAGAAGCCGGAAGCCTTCATGCACAAGGCCTACGACGACAAGAAAGCCATGATCGAGGAACTGCGCGGGCCGTTCTCGATGGACATGGTCATGCAGGAGATCAACCGCTACGCCGACTCGGAATTCCGCTATTCCGACAAGTCCGATGATGCCGCCGTGGAGAAGCTGCTGCGCGACGCTAGGCTGCGCGAGAGGGCGGGGCGTGAGATGGAGGAGATGAAGAAGAAGGGACTGTGGAATGCGTGACGTGCGCCGGCATTCCCTTCTCCCCTTGTGGGAGAAGGTGTCGCCGAAGGCGACGGATGAGGGGTGTTCCAGCTTGGCAAGGACGGCGATCCGTCACCCACCCCTCAACCGTCTCGGCGCTGCGCGCCGATCCACCTTCTCCCACAAGGGGAGAAGGAAGGCTCGCGCCCCTCATCCGCCCTTCGGGCACCTTCTCCCCGTGAACGGGGAGAAGGCAAAATGAGCGCCAAAAAACCCGACCTTCTGCGCGACAACGAACTCATCTACGGCCGACTGCTCACCGTCGACGAGCCGCATCTCATCCAGCGCTACAACAAGGCGCTGGCCGCATTCGGCCTCAAGCCGACCAAGCTTGCGAGCTTCCAGATCGACCGCACCGGCTTCTCGCCCGAGATCGCCGATGAATGCGGCGACCCTGATTATCTCGATCCCAACGAGGTCAACCGCCGCTTCATCATCCTGACGCCGTCGCAGATCGACTTGCCGGTGGTGCACACCGCCTTCTCCAACACCTCGCAGCTGATGTTCGAGTTCATGTCCAAGAACCAGCGCGCCATCGACGCGCTGACCATCAAGGATGTCATCTACGGCGAGATCGAGGATACCGTTCCCAAGGTCAACGACATCGAGGACCTGCTGTCGATCAGCCAGGTCGAGTTCAAGGTGCTTTCCGCCGAGGACGTGCTGGGCAAGGCGGCCGAACTCGGCAAGCTCGTCGACAGGCTGAAGCAGGAGCCGGACGCCTGGCGCGACAATGCCATGCTGACCCGCATGGTGGAGCTGGCGAAAATCTGCGGCGACATCCGTGAGAACGCGCTGGTGCCCGACCAGGTGATCTTCCGCCACAACGCCTACTGGACCAGCCATTTCGGCGGGCTCTACGTGTTCGTCGACCCCGACATGACGACGGTGATCAGCGATCCGGCCGCCCCCGGCTTCCGCCGCTCGCGGCCCTGGCAGGTCAGCTATCTCTCGATCAACGACGCCGACAAGGTGTTCAAGTTCCTGGCCAGCACCGGCCGCATCGAACTGCCGCGCGCCTCATGGATCGAGTCGTCCGGCTATCTCGAGCACCGGGCCGAGATGGTGGTGCGTGCGCTGATCCGCGACGCCGAACCCGACCGCAACCTGACCGATGTCGACAAGGTCTGGCTGCAGACCTGGATCCAGAGCCATGCCGACCTGATCGCCAAGGACGGCAATTTCCCCTTCCTCAATGCCGCCAAGCGCGAGATCGCCCAGCTTGGCCACCTCAAGATCGAAGATGTGTTTCCCCAGCAGCGCTTCCTGGTGACCCGTGCCAAGCCGGACCATCCGGACGCATGGCTGACCAACCGTCTGATCTCGGATTTCGTGCCGTCGGACTTCGTCTCGCGCTACATCTTCAACAAGCAGGGCTTCTACAAGGACTATGACGGCTTCAGCGACGGCTGGCGATCGCATGTTGTGGACGTTCTGAAAACCACATATTTGAAGGACAAGGTGGCGTTTCGCACGCGCCTCTACGGTCTGACCGACTAGAATGAAATGACCCGTCATTTCGTTCTAACTTGTTGTTTTGGTGCATGTTATTTAAAAAAGTCCGCAACTTTTTTGACATCATGCTTTGAGGGGGTGACGTGAGCCATGCTTGATCCGATCGTGAATTTCTTCACCCGCATTTTCCAGTGGATCGGCCGCGGCATCGGCCTCGTCATCGGCGTGATCCTGTGGCCTTTCCTGTGGGCGGGGCGCTGGTATACGCAGCGCGGCTGGATCCTCAAGGCTGTGGTCGGCCTGGCTTTGCTGGTGCTGGTCGGCCTCTACGCCAATTTCTTCTACGCCACCCAAGGGTGGAGCAATTTCAACCCGACCTATCCCGACACTTACACCTTCGAGAAGCGCAATGTCTCCGCCGGCGAGCAGGTCGCCGCCGGCAGCGGCACCGACACGGCCAAGACTTGCGGCAACTCCGCCATCGCCCAGGTGGCGGCCGATCTGATCGACTTCAACGTCAATCAGAATGCCTGGGTCTCGTCGATGGTCCTCTACAAGCTCGGCTTGTTCGGCATCGACTGGGACGACACGCCCTGGATGGACAACAAGGCTTCGTTCCAGCGTGGCATCAACCAGGCGGTGCGGCGCACCGCCACCGAGCTTGCCGACAATCTTGGCCGCGTGCGCACCACCTCGCAGATCGATACCAACCTCCAGGATGCCCGCGGTCAGCTGCAGTATGACGAGTCCATCTGGTACATCAGCCGCAACGGCATGACCGCGACCACGCCCAGCATGTATCGCCGTGCGATGGGCAATCTGCGCTCTTTCAACGCTCGCCTCGCCACCTGCCAGGCGACCTTCGATGCCCGCGCCGACAATCTGAAGCAGTATATCGACCGCATTGCTTCGGACATCGGTTCAACCTCGGCCATCCTCAAGGAGCGTGCCGAAAACCACAACAATGGCTGGTTCGACACCCGCGCCGACGACCGCTACTGGTTCGCCTATGGCCAGCTCTATGCCTATTACGGGCTGATGAAAGGCGCTCAGGCCGATTTCGAGGATGTCCTCAAGGAAAAGCACCTGCAGAGCCTGTGGGACACGATGGATGCCCAGTTCGTCTCGGCTCTCAGGATCCAGCCCTTCATCATCGCCAATGGCCGCGAGGATGGCTGGCTGTTGCCGACACACCTGACGACGATGGGCTTCTACATCCTGCGTGTGCGCTCCAACATGGTCGAGATCAGCAATGTTCTGACCCAGTAGCGCTGAGCCGCAATGCATGTCGTCCAAAGTGGTCCCGGTTTTGGGAGAACGACATGCATAAAGCAAAGGGCAAGCCGATGGCGGATTTGCGCCGTCGCCTCTGTCGCATTCGGTGCATTGTGCGGCTGTTTTGAGACGGCGGAAGCCTCCCTGCTCTGGCTTCTATACGGCGCGGCAAGCGGAGCCAGGAAGAACCGAGGACAGGTCGGCCGGCCGCAGAGGAATTTTCTCTAGAGGAAACATAGTTGCATGCAAGTTGACGCCACGGCAGCGAGAGGGTTAGAACATGCCCGCGCGCCCGGTTCCAACCTGTTTGCGATAGAGATCAACCCCGTCCCCTCCACCGTCCAATCCAGAGGAAAGCCGTTATGGCCGAAGTGAAGTCCGACATCGAGATCGCGCGCGGCGCCAGGAAAAAGCAGATCCAGGAGATCGGCCAGAAGATCGGCATCCCGACCGAACACCTGCTGCCCTATGGCCACGACAAGGCCAAGATATCAGCCGAATTCATCAAGTCGGTGAAAGGCAACAAGGACGGCAAGCTGATCCTGGTCACCGCCATCAACCCGACCCCGGCCGGCGAAGGCAAGACCACCACCACGGTCGGCCTCGGCGACGGCCTGAACCGCATCGGCAAGAAGGCGATCGTCTGCATCCGCGAGGCCTCGCTCGGCCCGAATTTCGGCGTCAAGGGCGGTGCCGCCGGCGGCGGTTACGCACAGGTCGTGCCGATGGAGGACATGAACCTCCACTTCACCGGCGACTTCCACGCCATCACCACCGCGCACAACCTTTTGTCGGCGCTGATCGACAACCACATCTACTGGGGGAACGAGCTCGGCATCGACACCCGCCGTGTGGTGTGGCGCCGCGTCATGGACATGAACGACCGGGCGCTGCGCGAGATCATCTGCTCGCTCGGCGGCGTCGCCAACGGTTTCCCGCGCGAGGCCGGCTTCGATATCACCGTCGCCTCGGAAGTCATGGCGATCCTGTGCCTGTCGACCGACCTGAAGGATCTGGAAAAGCGCCTTGGCGACATCATCGTCGCCTATCGCCGCGACAAGTCGCCGGTCTATGCCCGCGACCTCAAGGCCGACGGCGCCATGGCCGTGCTCTTGAAGGATGCCATGCAGCCCAATCTGGTGCAGACGCTGGAGAACAACCCGGCCTTCGTGCATGGCGGCCCGTTCGCCAACATCGCGCATGGCTGCAACTCGGTCGTCGCCACCACCACGGCGCTGAAACTCGCCGACTACGTCGTCACCGAGGCCGGCTTCGGCGCCGATCTCGGCGCCGAGAAATTCTTCGACATCAAGTGCCGCAAGGCGGGCTTGAAGCCGGCAGCTGCCGTCATCGTCGCCACTGTGCGCGCCATGAAGATGAATGGCGGCGTCAAGAAGGAAGACCTCGGCAAGGAAAACGTCGAAGCGGTGAAGAAGGGCTGCGCCAACCTTGGCCGTCACATCGAGAACATCCGCCAGTTCGGCGTGCCGGCGGTGGTTGCCATCAACCATTTCTATTCCGACACCGACGCCGAGATCCAGGCGATGAAGGACTATGTCGCCTCGATGGGCGAAGAGGCGATCCTGTGCAAGCACTGGGCCAACGGCTCGGCTGGCATCGAGGATCTTGCCAACAAGGTGGTGGCGCTGGCCGAATCCGGCGCCTCGCAGTTCGCGCCGCTCTATCCCGATGCCATGCCGCTGTTCGAGAAGATCAACACCATCGTCCAACGCATCTATCGCGGCTCGGAGGCGATCGCCGACAAGTCGGTGCGCGACCAGCTCAAGGCCTGGGAAGACGCCGGCTACGGCAACCTGCCGGTCTGCATGGCCAAGACCCAGTACTCGTTCTCGACCGACCCGAACCTGCGCGGCGCCCCGACCGGACACACCGTGCCGGTGCGCGAAGTCAGGCTTTCGGCCGGTGCCGGCTTCGTCGTCATCATCTGCGGCGAGGTCATGACCATGCCCGGCCTGCCCAAGGCGCCCTCTTCGGAGAAGATCTTCCTCAACGAGGCCGGCCAGATCGAAGGGTTGTTCTAAGCAATTCCAGGAAAAGTGTGAAACGGTTTTCCGTCCGGAATTGCGTCAAAACAAAGAGTTAGACCCGTCTCCACAATCAAAGAAGGGCGCCGCAGCGATGCGGCGCCCTTTCTGTTTGCGGACATTGCTAGGCCGCGTTGCGAGCCAGCGCCCGCTGGTTGGAGGCGTAGATCGTATCGCGCTCCGGCAAGGCGCCGGTCTTCAGGCACTCCAACCACTCGGCGGTCTTGAGCACCGCCGCGAAGCGCGACTGCAGGATGATCGTGACCACGCGGTGAATCTCCTCCGCCGAGGCATAGCCGGCGCTGTTGGCATAGGGTAGCGAGCCGGTGGCGTCGGACAGGAATTCGACCGCAAAGCCCATATGCACGGCGTGGATGATGGTCGACAGATCGCAATTGTGCGTCATGTAGCCGACCACCGTGAGCGTATCGATGGCGTTGGCGCGCAGCCAATCCTCGAGGTCGGTGCCGGTGAAGGCGGAGGGCAGGTTCTTTTCGATATAGTGGTCGCGGCCGCGCCTGGCGATCTCGGGATGCAGTTCTGCGCCATGGCTGCCCTTGGCGAAAACTGGCGATGTCTCGGGTGCCATCTGCTTGATGACCACTACCTTGACGCCGGCAGCAGTGGCCGCATCCATCGCCCGCGCCACGTTGACGACGCTGTCGCGGAACGGCGGATGCTGGATGGCGAGATTGCCGCCATCATAGTCGTTCTGGACGTCGATGACGATGAGAGCGCGGCGCGGTGCGGTTTTGACTGGGTCAGACATGGTGTTTTCCTTTCGGCTTGAATGCGATGGGGCCGAAAATAGCCATATCGCCGAGCGACCAAAAGTGTCCCGATTGACATCATTCGAAAGAATTGGGACAATCCGAGATCACTTGCTGGAACCCCCATGACCGACCCGATCATTGCCGTCCTAGCCTTCGACGGCATCAGCCCATTCCATCTCTCCGTGCCATGCCTGGTGTTCGGCGAGGACAGGACGGCGCTTGGGCTGCCGCGCTTCGACTTCCGCATCTGCGCGGTCAAGGCCGGCCCGGTCCACACCGAAGCCGGACTGACGGTTGCCGCACCGCATGGGCTCGAAGGGCTCGACGGCGCCGATATCGTCATCATCCCAAGCTGGCATCATCTCGGCGAGCCGCCAGCGCCAGTGTTGATGGAGGCGATGCGCAGGGCGCACGAGCATGGCGCATTGATTGTCGGACTGTGTCTCGGAACCTTTGCCATTGCCGCGGCTGGACTGCTTTCAGGCCGCCGCGCCGCGACGCACTGGGCCTACTCCGAGCGGCTGCAGGAACTCCATCCAGACATCGCGGTCGATGCCACGGTGCTCTATGTCGACAATGGAGACGTCGTGACCTCGGCCGGGGTCGCGGCCGGCCTCGACTGCTGTCTCCACATCGTGCGCGCCCGCTACGGCGCGGAAGCCGCACTGCGGCTCGCCCGCCAGATCGTCCTTTCCCCGCACCGCCAGGGCGGGCAGGCGCAATTCATCGAGCGCCCCGTGGCAAAAAGCGCTGACGCCGACCGCTTCACCAGGACGCTTGACGCGGTGCGCGCCACGCTCGGCGAGGCGCACAGCCTCGACAGCGTCGCCGAAGCCGCCGGCCTGACCCGGCGTACCTTCACCCGCCGCTTCCAGAAGTCGATCGGTACCAGTTTTGGCGATTGGCTGACCAGCCAGCGGATCGAGCTGGCGCAGCGGCTGCTGGAAGCGACGGAGAAATCGATGGATATCGTCGCCTTCGAAGCCGGCTTCGGCAGCGCCACCTCGTTGCGCCAGCATTTTGCTGTAAGGCTCAGGACGTCGCCGGCACAATACCGGCGGGAGTTTTCCAGGCGAGGCGATCGGCGGGAGGACATGGTGCACGCAGCGTCCTGAGGCATAACGGCAAAGGGCGCGCGTCGCCGCAGCGCCCTTTGCATTCCGGTCCCCGTGATCAGGGCGATGTGGTCAGGCGACGTCCTCCGGCGATGGCGCACGTTTACGGCCGGTGACCATGGCACGAACAAGGTTTTCGCCATGGCGCAGGCTGGCCAGCAACACGCCACCAACATGCAGCCCGATCAGCACCAGGATGCCATTGCCCAGGATCTTGTGCGTGTCCTCGACCCAACCCACCCCCCACCAAGTGTCGGTGGTCTGCATCCAGCCGGTAAGTGCAATTCCTGCCACGCAGGCCAGAAGTGCCAGCACCATGGCGCCGCCGGCAGGGTTATGGCCGAGATAGCGCTTTTCATCGCCCTTCGCCACATCGGAGAGATACAAGCCGACCGCGCGCGGTCGGCGCACGAACTGATGGAAGCGCGTGTATCCGGATCCGGCCAAGCCGGCGATCAGCCGAGATGTGATCAGCACGCCCGCGCTGTAGCCGGCCAGCTCATGCACCTTCATGATTTCGCCAGAAGACAGCCACGCCACCGCAACGCACAGGACCAGCGACCAGTGAAAGAGGCGGACGTAGGGGCTCCAGACCTGGACCAAAGTCCCTCGTGTCGAAGCGGTGACGTTCATGGCGATCAACCGTCGTCGGAATCGGCGCCAACCGACTCGAGCGTCTTGGGATTAAAGACGGCTTCCAGCTTCTTGCCGTTGGCATCGAGCGCCTTGGCTTCATAGCAGCCGTTTTCCGTCTTGATGCTGCGGACCTTCCAGCCCTCGCTTTCAAGCTTCTTTTGCAGCGCTTCACGCGGCTGCCACTGGTCGGTGGGCACATCGCATCTGTCGGCAGCGAAGGCCGGCCCGGCAAAAACCATCACCAGCGCGGTCAGGATCAGGGGTTTCATCTTGTTTTCTCCATCGGCCAATTCCGATGTCGCGGACCCTGCCCCTGAAACCTGACAGCAGCCTGAACGCACCTCGCCGTGAAAGCACCTTGCCCTGAACGCACTTCGCATTGTCCAAAAGCCGCGATTGGCTTTCGTTCAGCTTGCTGTCAGCCTTGTGCCGCATGAAGGCGGCGTGTTGCCGTGGACACGGAGGCAAGGTGCGCGTTCTGCTGATCGAAGACGACCCCGTGCTGGGCGAGGCGGTGCGCGATCACATCGCCGCCGACGGCCATGCCGTGGACTGGAGCACGACGCTTGGCGGTGCCGGCGATCACCTGCGGGTCGTCTCTTATGAACTCGTCCTGCTCGACCTGCATCTGCCTGATGGCAAGGGCCTCGAATTCCTGAAAACGCTGCGTCGTAAGGGCGCTGATACGCCAGTCATCATCCTGACCGCGCGCGACCAGCTCTCGGACCGCATAGCGGGCCTGAATTCCGGCGCCGACGACTATCTGGTCAAGCCCTTCCATCTCGGCGAGTTGTCCGCACGCCTTGCCGCGGTCGCGCGCCGCTATGCCGGAAACCCGAACCCTTTGGTCCGGCTCGGACTCCTCGAGATCGATCAAGCGGCCCGCCGCGTCGTGGTTAACGGCGCTGAGGCCATGCTGACGTCCCGCGAATGGGCAGTGCTGGAGCAGTTCTTGCGCCGGCCCGGCATGACGATAGGCAAGAACCAGATCGAGGATGCACTCTATGCCTTTGGCGCAGAGATCGAAAGCAACACCGTCGAAGTCTATGTTAGCCGCCTGCGCAAGAAGATCGGGCGCGGAGCGTTGACGACCGTAAGGGGGCTAGGCTACCGGCTGGCATCTCCATGAGGATCCTCGACAGCCTTGCGGGTCGCGTCGTTGTCTCGCTGATCCTGCTGACGGTCGCCTTCGGCCTCGTCGCCGCGGGCACTGGAAGTATCACGCTGCATCGTGAAATCAACGAAGCCATGGACAGTTCCATGCAGGAATCAGCGCGTCGGCTGCTGCCGCTGGTCATCGACGATCTTTTCGGACGCGAGCCGTCGCAATCGCCGCGCCGGCTTGCGGAGGCTGTTTCGGACGACGACGGTGGCCGCCTGATTTTCCAAGTGCGGGACGCCGGCGGTCGCGTTCTCATACACTCCTATGATGCTCCCGCGGAGCCGCTCACGGCTGAACTCGTGCAGGGATTTTCCGAGGCTTCTGGATGGCGCATCTACACCGAGCCGGCGGTCAGCGGCACGGTCTTCATTCAGGTCGCCGAGCTCGATGCACGGCGCAATGAGGAAACGCTGGAAGCCGCCACCGGCTTTCTGATACCGATGGTCATCCTCATTCCGTTGAGCGCGCTGGTCGCGTGGCTGACCCTGGCGCGCTTCCTGAGGCCGATCGCGACGCTGCGCGGCGAGATTAGCGCCCGTCACGGTGACAATCTCGCTCCGATCCGCACCGACGACCTACCCTCCGAACTCGCGGCCATCGCCAAGTCTGTCAACAGCCTGATGCGGCGTCTCAACATGGCACTCGACGCCGAAAAGGAATTCACGGCGAATGCCGCGCATGAACTGCGCACACCGATCGCCGGCGCGCTGGCCCAGACGGAGCGACTGATCGCGGAAGCTTCGGACGAGGCAGAAAAAAAGCGCCCACGCCAGATAAGGGCGGCCCTGTCCGATCTCGCCGACCTGTCCGAAAAGCTGATGCAGCTAGCGCGTGCCGATGCTGGAGTAGCAGTTGCCGGCAAACCAGCCGATCTTGCCGCGGTCGCAGCATTGGTGGTCGAAGACTTCGAGCAGCGCGGCCAGAACAATGGCCGCCTTCGCCTTAAGACGCCTGACAATGGCAAGGCGCTGGTCGCGATCGACACAGATGCACTGGCAATAATCCTGCGCAACCTGATCGAGAACGCATTGCGGCATGGCACCGAAGGCGGCGAAGTTGTCATTCGCATCACTGATGATGCCCGGCTCAGCGTGGTCAACCAAGGTCCGGTGGTTCCGGCCCCGGATGGCCTTGTCAAACGGTTCGAACGCGGTGAAACACGTGCCGAAGGATCAGGCCTCGGACTGGCGATCGTCAATAGAATACTACAACAGATCGGTGCGACCCTGACCCTGGATTCACCGGCTTCCGGCCAGCAGGACGGCTTTGAAGCAACGATCCGCTTTCCCGCCGCATAACGTCAATCGAGTTTAACCGCCCGCGCCGGATTGCCGACCACCGTGGTGTCGGCTGGCACGTCGCGCGTCACCACCGCGCCGGCGCCGACGATGGCACCCTCGCCGATGCTGACGCCGCCAAGGATGACCGCGCTACCGCCGATCCAGGCATTTGCGCCGATCTCGACCGGCCTGGCGATCTCCAGTCCCGCCTGCCGTCCCGCCGCTTGCCTGTGGTGCTCGGCGCAGTAGATCTGGACATTGGGGCCGAGCAGCGTTCCGATGCCGATGCGCACCGGCGCCGTGTCCAGGATAGTGCAGCCGGCATTGAGAAAAACATTGTCGCCGAGAAAGATGTTGAAGCCGTAGGCGCAGTGGAACGGCGCCTCGATGCGGGAGCCAGTGCCAGCGGCGCCGAGCAGCGCCTTCAGGCTCGGCCCGAGATTGCCGCGCTGGCGGGGCGGCAGCGTATTATGCTCGAACACGGCGTCGCGCGCCGTGGCGCGCAGCGCCTCCAATTCGTCATCGAGGCAGGTGTACCATTGGCCGGCGGCCATCCTTGTGCGGTCGCTCTCAGCCATGAAGGGTCTCCAATCGACGTCATTGCAAAGCACAATCGCGGCCGGCAGAAAAGTGCCGACGCAAGCACTGGCCAAATATCGGACCTATGGTAGCCTGCCTGCTCAGGGCTGTCCTGGCCCGGCGATCGAGGGGATCGACCATGCTTTATGTTCTCGCACTGCTGATCGGTGTCATTGCCGGCCTGCGCGCCATGACCGCGCCGGCCGCCGTCGCCTGGGGCGCCTGGCTCGGCCGGCTGCCGGTTGCCGGCACCTGGGCGAGCTTCATGGGCCACTGGGCCGCCGTCGGCATCTTCACCATCCTGGCCATCGTCGAGCTGGTCACAGACCAGCTGCCGTCGACGCCCAGCCGCAAGGTGCCGCAGCAGTTTGGCGCCCGCATAATCATGGGCGCCTTCACTGGTGCGGTGATCGGCGCAACTGGCGGCGCCACCGTCGGCGGCCTGATCGCCGGCGCCATCGGCGCGGTCATCGGCACGCTGGGTGGCGCCGAGGCGCGCGGCCGGCTGGCAGCGGCTTTCGGCAAGGATCCGCCCGCCGCCTTCATCGAGGACGCGGTGGCGATCATCGGCGGCCTGCTGATCGTGGCGGCGGTGGCATGACAGCCAAGACTTTCGACGCCATCATCATCGGCGCTGGCCAGGCGGGGTCGCCATTGGCCGGCCGGCTGACGGCCGCTGGCATGAGCGTGGCGCTGATCGAGCGCAAGCTGGTCGGCGGCACCTGCGTCAACACCGGCTGCATGCCGACCAAGACCATGGTCGCCAGCGCCTATGCCGCGCATCTCGCCAGGCGCGCCGCCGATTATGGCGTGACGCTCTCAGGCCCCGTCGGGGTCGACTACAAAGTGATCAAGGCGCGCAAGGACAAGGTGACGATCAACGCCCGCACCAATCTGGAGACATGGATCGCCGGCATGAAGGGCTGCACCCTCTATCGCGGCCACGCACGCTTCGAGACCGCCAACACGGTGCGCGTCGGCGACGAGCTTCTGACCGCCGAAAAGGTCTTCCTCAACACCGGCGGCCGCGCTTCTGTGGCCGACCTGCCCGGCGTCCACGACATCGACTACCTGACCAATTCCACGATGATGGATTTAGACGTGCTGCCGCGCCACCTGATCGTTGTCGGCGGCAGCTACATCTCGCTCGAATTCGCGCAGATGTTCCGCCGCTTCGGCTCGGAAGTCACCGTCATCGAAAAGAGCCCGCGCCTGACCGGCCGCGAGGACGAGGACGTCTCCGCCGCCATCCTGTCGATTCTCGAAAACGAAGACATCGCCGTCCATCTCGGCGCCGACGACATCGGCTTTGCCAGACAGGGCGGGGATATCGCCGTGACCTTCTCCGTCGGCAAGCCGCCGGCTGTCGGCTCGCACGTGCTGCTGGCGCTCGGCCGCACCCCCAACACCGACGATCTCGGGCTCGACAAGGCCGGCGTGGAAGTCGACAAACGCGGCTTCGTCACCGTCGATGACCAGTTGCGCACCAGCGTGCCGGGCATCTGGGCGATGGGCGACTGCAACGGCAGGGGCGCCTTCACCCACACCTCCTACAACGACTATGAGATCGTCGCCGCCAACTTGCTCGACAACGATCCGCGCAAGGTCAGCGACCGCATCGAGGCCTACGCGCTCTACATCGACCCGCCGCTCGGCCGCTGCGGCATGACAGAGGCCGCGGTCAAGAAATCCGGCCGCCGGGCGCTGATCGGCCAACGGCCGATGACGCGCGTCGGCCGCGCCGTCGAAAAGGGCGAGACGCAAGGCTTCATGAAGATCCTTGTCGATGCCGACACCAGGGAAATCCTCGGCTGTTCGGTGCTCGGTCCTGGCGGCGACGAGGCGGTGCATTGCGTGCTCGACCTGATGTACGCCAAGGCGCCCGTCGACACGCTGGCGCGCGCCATGCACATCCATCCGACCGTCTCGGAATTGCTTCCCACCATCGCGCAGGAGCTGAAGCCGCTGGCCTGAAACCTATTCGGCTTCCGGTCGGGTGCCTCGGCAGCCCGTTGCAGGTCTGCTCCATCCTTTCTGCATTGCTGCATTGCAGCGATGTATGTTGCGCCTGGCATGGATCCTCGCGCAGTCTAAATTGAACCGATTCAGCCTGGACGCCCCATGCCTTTGCCGATCCTTGCGCTTGCCATTGCGTCCTTCTGCATTGGCACCACCGAATTCGTCATCATGGGGCTGCTGCCGGAGGTCGCCGCCGATCTCGGCGTGACGATCCCCGCCGCCGGCTTGCTGGTCACCGGCTATGCGCTGGGCGTCGTCTTCGGCGCGCCGATCGTCGCCATGGCCACGGCGCATCTGCCACGCAAGCCGGTGCTGGTCGGGTTGGCCGCTCTGTTTGTTGTCGGCAATCTGTTCTGCGCCATCGCCCCCAACTACTGGCTGCTGATGGCCGCGCGCGTCTTCACCGCCTTCGGCCACGGCGCCTTCTTCGGCATCGGCTCGGTCGTCGCGGCAAGCCTGGTGCCCCGCAACAAGCGCGCCAGCGCCATCGCGCTGATGTTCGCCGGGCTGACGCTGTCCAACATTCTGGGCGTCCCGGCCGGCACGGCGCTTGGCGAAGCTTTCGGCTGGCGCTCCACCTTCCTCGCCGTGGTCGGCATCGGCCTGATCTCGGTCGCGGCCATCGCCTGGCTGGTGCCGTCCGATGTCGCCGAGCCGAGCGGCGGCGGCCTGCGCGGCGAACTGCGCGTGCTGGGCAAGTTGCAGGTCTGGCTGGCGATGCTGATCGCCTCGCTAGCCTCGGCCAGCCTGTTCGCCGTCTTCACCTACATCAAGCCCTACCTCACCGACGTGTCCGGCCTGTCGACCTCGGCGGTCACCTGGGTGCTCTTGCTGTTCGGCGCCGGCATGACCATCGGCAACGTCATCGGCGGCCGGCTGGCCGACTGGAAGCTGATGCCGACAGTCATCGGCACGCTGCTTTTGATGGCGGTCCTGTTCGTCGGCTTCATGCAGTTCGGCGCGATCCCAAGCGTCGCCATCGGCGTGGTCTTCCTGTGGGGGCTGCTGGTCTTCGTCGTCGTGCCGCCGCTGCAAATCCGCGTCGTCGAGGCGGCTTCCGAAGGACCGAACCTTGCCGCCACGCTCAACCAGGGCGCCTTCAATGTCGGCAACGCCAGCGGGGCATGGATCGGCGGCGTGGCCCTTTCGGCTGGCGTTTCCTATGCCCATCTGCCCCTGGTCGGCGCGGTGCTCGCTTTGCTGGCGGTCACCGTGGCGGTGCTGTCACAGGCCCTGGACCGGCGGATCCCCGTCGCACAACCCGCCGAGTAGTGCGCCCATAGCGCGACAAATTGGACCAATCGACAATGGCCTCGCCGCGGGGCATGTCTCTCCGCCTGCCGAAGGAGGAAGTCATGCAGAAATCGATCGAACGCATCGCCGGCGACAGCGATGGCGTTTCCTACGAATTCCCGGTGTTCCGCTTCACCGGCGCCGACAAGGCGGCGCCCTCGGCCTATCTGCAGGCGGCACTCCATGCCGGCGAACTGCCGGGCGTGGTCGCCATCGATGCCTTGATGCCGATGCTCGCCAAGGCCGAAGCCGAAGGCCGCATCAAGGGCAACATCACCATCGTGCCATGGGCCAACCCGATCGGCCGCGCCCAGTATCATTTCGGCGAGCATCAGGGCCGCTTCCATCTGGGCACCCGCACCAACTTCAACAGAGGCTTTCCGTTGCTTGCGGCACCCGATGCCAAGCTTTTGCCCGACACCACGTTCGGCGGCGCCGACCAACGGTTGAAGTCACGCCTGGTGCAGCTGTCGCTCGGCAACGACATCGTGCTCGACCTGCATTGCGACGACGAAGGCCTGGCCTATCTCTACATCCACACCAGCCTATGGCCGGCCATGGCCGATTGCGCCGCCGCCATGGCCATCGACGCGGTGGTGCTGTGGAGCGAGGACACCGACGGTACTTTCGAGGGCGCCTCGATCATGCCCTACCAGAACATTCCCGCCGAGGTGGCGAAGCTCGACCGCCGCGTCGCCACCACGGTCGAATATCGCGGCATCCTCGACGTCGATGGCCCGCTGGCCAGCGCTGATGCCGCAGGCCTCTACCGACTGCTGGTGGCACGCGGCGTGGTCACCGATGCCACGCTTCCCGCACCCGATCCGTTCAAGGGTGTCGTCGCCCCGTTGGAAAACATCGACATGATGCCGGCGCCCCGGGCTGGCGCTGTCCTCTATGACGTAAAGCCCGGCGACCGCGTCGCGCGGGGTGCGCGGCTGGCCACCATCGTGCATGCGCCGGGCGAGGCCGATGGCCACACCGAAGTGTTCGCGCCGCAGGACGGCCTCATCCTGACCCGCCGCTCGCGCCGCATCATCCGCGCCGGCGAGGATTTGCTGAAACTGGTCGGCGACAGGAAGAGCGCCGACGCCAGGTCAGGCACGCTCGAGGACTGAATTACCCCGAGATCGCCTGTCGCGCCTTCGCCTCCAGCCACTCAGCCATCTGCCGGTAAGGCACGGGACCATGGCTGATGCGGGCGACGCCGAGTTCGGCCAGCTGTTGCCGCGGCGGCACATGCGCCAGCGCGATGATGTTGACCGGCAGCGTCGTGGCCTTGCACAGCGCCTCGATTAGCCCTTCGTCACCAAGACCCGGCGCAAAGAAGCCGCTTGCCCCGGCCTGTTCATAGGCATGCGCGCGCTCGATCGCCTGGTCGAGCAGGGCCCTGTCATGCGCATCGGGCTTCGCCTTGAGGAAGACGTCGGTGCGGGCGTTGAGGAAGGCCGGGATGCCGGAGGCCTTGACGGCTGCTGCAGCCGCCTCGACTCGCTTTACCTGCACGGCAATGTCGTGCAGGCCGGTGCCGCCGACAATCTGGTCCTCGAAATTGAAGCCGATGGCGCCGGCCCGCAAGGCACGCGTCACCGTTTGGGCGACGACCTCCGGCTCGACGCCATAGCCGCCCTCGAGGTCCATGGTCACCGGCAGATCGACCGCCGCCACGATGCGCTTGATGTTGTCGAGCGCCAGTTCCAGCGGGATCTTCTCGCCATCGGCGTAGCCAAAGGCGGCCGCGACCGGCCAGCTTCCGGTGGCGATGGCCTTGGCGCCCGCTTTCTCGACGATCTTGGCCGAACCCGGATCCCAGGCATTGTAGAGAACCACCGGATTTCCCTTGACGTGAAGGGAATGGAACGTTCGCGCGCGCTCGATCTGGTCGGTCATGATGTCTATCCCGTTTTCTCGATGTTGGACACGCAGTTTAGGCAGGGCTACCGGCTGTGGCGATGTGCCATGGGCCTGAGAAGCGGCGGCCACCGAACAGACTTTTCAAATCAGTTGCGTATCCGGTTTTTCGCCGCTATGGATTTCGCCATGAACATGCGTTCGACCAAGACCATTTGGTGGTGGGCCTGCTGACAGCGGCCTGTTCGAACGCTTGCGCGTGAAAAGAGAGGGTGGCCGCAACGGAATGTCCGGGCGGCCATTTGTTTTTTCAAAAGCCAGTCCCGGGTCCGTTGCCCAACAAGCTGATGGAGACGGCAATGACGATGAAGGTTCTGGAAAACGGCGCTGAAAGCTTCGTGACCGCGGGTGGCATCACCATCACCCGCGAGCGTCACGACAAGCCCTATGCGGGAGCCATCGACAGCTATGTCGATGGCTTGAATTCGCGCCGAGGCGCGGTGTTCTCCTCGAATTACGAATATCCCGGCCGCTACACGCGCTGGGACACCGCCATCATCGATCCGCCGCTGGTGATCTCGGCGCGCGGCCGCGCCATGCGCATCGAGGCGCTGAACGGCCGCGGCGAGGCGCTGTTGCCGGTCATCGGCAAGACGCTCGGCGACCTTTCCGAGGTGACGATCGCCGAAACTTCAAAGAAACTCATCCGCCTCGACGTCGCCAAGCCCGGCCGCGTCTTCACCGAGGAAGAGCGCAGCCGCGTTCCCTCGGTCTTCACTGTCCTGCGCGCCATCACTGCTTTGTTCAAGACCGCCGAAGACGCCAATCTCGGCCTCTACGGCGCCTTCGGCTACGACCTCGCCTTCCAGTTCGACCCGGTCGACTACAAGCTCGAGCGCAAGCCTAGCCAGCGCGACCTCGTGCTGTTCCTGCCCGACGAAATCCTGGTCGTCGACCATTATTCGGCCAAGGCCTGGACCGACCGCTACGACTATTCGGGCGAGGGTTTTTCCACCGAGGGCCTGCCGCGCGACGAAATCGCCGAGCCGTTCAAGACCGCCGACCGCATCCCGCCGCGCGGCGACCACGAGCCCGGCGAATACGCCAATCTGGTGCGCCGCGCGATGGACTCGTTCAAACGCGGCGACCTGTTCGAAGTCGTACCCGGCCAGATGTTCTACGAGCGCTGCGAGACGCAGCCCTCGGAGATTTCGCGCAAGCTGAAGTCGATCAACCCCTCGCCCTATTCCTTCTTCATCAATCTGGGCGAAGGCGAATACCTGATCGGCGCCTCGCCCGAAATGTTCGTGCGCGTCAACGGCCGCCGCGTCGAAACCTGCCCGATCTCGGGCACCATCGCGCGCGGTGACGACGCCATTTCGGACAGCGAGCAGATCCTGAAACTGCTCAACTCGAAGAAGGACGAATCCGAGCTCACAATGTGCTCGGACGTCGACCGCAACGACAAGTCGCGGGTCTGCGAACCGGGCTCGGTACGCGTGATCGGCCGCCGCCAGATCGAGATGTATTCGCGGCTGATCCACACCGTCGATCACATCGAGGGCCGCCTGCGCGAAGGCATGGACGCCTTCGACGCGTTTCTCTCGCACGCCTGGGCGGTCACCGTCACCGGCGCGCCCAAACTGTGGGCCATGCGCTTCATCGAGCAGAATGAGAAGAGCCCGCGCGCCTGGTATGGCGGTGCGATCGGCATGGTCAATTTCAACGGCGACATGAACACCGGCCTGACGCTGCGCACCATCCGCATCAAGGACGGCATCGCAGAGGTGCGCGCCGGTGCCACGCTGCTTTTCGACAGCATTCCCGAGGAAGAAGAAGCCGAAACCGAACTGAAGGCATCCGCCATGCTCTCCGCCATCCGCGACGCCAAGGCAGGCAATTCCGCCAGCACCGAGCGCACCACCGCGCGCGTCGGTGACGGCGTCAACATCCTGCTCGTCGACCACGAAGACTCCTTCGTCCACACGCTCGCCAACTACTTCCGGCAGACCGGCGCCAATGTCTCGACGGTGCGCACGCCGGTGCCGGAGGAAGTCTTCGACCGGCTGAAGCCCGACCTCGTCGTGCTGTCGCCCGGCCCTGGCACGCCGAAGGATTTCGACTGCGCCGCCACCATCGCACGAGCTCGTGCCCGCGAGCTGCCGATCTTCGGCGTCTGCCTTGGCTTGCAGGCGCTGGCGGAGGCCTATGGCGGGGAACTCAGGCAGTTGCATATTCCCATGCACGGCAAGCCGTCGCGCATCCGCGTCTCCAAGCCGGGCATCATCTTTTCCGGCCTGCCCAAGGAAGTCACCGTCGGCCGCTACCACTCGATCTTCGCCGATCCGGTGCGGCTGCCGGATGACTTCATCGTCACGGCCGAGACCGAGGACGGCGTCATCATGGCCTTCGAGCACCGCAAGGAGCCCATCGCCGCTGTCCAGTTCCACCCGGAATCGATCATGACGCTTGGCCACAATGCCGGCATGCGCATCATCGAGAACATCGTTGCCCATTTGCCGCGCAAGGCCAAGGAAAAGGCAGCCTGAACTCAATGGCCGAAGCCGAGAACACGGTGGCGATCGCGGCCAAGGCCGCGGCGAAGCGCAAGGTCGCCAACCTTGCCTTCTGGTCGATCATCATTGCCGCGATCGTGCTCGGCCTGAAAATCGTCGCCTGGTACGTGACCGGCTCCGTCGCGCTCTATTCCGACGCGCTGGAATCGATCGTCAACGTCATCGCCTCGGCCGCCGCCTTCTGGGCGATCCAGGTCAGCTACAAGCCCGCCGACCAGGATCACCCGTTCGGTCATCACAAGGCGGAATATTTCTCGGCAGTGCTCGAAGGCGTGCTGATCGTGCTCGCCGCCCTTCTGATCCTGAACGAAGTCTGGCGCTCCTGGCAGACACCGGCGCCACTCGAGCAGCCCTGGGAAGGTCTTGCCGTCAACGGCGTCGCCACCGTCATCAACGCCTTCTGGGCCTGGACGCTGATCCGCGCCGGCCGGGCCGAGAAGTCGCCGGCGCTGGTCGCCGACGGCAACCACATCATGACCGACGTGGTCACCTCGATCGGCGTCTTCGGCGGCCTGGTCGGGGCCATCCTGACCGGCTGGCAGATCCTCGATCCGGCTCTCGCCGTCCTCGTTGCGCTCAACATCCTGTGGCAGGGCTGGCACGTCATCGGCTCGTCGATGAACGGACTGATGGACCGTGCCGTCGACACGAAGGAAAACATGCGCATCCGCGACGTCATCTCGGCCAACTGCAAGGGCGCGCTGGAGGTGCATGACCTCAAGACCCGCATCGCAGGCCGCGCCACCTTCATCGAGTTCCACCTGGTCGTCGACGCCGACATGTCCGTCGGCGCCAGCCACGTCATCTGCGACCGCATCGAGGACGCGCTAAAGGCCGAAATCCCCTCGGTGCGCGTCACCATCCACGTCGAGCCCGACGACGAAGCCAAGCTGCCCAAGGGCACGACGGCCGTGCCGTTCGCATAGCCTGCAGTTTGCGAGGCCTGTCGAGATTCAGGTCAGGCCGAGCCGAGAATGGTGGCTTCCGAGAACCGGAGCGGAGCGTACTTAAGTACGTGAGCACCGGAAGCGCAGGAAGCTGCCGTTCGCAGGCCGGCATCACCTGAATATCGGCAGGCCTCACGGGGCGCAGGCTGATTGCGGCATTGGCTGCAGCCTGTAGACCTTGTCGTCGGATTGCGTCTTGCCGGCGGCGGCCTTCGAGCAGAGATCGACGATCGCCAGGCTGCTGTTGGGATTGGCCAGCATCATCGTGCCGTTGGCACCGCGCTTGAGGAAAATCTCCTTCTGCGCGATGTCGCAGGAGAAATCGCTCATCTTCGAACTCGCGGCACAACGCCACTGGTCGGCCTCGCCCTGGCAGGAATAGGTCTGCGTGACCTTGCCCGACTTCTGCCGCGTCGTGACCGAGACGGCAATGTCGGCGCCGTCGGGCCAATTGGCGGCGTCGCCGCCGGAGGCATAGGATGCCAGTTCCACCGGGCCGCGGAAAACCCGGATCGATTGCGTCAGCTGGCCGGGATGCGAGGCCAAATGCGACGCGTCATAGTCGCGGCCATAGCAAAAGGCCTGGTCGGGCTTCAGCCGCTCGCGCAACGGCGCCCCGAGCGCTGGATCGATCGGATCGATGCGCGCGAACTCCGCCTTGCAGGTCGCGGCCGGCATCGGGTCGAGGCGGAAATTGTCGTCCTCCTTGCCGAGCGCCTGCCTGTCGTATTCGGCCGCGCCCAGTTCTTCTTCCGAATCTGCATCGAGATAGATATCGGACGACAGATCGGACAGGAGCAGCCGGCCCTTGTCGTCGACCTTCAGCGACGCCAGCGTGCGGTCGCAATCCATGCCGCAACGGATCTGGCCCGATGCGTCGTCCTCGGACGCATGATTGCACCAGCCGCCTGCCCATTGCGGCGCCTTGGCGCCGCGCACGGTGGTGGTGAGGAAACCATTGTAGGATGTGTCCGAATTCGCCGACGGCTCCTCGTTCGGCCTGCTGACCGGATCGTGACCATAGTAGAAGAAGATCCGCGCCACCTTCTGCTTCGGATACGCCTTCATATGCGCCGCGTCATAGACCCGGCCGAAACAGGCGTCCGCCCCGTTCGGGCTGAGTTCGGTCAGTTTGAGCGCATTGTCGGCAGCGGCCGTGCCTGCCAGCAAACCGAGCAACGCGACACCAAATCCGGCGCCGGCGACTGTCTTCCATTCCCCTGCCCTGAACGTCATGTGACCCCTCCTCGCATCGACAGGACGTAACGTCAATTTATGCTAGTATTGCGGCTGGAGCCACGCAAATCGCTGAGAAATCCGAGGAGGGGTGCCATGCGCCGACGCGACATGTTCCGCGCGGTTCTTGCCGGAACCGGAACGCTTCTCGGCCTGCGGGCGGTGCAGGCCGCGGCTACCGAGCCCGCCAGGCTGAAGGTCGCCTATCACCTGAGCGATGTGGACAAGGTCAACTTTGTGCTCGGCAACATCAAGAACCATTACGAGGGCACTGGCGGCAATGTCGACATCGTGCTCGTCGTGCATGGCCCGGCCCTTGCCGGCTTCAAGTCGAAGGGCATATCGGCGGCGGTCTCCGGCCGCTTCGCCGGCCTGGTGCAGCAGGGGCTGGAGCCGCATGCCTGCGCCAACACCATGCACGGCATGGACATTTCGCTGGCCGACCTGCTGGCCGGCTTCCATGCCGCCGACAAGGGTGGTGTCGTCAAGCTCGCCGAACTGCAAAGCCAGGGCTATGCCTATCTCAGGCCATAGTGCACAGTCTTGGCTGGACGGTCGCGAACGGCTGGTCTCATGAAAATCCCCGGAGGAAACGGCCGTGCCAGGTACAACCGCGCTTACCATCCCCGATCTCGCGGGCAAGACGGTGCTGGTCACCGGTGCCTCGACCGGCATCGGCGCCGCACTGGCGCTGGCCTATGCCGCGCAGAAGTCCAAAGTGGCACTGCACTATAATTCAAGCCGCGACGCCGCCGAGAAACTTGGCAAGACCATTGCCGACAATGGCGGCGAGGTGTTCCTCGTCCAGGGTGACTTCTCCGTCGCCGCCGATGTCGAACGCGTCGTCGAGGACAGCGCGCAACATTTCGGCCGTCTCGACGGGCTGGTCAACAATGCCGGCGGCATGCTCGGCCGCGTGCCCTACGCCGAGCAGACCGAGGCCCATTACGATGCGGTGATGGACCTCAACGCGCGTTCGGTGCTGACCGCCTCGCGCAAGGCGATGCCGTGGCTGAAGAAGCAGGGTGGCTTCATCGTCAACACCTCGTCGATCGCCGCGCGCAACGGGGCGGGCGGCGGCGCCGGTCTCTACGGTTCGGCCAAGGCCTTCGTCTCCAACGTGACGCGCGGCATGGCCAAGGAACTGATCGGCTTCGGCATCCGCGTCAACGCGGTGGCGCCCGGCACCATTCTCACGCCCTTCCACGAGCGCTATTCGACCGAGGAACAGATGAAAGGCATGGTCGCCACCATTCCGCAAGGGCGCGCCGGCACCGCCGAAGACTGCGTCGGCGCCTATCTGTTCCTCTCATCGGACCTGTTGAGCGGCTACATCACCGGCCAGGTGATCGAGGTGAATGGCGGCCAGTTGATGCCGTGACCAGCTATCTGCATACTGGCGGCCCGCATACTCTTGTCGGAGACTTTGAAGGGGAGACAATAGAATGTACGGACTGATCGGCAAGATGCGGGCAGCGCGCGGCCAGCGCGACGCGGTGGTGGACCTCCTGCGCGCCAGCACCGGCGCCCTGCCGGGTTGCCTGAGCTATATCATCGCCCGCGACCCCGCGGATGCCGATGCGATCTGGGTCACCGAAGTGTGGACCGACGCCGAAAGGCACAAGGCCTCGCTGCAGCTTCCCGAAGTCCAGGCGGCCATCGCCAAGGCGCGGCCCTTCATCGCCGGCTTCGAGTTCCAGGTCGAGACCCACCCGGTCGGCGGCTTTGGGTTGGCCGAGGTCAAGACTGACTGACTAGAACAGACAGTGCGATGCCAACGGGGCAACCTGCAATGCAGATCGTGAACACCCAAGATGCGAAGGCCAATCTTTCACGTCTCGTTGACCAGGCCGCCAAAGGTGAGCCATTCATCATAGCCAAGGCGGGCAAACCATTGGTCAAGGTCGTGTCGATCAACCAGCAGCCGTCGGCTCACGCGCGACGGGTCGGTTTTATGGCTGGCCAGTTTTCCGTCCCCGACGACTTCGATCGCATGGGCGGCGGACAGATCGAGCAACAGTTCGACGCCAACGCGTAGGCTCCTTTTTTGGCGCAACGGCTTCGCATCGCCCCGCTTCGCGTCTAAGACCGAAAAATGGATTCCTCGGCCGAGCCACCTCTGGACCAGCCCGCCATCGAGCGCATGGCGCGCATGGGCAGGCCTTGGCAGTGGCTGGTCCTGCTCACCATCTCGGCCCTTTTTGCCGGCGCGCTCGAACTCGCTGCTTTGCCGGCGGCGCTGCTGATCGGGCCGATGCTGGCGGCCATCGCCGCCGGCACCAATGGCGCCACGGTGCGCGTGCCGCGCCTTCTGTTCGGCTCCGCCCAGGCGATCGTCGGCTGCCTCGTCGCCGCTTCGATCTCGGCCGACATCTTTCCCGTCTTCTATCGCGAATGGCCGCTGTTCCTGGGCGCCGTGGTGGCGACCGTCGCGGCCTCCAGCCTGCTCGGCTGGCTGATCAGCCGCTGGCGCATCCTGCCCGGCACCACCGCCGTCTGGGGCTCCTCGCCGGGCGCCGCCACCGCCATGGTGCTGATGGCTGGTGCCTTCGGCGCCGACCAGCGCCTCGTCGCCTTCATGCAGTATCTGCGCGTCATCTTCGTTTCGGTGACGGCGGCTCTGGTCGCCAAGATGTGGGTAGACACATCGGGCATCGAGATCCCGCCCATCGTCTGGTTTCCGCCGATCGATGCCCAGGCCTTCGCCGCCACCATCGGCATCGCGATCGTCGGCGGCCTGGCGGGCAAATTGTGCCGGCTGCCCTCGCCGTTTTTCCTCGGTACCTTCATCTTCGGCACCGTCATCCATCTCGGCCTTGGCGTGGAGATGCAATTGCCGCCCTGGCTGCTGGCCGTCAGCTACGCCATGGTCGGCTGGTCGATCGGATTGAACTTCACCCGGCCGATCCTGCGCCATGCAACGCGCGCCCTGCCACAGATCATCGCCTCGATCGTGGCGCTGATCGCCTTTTGCGGCGGGCTCGCCTTCCTGATCAGCCATCTGCTCGGCATCGATCCGCTGACCGCCTATCTGGCGACCAGCCCCGGCGGCATGGACAGCGTCGCCATCATCGCCGCCGCCGCTCGGAACGTCGACATCTCCTTCGTCATGGCGCTGCAATCGGCGCGTTTCCTCGTCGTGCTGCTGGTCGGCCCAAGCGTCGCGCGGCTGGTGGCCAGAAGCATCCGGGAATAGGCAAAACCGCTCGCTTCGGCCTCATGATTTGACCGGTCGAATCCCGACCTGCGTGGCCGCTGCACGAAAACCCTCGATAGCTTGGGCGTAAGTCGCAAAAAATACTTGACTCACATACTCATATTTGAGAGCGCGAGAACGCAATCTGACATGAGACAGTGGAGACGAGTGGATGCGAGCATGGCCGACGACATGGCGCCTGGGGATATCGTTGCTGGGCAGCGCGGCGATGCTTGGCCAACCCTTGGCTGCTCATGCGCAGGACAGTGGCGAGGCCGCGGTGCTCGGCCAGATCGAGGTCACCGCGCAAAGCAACGAGATCCTGGTGCAGGATGGCTATGTCGCCAAGAAGGACCGCATCGGCACCAAGGTCGACACGCCGATCACGGAGATCCCGCAGGCCATTTCGGTGGTGACGCAAAAGCAGATCGAGGATCAGAAGCCGCGCACGCTGAACGAGGCGCTCGGCTACACGGCCAGCGCCAATCCCAACAGCTTCGGCTTCGACACCCGCTATGACGCCTTCTTCCTGCGCGGTTTCCCGGCCTTCTACAACAGCATGTTCCGCGACGGGCTGCGCCAGTACAACGGCCCCTCCGCCTGGTTCAAGACCGAGCCCTACGGCATCGAGGGGGTCACCATCCTGAAGGGCCCGGCGTCCTCGCTCTATGGCGTCAGCGGCCCCGGCGGCATCGTCAACGTCGTCACCAAGCGTCCCAAGGATGAGCCGTTCCACGAGATCGAACTGCTGGCCGGCGAGCACGACCGGTTCCAGGCAGCCCTTGACGCTTCCGGACCGGTGAACGAGGACGGCAGCATCCTCTATCGCTTCACCAGCCTTGGCCGCCTGGGCGAAACCGATCTGCCGGCCTATCCCGACGACAAGCTTTATCTGGCGCCTGCGATCACCTTCAAGCCGGACGAGGACACCAAGCTCACCATCCTCGGCGAATATTCGAAATCGGTCACCGGCGGCACCGCTGCCTTCTACAATCCGGGCTATGGCGTGCTCTCCAACATCTACGAGGGCGATCCCGCCTGGAACGATTTCACCCAGAACCAGAGGCGCATCGGCTATGAGTTCGAGCACCGCTTCAACGATGTGCTGACGGTGCGCCAGAACCTGCGCTACAATGCCGTCGACAGCGACATCGAATACAGCGGCCACTATTTGCCCGGTGCCAACCAGCCGCTGGAGCGCTATTGGGGCCACTACACCGAGACGATGAAGAACTTCGTCGTCGACAACATGGCGCAGTTCGAGTTCGACACCGGGCCGGTCAGGCACACCGCCGTCGCCGGCATCGACTATGCCTGGTCGGACTATGATGCCGCCAGCGGCCTGTCCTACGTCTCGGTCGACGACATCAAGGCGATGCCGGTTCCCCATTCCGGCGGGCAGGAGATGAACCAGCTCGGCGTCTACCTGCACGACCAGATGGAGTGGAACGACTTCACCCTGTTCACCAGCGGCCGCTACGACTGGGTCGATACCACCTCCACATCAGCCGATTTCAGCCAGTCGAAGCAGAAGGACAGCGCCTTCTCCGGCCGGCTTGGCCTGTCCTACCGGGCCGAGTGGGGCATCATCCCATACGTCAACTACTCGACCTCGTTCTCGCCCAACATCGGCTTCGTCTATGACAACGTCACCAGCACGACCGGCCGCGTCGCCCGGCCGACCATCGCCACGCAGAAGGAGATCGGCGTCAAATATGAGATCCCCGACCACAACGCGACCGTAAGCGCCGCATTGTTCGACATCGACCAGAAGGATGGCGTCGTCTTCGATGCCTCGACCAACGTCAACAAGCAGCGCCAGCTCGACCTCAATTCGCGCGGTGTCGAGCTGGAAGCCAATGCCTCGCTCGGCAATGGCTTCAGCTTCAGCGCCTCCTACGCCTATCAGCGCGTCAGGATCGAGCGCGGCGCCACGGACACCGATGGCAAGGAACTGTCGGCGACGCCCAATCACATCCTGTCGCTCTGGGGCCACTATCAGTTCGAGAACGGCACGCTGGAAGGGCTGGGGCTGGGCACCGGCGTGCGCGTTGCCGGGTCGAGCTATGGCGACGACACCAACACTTTCAAGAACAGCGCGCGCGCCTTTGTCGACGCCTCGCTGTCCTATGATTTCGGCACCAGCAATCCGAAGCTCGAAGGCGTCAAACTGCAGGTCAACGCCAAGAACCTGTTCGACAGCCAAAAGACCATCTGCTCGGCCGGCTATTGCTACCGCGACGAAGGCCGCTCGCTGTTCGCCAGCCTGCGCTACCGTTTCTGAGATCAGCGCGTTGCAGGGGGCAGCGGCTATTCCTCGCCGCCCCCGTTTTCGCCCAGCGCGCCGCGGCGCCAATAGGCGGTGACCAGATGCCTGTCGCGTGCAAGGCCCCACTCCTTGCGCACGATCTTGCGGATCTCGCGGAAGTCGGCGAATTCGCATCCGGCCAAGACATGGAGCCCGTCGGCAAGCGCGGCGTGGCTGCGCTCCCGCAAAGCGGCTGGCAGCAGGCCGGCGGTGCCGGCCTCTCGGCCGTGCCGGTAGAGCCAGGTGATGTCGATGTTCTCGCCCTGCGGCAACGCGATCCGGTCGCCCTGGCCGTCGACCTCGATAAGCGCCTCGGCGCGGGTCGACGGCGGCAGATGCTCCAGGATCCTGCCAATGGCGGGCAGCGCCGTGTCGTCGCCGGCCAGAAGCAAAGTCTGCGCCTCCGGCGCCTCGCCGCCGCCGGGCCCGATCATGCCGATGAGATCTCCAACCCGTGCATTCTGCGCGAAGGCGGCGGCGGGCGTATTCTGGCCGGGATGCAGCACGAAATCGACATCGAGCCAGCCGCTTGCGGCGTCGATCGCCCGGATCGTGTAGACCCGCACGGTCAGCGCGTCCTCCCCGGAGGGCCAGACAAGCAGGCCGTCAGCGCCAAGCATGGGCCAGACCGGCCGCCGGCCACGCGGCGGCAAAAGCAGCCGCATGTGCAGACCGCCATGGGTAAAACGGCCGAGATCCTTGCCAGCGAAACGCAAGCGCTGCATGTGCGGCGAAATCCGCGTCGACGACATCACGGTGATCTCGCGGAAGAAGACCGGCGTACCGGCATCGCTGCCGTCGCCTTCCCAACGCAATCCGCTGGTGGTGCCGAGATGCTGGGCAACATGGCCGGCGACCGTCATCTTCATGTAGGAGAGGCAGGTCTCGTCGATCGCCGCGACGCGGACCAGCATGGCGTTGCCGTCGAGCGTGGCGCTCAACGACCCGTAATAGAGGCGAAGCTCCCATCGATCGGCGGCACCGGTCTCGATCTCGAATTCGCCGTGCTCGGTGCGAAGACGCTCGATCGCCGACCTCATCGCTTCATCGCTGATCCGGGTCTGCGCACTCAACTGGTCCATCGTTCAAGTCCTTCGATAGCGGTTCAAACGAAGCCGCCGAAAGATCTTGGCCTCGTCGCCATCGCCGGCATGCCACAGCGCCGCCGTCGTTTCCACAAGAAACTTGACTTAAGTAATCATATTTTTGGATGGGCCGTCGGAGATCTGATTTATGCCGGCCTATCGCGGTGCTGCAAGGCGTTCGGGAAGGAAATCGACGAAAACGCGCACCTTCGGCGACAGATGGCGATTGGAGGGCCATAGCATCCGGAACTGGCCACGGCCGTCGACATGATCGTCCAGAACGATGCGCAGCTTGTCCTCGCGCAACGCCTCGCGGACCAGGAAATCGGGCATGCAGGCGATACCCAGGCCGGTGAGCGTGGCGCCCTTCAAGGCTTCCATATTGTTGCAAGTCAGCATCGAGCGGATCTGCGGTTGGGCGCTTCCGGTAATGAACGGCCAGTCCAGCAGCCTGCCGCTGTTGAGGAAGCGGAAGTTTATGCCGAAATGCCTGATGAGATCGGCCGGCTCACTCGGAGTGCCATGGCGGTCGAGGTAGGAGGGCGCCGCGCACAAGAGCATACGAAACGGCGCAACGGGTCTCGACACCAACCGTGAATCGGGCAGCTCGCCACTTCTGATCGCGACATCGATGCCCTCCTCGATGACGTCGACGACGCGATCGTTGAAATCGATATCGAGCTCGATCTCGGGATAGCGGGCCATGAACTCCGACAGCACCGGCAGCAGCAGATGGTAGGTGACGATCGGGGTCGAGATACGCAGCCGCCCGCGTGGCGTCTCGCGTGTCCGCGACAGCATCGCCTCGGCATCGTCGATGTCGTCGAGGATGCGCCGCACCCGCTCGTCGAACAGTCTGCCCTCCTCTGTCAGGCCGACACGTCGCGTGCTGCGCTGCAGGAGCCGCACGCCGAGCTCCTGTTCGAGCCGCGCGACGCTCTTGCCGACGGCGGAAGCCGAGATGCCGAGCGCGCGGCCGGCGGCGATGAAACTGCCGAGTTCGGCGGTGCGGGCGAAGGCCAAGAGGCCACTGAGGCGATCCATTGCATTCTTCCATTCGAGCGTTTCAGTCCGGTATGTCAGGAAATACAATACCATTTTTCTGGAAAGGCGGCGGGCCTATCTTGTCGTTGCGACCGGCGCGCGACCCACGCGGCAAGCTGGCGGATGCTTTTTCAGATAGGAAAATCCATGACCCTGAAGACCACAACCGGCTCGGCCGAGAGATGGCTGGTGCTCTTGTCGGTATGCCTTGCCGCGATGACGATGCCCTTGACCTTCACCGGCCCGGCGGTCGCGCTCTCGCGTATAGCGGCCGATCTCGGCGGCAGCCCGATCGCGCTCAACTGGGTGACGAACGCCTTCATGTTGACTTTCGGCGCCAGCCTTATGGCGGCAGGAGCGCTGGCCGACAATCACGGCCGCAAGCGGATTTTCCTCGCTGGCCTCTGCCTCTATGTCGTGGCGTCATTTGGCGCGATGCTGGCGCCCGACATCATCTGGTTCGACATGTTCAGGGCCGCGCAAGGGATCGGCAGTTCCCTGGCCTTCGCCGGCGGCGCCTCGGCACTGGCCCAGGAATTCGAGGGACCGCTGCGGCTGCGCGCCTTTTCCTTCCTCGGCACCAGCTTCGGCATCGGTCTCGCCTTCGGTCCGATCGCCTCCGGCCTGCTCATCTCCGCATTCGGTTGGCGATCGATCTTTGTTCTGGTCGCGGCACTCGCGATCGCCTCGGCGGTCCTCGGCCTGCGCACCATCAGGGACTCGCGCGATCCGGATGCGACCGGGCTCGACTGGGCGGGAGCCGGCACCTTCACCATCGCGCTGGCCTCGCTGACCTATGGCGTGTTGCAGGCGCCGCAAAGCGGCTGGGCCAATCCCCTCGTCATCGCGCTTCTGGCAGCGGCGGCCCTCTTCTTCGCCGCGTTCGTCATCGTCGAGCGGCGCGTGCGGCGACCGATGCTCGATCTCACCCTGTTTCGCTTTCCCCGCTTCGTCGGCGTCCAGTTCCTGGCGGCGGCACCCGCCTATGGCTTTGTCGTCCTGCTGGTGCTTCTGCCGATCCGCTTCATCGGCATCGAAGGGATGAGCGAGATCAAGGCCGGGCAATTGATGATCTGCCTCTCGGGACCGCTGCTGATCCTGCCTTTGCTTGCCGGCCAGCTGGCGCGCTGGATCGCGCCGGCCACGATCTGCGGCGTCGGCCTGCTCGTCACCGCCGCCGGCCTCGTCTGGCTGAGCCTGACACCACCGGTCGATATCGCGCTGGTGGCGCCGCTGGTGCTGATCGGCGTCGGCATCGCTTTGCCCTGGGGACTGATGGACGGGCTTGCCGTCAGCGTCGTGCCGAGGGAGCGCGCCGGCATGGCGGTCGGCATCTTCAACACCACGCGCGTCGCCTGCGAGGGCGTGGCAGTGGCGATCGTCATGGCGACACTGTCCGGCTTCACCGCGGCGCAGTTGGCCGCTCAGGAAGCGTCCACGGATACGGCCGCCGCGGCGCAGCTGCTGGTGACCGGCAATGTCGGCGCAAGTGCGCAACATCTGCCTACGGCCAGCGCCGCCGTCCTGGTCGAGGCTTACGAAGCGGCGTTCGACAGGCTGCTGATCGTGCTGGCGGCAATCACCATCGTCACCGCCCTTGTCGTGTTCCTCGGCCTGCGTCGCGGATCAGCAGCGGAACATGAGGCCGTGCCGGTGCCGGCATGCCAGGAAGGGTAGGCTGCGGATCTCAGGCGATGACCAGGCTCGCGATGCGATCGCCGTCCAGCGTGAAGGTCATGTCGCCCTCGCCGTTGAAGCCGTCGCCCGTGACGGCGATGCGAACACGATAAGTCCCTTCCGCCGCGGCGATGCGGACAATCCGGAGATTGGACTTCACGCCGATATTGTCCGACTGGTTCCAGCGCGCGATCTGCCCGCGGCCGTGAAAGTCCCGTCCCCAGTCGCTCAGGAACGCATCGTCGGCAAAGGTGTCGAGAAAGGCATCCGTATCACCTGCATTGGTGGCCTCGACAAAGCGGCGGATGGGTTCGGGTATCGTCATCATCTCTGCCCAAGGCGCATCAATGTAGCTTAGTCGAGCCTGTGCATCAGATCCTCATCCAGCCAGCGGCCGAAGAAATAGACCAGCTGCTTGTGCCACCATGGCCAGTCATGGCTGACATCGCCGCCCCAATAATCGACCCATGCGGGAATCGACTTGTCGCGCAGGATCTGTTCCAGCTGGCGCGTCTCGACCAGCATGCGCTCTTCCCAGGCGCCCTGCCCGCAGCAGAAGATCAGCCTGAGCAACTTGAGCCTGGCCAGCAGTTTAGGATCGACGATGCCGGGCAGATAGTCGAGCGGCGAATTGTAGAAGATGTCGCCTTCCAGCGCCTTGCCGAAGAAGTCGCGGGCCGAATAGACGCCCGACAGGGCGATGACGCCGCTCGCCAGTTCCGGAAAGCGGAAGACGAAATTGGACGAGTGGTAGCCGCCCATCGAACAGCCCGAGAACAGCGGCTTCAGCTTGCGTCCGCCATTGGCTGCCGAGGCGGTCTCAAGGAATTCCGGCAGCGCCTCCTCGCGCACATAGCGGAAATAGGCCTCGTGCCGGGCGATGCGGTGCGCGGCATCGTGATGCTTGTCGAAGAAGGATTCCGAATCGATCCCGTCGACCGCGAACAGCTGGATGCGGCCGGTGTCGATGAACTCGGCCAGCGCGCTTACCCCGCCGGAATCCTCGAACTGGTAGAACCGCCCCTGCGAGGTCGGGAACACCACCACCGGCCGGCCGGCATGGCCGTAGCGCTTGTACTCCATGTCGCGGCCAAGATTGCGGGCGAAGGCCTTGTGATAGGAGATGTCCATCCCTCACGCCTTTTCCGCGTGGATATAGGCGACTGCTTCGCGCAGCGCCGCCTGATCCTTCGACCGCATCTGATAGGCGTAGTTTCCCATGGCGCGGCTGAAAACCTCTTCGATGGGCTGATGGTGGACGATCTTGTCGCCATGCGCGGCTAGCACGTCCTCATGGCTGTGCAAATAGCGGAGGCGGCGCTTGCGGCTGGCATAGGCAGTGAAATACTTGCCTTCATAGGGGCCGCCGGCGGCGTCCTTGACCACCATGTCGGCCCATGCCGCATAGACGTCGATATCGAACGTATAGTTGATCGCGTCGGTCATCCAGGCGCCGGGCGGCCGCATGTTGACCTCCAGCGCGATGATCCGGTCGTCCCTGGTCTCGAACAGCTCGATATGGAAAAAGCGCTCGCGCACGTCGAACGCCTTCAGGATCTTGCGGCCCGCCTCCTCGACAACGGGCCGGATCCGGGGGAAACAGATGTAGCTCATGTGGCGGTCCTTGTTGACCACCTCCATGACGCTCTGGTCGTAGCGGTGACTGGCGGCCAGCACCACCTCGCCGTCGCGGTTGACCAGGCCGTCATAGGTCACCACCAGCCCCTCGATGAACTGCTCCATGACGAAGGTTACGCCCTCGGGCTTGTCCCTGAAGAACTGGTCGAGCTCTCCCGTGTTGGAGATCTTGAAGGTGTTCGAGGCGCCGGATCCCGAATCCGGCTTCACCACGACGGGATAGCCGACCCGGCGGATGAAGGTCATGGCGCCGGCGCGGTCGGAGCATTTGCGCTGCGCGATCGTCTCGACGCCGCTCTTGCGGAAGAAGGCGCGCATGCGGCTCTTGCGCTTCAGGTTCTTCACGAAATCGAGCTTGGTGCCGTAGATGTTGAAGTCGGTTCGGATGTTGGCTTCGAGTTCCAGCCAGTGCTCGTTGAGCGACTCGAAACGGTCGATGCGGCCCCATTTGTGGATGAAATGTCCCATCGCCCGGAACACCGGATCATAGTCCTCCATGTCGGCGACCCGGTAATATTCGGAGAGCGAAGCCTTCAGCTTGCCGTCCAACGCTTCATAGGGTGCGTCGCCGATGCCGAGCACCGTGGCGCCGGCCTTTTTCAGCCGGTCGCAGAAATCGGCGCCGTTGGCTGGAAAATGCGGCGAGAAGAACACGAAATTCATGGCCAGTCCCCTCCCGGCGAAAGGGCACCGCAGCCCCGCCAGCGCTCAAGTCTGGCGCATTTGCGGCGCGCGGGGAAGAGCGTCCGCATTGGGATGGCATTCAACCGGGTCCCACCCGCTTGCCTCTCACAAGCCGCTCCTGTAAGAGAACCGCCATGAACACGCGCGCCACCACCGCTTCCCGTCAGACCGGCTTTGCCGGCGAGACCGTGCGCGCGCTTGCCTCGACCCTGCTTCTTCTCGGCCTTATCGGCGATCGCCGGGTTCGCTGAAGGAGCGCCCGGCGGTCGAACCGCCGCGCAAGCGCATGCTCCTTGGCCAGTCTCAAAATTGGCAATCACATCAAGCGAACGAAAATCTGGTAAAGGCGCCACTCGCCATCAATCCGTCCAGGACGGATCCGAGGCCGCCGGGAGAAACGACGATGAACGCACGAGAACAAATCCGCCCTGATGCCGCCGCAGCCGGCAAGGATGCGGAACCGGCCCGGGGCATGCCCGACGCGGCCCGCAAATATCAACCCTATCCAACCGTTGGCCTCACCGATCGGACCTGGCCTTCGAAAGTCATCGACAAGGCGCCGATCTGGTGTTCTGTCGACCTGCGCGACGGCAACCAGGCGCTGATCGATCCGATGGGCCATGAGCGCAAGGCCCGCATGTTCGGCCTGCTGCTCGACATGGGCTTCAAGGAGATCGAGATCGGCTTCCCCTCGGCCTCGCAGACCGATTTCGACTTCGCCCGCTGGTGCATCGAGGAAGGCAATGTCCCCGTCGACGTATCGCTGCAGGTGCTGGTGCAGTGCCGGCCCGAGCTGATCACCCGCACCTTCGAAGCGCTGAAGGGCGCCACCAACCCGATCGTGCATTTCTACAATTCGACCAGTGAATTGCAGCGCCGCGTCGTCTTCGAGAAGGATGTCGGCGGCATCAAGCGCATCGCCACCGACGCGGCCAAGATGATCACCGACATGGCCGCCAAGGCCGGTGGCGGTTTCCGCTTCGAATATTCGCCGGAGAGCTTCACCGGCACCGAGCTCGACGTGGCATTGGAGATCTGCAATGCCGTCACCGAGATCGTCAGGCCGACAGTCGACAACAAGCTGATCATCAATCTGCCGTCGACGGTCGAGATGTCGACGCCCAACGTCTATGCCGATCGCATCGAATGGATGTGCCGCAATCTCGACAACAGGGAGAACCTGATCATCTCGCTGCATCCGCACAATGACCGCGGCACCGGCATCGCCACCACCGAGCTCGGCCTGATGGCCGGCGCCGACCGCGTCGAAGGCACACTGTTCGGCAATGGCGAGCGCACCGGCAATGTCGACATCGTCACGCTGGCGCTCAACATGTACACGCAAGGCGTCGATCCCGGCATCGACTGCTCCGACATCAACCGGATGAAGGACGTCTACGAATATTCGAACCAGTTGAAGATCCCCGAGCGCCACCCCTATGTCGGCGAACTCGTCTACACGGCCTTCTCCGGTTCGCATCAGGACGCCATCAACAAGGGCATGAAGGCCTTGAAGAAGGCCAACACATCGCTGTGGGAAGTGCCCTATTTGCCGATCGATCCGGCCGATGTCGGCCGCAGCTACGAGGCGATCATCCGCATCAACTCGCAGTCGGGCAAGGGCGGCATCGCCTATGTGCTGCAGGCCGATTACGGCCTCAACCTGCCACGCAACTTGCAGATCGAGTTCAGCCAGGCGATCCAGGCGATCACCGACGCGGAAGGCAAGGAAGTGCCGGCCAAGCGCATCTATGAGCGGTTTCTCGAGGCCTATGTCGATCAGCCGGGCGCACGCTTGAAATTCCTCGATCACCACACCTACCCCGACACCGAGGTCAAGGGGCGGCGCGTGGTCGAGGCTGTCATCCTCGACAACGGCAAGGAAACGACGATATCAGGCACTGGCACCGGCCCGATCGACGGCTTCGTCGATGCGCTGTCGCGGCATGTCGGCGTCGAGATGTCGGTGCTCGACTATTCCGAGCACTCGATGCAGCGCGGCTCGAACGCCTCCGCCATTTCCTATGTCGAGATGGAATATCCAGGCGGAAAGCTGTTCGGCGCCGGCATCAACACCAACATCGTCGCCGCCTCGCTGGAAGCCGTGACTTCTGCCGCCAACCGTATCGTGGGCCGCAAGGCGCGGTAATCCCCACCGATCGGGTCGTCGGCGCGAGAGCAGCAGCGCTCTCGCGCGACGTTTTCGAACCCGAACCGGGCCTGGCCCAAAATGGCCGATGATGTCGGCGGCGCGCTTCGGCGTCCGCCGACGACGTCCTGCAGCGGGGCCATTAACCACTGGAAAATTATCCGGTTAGGTACGCGATCGCATAATGGGTGTATACTTGTGTGGAGATGCGGGCACTATATGATCGTGCCTCAACCTGTGCCGACTTCGAGAGGATCGACACTTGCAGCATGCCACGCCTGCCGCCCCCGCAGTGCGCGAGACACTGGAGCGACTGCTTGCCAGCGAAACGTTTGGACGGTCCGAACGCGCGCGCAAACTGATCCGCTATCTCGTCGAACGCGAACAGGCAGGCGAAGCCGACAGGCTCAAGGGCTTTTCCATCGCCATGGACGTCTTCGGCAAGGACGGTGATTTCGATCCGTCGACCGATGCGGTGGTGCGGGTCCAAGCTGGCCGGCTGCGCGATTTGCTGCAGCAGTATTTCGCCAATGAAGGCGTCGCCGAACCCGTCCGCATTGCCATTCCGCGCGGCGGCTATGTCCCGGCCTATGAGCTCAACGCGATCCGTTTGCCGGAAACGGCCAGCCTTGCCGGGCAGACGGAAGCGCTGGCATCGCCATCCGAGCAGCCGAGCGCCGCCGACATTCCGTCCGCCGTACTGCTGGCATCGACTGCCGTTCCGGAGCCCTCGGTGGCACGCCATCTTAGGTTCTTCTGGATGGCGATCGCCGTGGTCATCGCCATGCTCGGTGTTCTGATCCTGCGTCAGGGCAGCGGCGCCCTGCTGGCAGGCGGCGACATACCGGCTACGTTAGAGCCCGCCGGCTTGACCGGCAGCATCGCCCGGTCCCCGGCAAGTGAGGCCCTGCCGCTCGTCTACCTCGCCGTCAAGGCCAATGGCCAAGATGCCAGCCGTGTCGCCGCGTCCTTGCGCGCCGGCCTGAGCGGTTTCGATACGGTCGACTTCATCGGCCGCGAGGCCGCCGACGAGACCGATCCGGTCACCAATGCCACGAGCTTCATCTTCGATATCCTGCCTGGACCGGACGAGGGCGACATCACCATCGAGCTGCAGAGCATGGCGACCGGCCGGGTGCTTTTGTCGCGCAACCTGACCGCCGCCGACAGCGCGCCGAACGCCGTCGAGGACCGCATCGCCGGCATCCTGAGTTCGGCTCTTCCCGCTTCCGGCGCGATCTACAACTATATCGAGCAGAGCGGCATGCAGACCGGCCTGACGCAATGCCTGCTGCTCAACGGCAAATACTATCTCGACCAAAACGTCAGAACTCACGGGGCCGCGTACCGCTGCCTTGAGGCCTTGGCCGACGACGGCGCAAAATCGTCGCTGGTTTATTCGGAACTCGCTTCGTTGCACCTCGAGGCGGTGAACGACCACTACGCCTATCCGCCGGATGCGACTATCGAGAAGGCGCTGACATTCGCCCACCGCGCCATACAGATGGGGCCGACCAGCCCTAACGCGCATCGCGCCTATGGCTACATCTATTCGCGCCTTGGCAATCCTGACGAGGCGCTGCGCTGGATGCGCAAGGCCTATGACCTCAACCCCTACGACGTCTCCATGGCCGCCGCCTATGGTTACGGGCTGATTTTCGCCGGCCGTTACACCGAGGGAACACCGCTTCTGGCCCATGCCGTGGATGCCTCCAGCGGGCATCCGACATGGTGGGATTTCGGACTCTTCGCCGGCGAATTCATGCTCGGCGACATGAACAAGGCAACCATTGCCAGCAACGCCTTGAGAACGACTGCAACAAAATCACACTATCTCGCCGCGCGGCTGATCGGCGCCCAAATTGCAGGCCAGGACGGTCAGGCGCGCAAGCTGCTCGATGAGCTGAGCGCCAAATTTCCGAAATTCGCCGCCAATCCGCGTGCGACTTTCGTCGATCGGAAATATCCGGCCGATTTGACCGAGCGACTGATCGGCGCCTTGCGCGCCTCCGGGCTTGAGAGCGCCAGTTAACGCCATCGACAGCCGTGGCGCGGCGCGGCATTATGGTCGGTTTCGTACGCTCCGGTCGTCAAATGCCCGGTTGACCGCCGAGTTCTGTCTTCAACCGTACAAATCGCGAAAATTTTACTGGTCATCGCGCCAGCCAAGGAGCAATTCAGCCACAATTGGCGTCGCGCACCCTGCAACAACAAAAAAATTTCAGCATCCATGATTTCATCGCTTCATGCCGCCGAACAAGGTGCTGGTTCGAAGACCATCGTTCTGCTGCATGGCTTCGGTGGTTGCCATGACGTCTGGGGTGAGGTGATCTCTCCCCTGTCGGCTTCGGCGCGCACGCTGGCCTATGATCTGCCGGGACACGGCTTGTCGCTTGATTTCCCGGGTGCCGGTCCGGCCAAGGTGGCGGCAAAGGCCATTCTCGCCGATCTCTCCGCGCGGGCGCTCAAGCGGGTCCATCTGGTCGGCCACTCGATGGGCGGCGCTGTCGCGGTACTGATGGCGCTGGCCGACCCGGAAAAAGTCGCCTCGCTGACGCTGTTGGCGCCCGGTGGCTTCGGCCCCGAGATCAACGGGGCGCTGTTGCGCCGCTTTGCCGCCGCGAGCGAGTCGTCCGAGATCCTTGCCTGCCTTGCCGCCATGTCGGGTCCACGCGCGCTGCCTGTTGATCACGCCGCCGATACGCTTTCCGAAATGCGCAGGCGGCCCGGGCAACTGGAAAAACTTGTCGAGATCGCAGCTGCCATGACCAGGGACGACCGGCAAGGCGTCATCCCGCGCGACCTGCTCGACACGCTGGCCATGCCCGTGATGGTGGTGTGGGGAACTGAAGACGCGGTGCTGCCCTTCACCCATGCGGATGGCCTGCCGGCGCGCTTTCATGTGCATCACGTTCTGGAGGCCGGCCATATGCTGATCGAGGAAGCGCCCGATCTGATCGCCAGGATCATCCAGCGCAACATGAACCGTCGCGCGAGACCCGTTCGCCCGAAACTCGCCACCACCGCCGATTGAGTTGCCGCTGAGCGCCATATCCCCGGCGCTTCGCCCCCTGACCTCGCCCCCCCATCTCGCCAGTGCATTTTGCCGGCGGCTGTGTTAACTGCGTGTTAACCAAACCCGCGAGGCCACGCCGATGAAGGACGCAGGCGAAAAGATCGATCCGTCAAGCAAACTGTCCGATGCCATCCGTGATGTGAAGAACGCCTTTGCCGACCGCGACGATGTCGTCGTCGACATGCGCGAGGCGCATCGCATGCGCCTCGATCTCCTGGCCGCCGAACTCGCGCCCGTCTTTGCCGACGTTCCTGCCGACATGGACAATTTCGATTTCGTCGTTTCCTCGGGGCTGCAGCCGCGTCTGTGGATCGACGCCGTCAGCCATGTCGCGATGGGCCGTGATCGCCGCACCTACCGCTTCCTCAAGGACACCCGCATCGGCCGTGTGGTGCTCGCCGAATCGACCGAGATGAAGCCGGTTGCCAACGCCGTGACGCGCTATGTCGCCGAGCGCATCGTCGAGCGCCAGAGGATGATGGAAGGCGGGGTCGAACCGGCAATCGCCGGCATGAAGCGCGCCGAGGTGAGCGAGGCGGAGCCGCCGCTGCGGTCGCCACAACGCAGCAAGGGCTGGTCTGCCTTCCTGTCCGGCCTTGGCCTGATCGCCGCCGGCGCGTTGGTCGGCCTGGCGGTGTCGATCGCCCTGTTCTGGGACCGTCTCGTGGCAATGGGGCTCAGCTTGCGGCCATAGCGGCTAGGGCCGGGGCGCCCAGTTCCAGCGTCTGCAGGTCGACAGGCGGTATCGCCGGTCCGGTCAGGCCACGCCGGGTCAGGCGGATCCGCCAATTGTCCTTTTCGCCGTCGATATCGAACAGATTGTACTGTGCCGCCGGGTGCTTGCCGCCCGGCGCCTGGCCGGCGGCGGCGACGCCGACAACCGGGACCTTGGCGCCGCGGACCCCGATCTGGAACAGCGACGGCAGATGCGAATGACCGTGCAGGACAAGCTCGGCGCCATGCCGGCGAATGATCTTGTGGAAGCGGGCGATGCCGAACAGCCGCTTGTGCTGCGGGACGGCGCCACGCACCGGCGGATGATGGATCATGATGGCGCGGAACAGGCCTTGCCCGCCGGTGTCGCGCAGGATCTTGCCGAGCCGCTCCGCCTGCCCCTCCATGAAGAAGCCATTGGCCATGAAGGGCGCCGTGGCGCGCGCCGTCGAGACGCCGATCAGCGCAACATTGCCGCGCACGCGCAGAAAGGGAAAGGCATTGCGGTCGACCGGCGTGTTGATGCCGTCACCGCTCATCCACGCCGCCCATGAGCGACAGACCTTGTCGAAGGCGCCGGGCACATAGGCATCGTGGTTTCCCGGAACGACGGAAACGTCGTGCGGCGGTCCCAACGTCTCCAGCCAGTGCCTTGCCATCTCGATCTCGCCGTCGAGCGCCAGATTGACCAGGTCGCCGGTGACGGCGAGATGGTCGGGACTTTGCGCCTTGACGTCGGCGACGATGGTGTCGATGACGGCGTCATGCATGTGGCGGCGGCGGTTGCGCTGCCAGTTGACGTAGCCGAGCACGCGCTTGGAGGCGAGATCGCGATAGGATACATCCGGGAGCGGCCCCAGATGGACATCGGAAATATGCGCGAGCCTGAACATGCATCCTTCATAGGCGACCAGCGCCCTCCTTTCCACCCACGGTTTCGCTACCGATGACGAGCCCGCAAGATCCCTTCCGCCAGACCGGCTGGGCTGGCCTCAGGGCCCGGCTGTTCCATCTCTATTTCGTGCTGCGGCGGCCGATGACGCTCGGCGTGCGCGGCCTGATCCACGATGCCGCCACGAATTCCGTTTTCCTCATCCGCCACACCTATGTGCCGGGCTGGCAGCTTCCCGGCGGTGGCGTCGAGGTCGGCGAGACGATGGACGAAGCGCTGGCGCGCGAATTGGCAGAGGAAGGCAACATCGCGCTTACCGCCCCGCCGGCGCTGAAATCGATGCATTTCAACCGCCGCTCCAGCCGCCGCGATCATGTCGGCTTCTATCTCATCGAGCAGTTCGCCCAGACGGCGCCGAAGCTGCCGGACCACGAGATCGCCGAAGCCGGCTTCTTCCCGCTGGACCATTTGCCGGAAGCAACGACGCCGGCGACACTGCGGCGGATCGCCGAGGTTTTCAAGGGAGAGCCGACTTCTAGTTACTGGTGATTTACGAAATACAGTTATCCTGAACCTCGACTTCAATGATTTTAATTTCAATAAAATCTTATCGAGGGGCGATAAATGGCTTACGAGAAAACAGATACGGTCAGTATATGGCCTTACGTCGGTATTTACATGCTTGTAACGTTTTTAGTCAGCCTGGCTCTGATCGCTCTGGCAATAATTTTTCCGTCATTCATCGCGCTTGCCGGAAAGAATACCTATTTCGGGGTGAATTTCGCCTCTACCTTGACAGCGTACTCCCTATTCATACGAAAACATGGGAGAACCTTCCATAGAGGGGAGTATTGGAAAACGGTGGCGTTTTCCACCATAGCTATCATTTTATTCTCGATGTTTTTCCTTCTGCTTTCACTCGCGGACGACGCCACGGCGGCAAAATTGAGAGGAATCCCATTTGGTGGCTGGGTTGCGATCATGGCATTGGCGACGCTGTTTGCTTTCTGCCTCAACGCCTTCGGTTACTCGAGTTGGTTCGGAAATCGCATGTTGAAGGCCAATCGCAAAAGACAAACGCAACTCGACACCAAACCTTTCCGCTGATCAGCCTGCCGGCTATCAGGCCGCCTTCCTGAACCGTCCCCGGTCATGCGGCGCGGCATAGTCCAGCTCCGGCCCCACGGGCACGATCCGCGTCGGGTTGATCGTTTCGTGGCTACCGTAGTAATGCGCCTTGATGTGATGCAGGTTCACCGTGCCGGCGACGCCGGGCACCTGATAGAGGTCGCGCAGATAGTTCGACAGGTTGGGATAGTCGGCGATACGGCGCAGATTGCACTTGAAATGACCGACATAGACCGGGTCGAAGCGTACAAGCGTGGTGAACAGCCGCCAGTCGGCTTCGGTGATGCGATCGCCAACGAGATAACGCTGCTTGGAAAGCCGATCCTCGAGCGTGTCGAGCGCTGAGAACAATGCGTCGAAGGCCTCCTGATAGGCGGCTTGCGTGGTGGCGAAGCCGGCACGATAGACGCCGTTGTTGATGGCGGGATAGACCAGAGCGTTGATCGCATCGATCTCGCCGCGCAAGGGCTGTGGATAGAAATCGAGACCGGCATCGCCCCATTCGTCGAAGGCTGAATTGAGCATCCGGATGATCTCGGAGGATTCGTTGGAGACGATGGTCTGCTCCTTTTTGTCCCACAGCACCGGCACCGTGACCCGGCCGGAATAGGCTGGATCGGCCCTGGTGTAGATCTGGTGCAGGAAGTCGAGGCCGTAGAGCGTGTCGCCGGTGGCGCCGTCCTCTGCGAGAAACGTCCAGCCGTTCGCGCCCATGAAATGGTGCACGACCGAGACGGAGATGATGCCTTCGAGCCTCTTCAGCGCGCGAAAGATCAACGTCCGGTGCGCCCACGGACATGCAAGCGAGACATAGAGGTGGTAGCGGCCGGGCTCTGCCTTGAAGCCTCGATGGCGGCCTTCGGCCGGTTTGCCGTCACGCGTGATCCAGTCGCGCCACAGCGACTGCGCCCGCACGAACTTGCCGCCGCTGTCCTTGGTGTCGTACCAGCGGTCCTGCCACTTGCCGTCGACCAGCAATCCCATGGGATGTCCTTTCGCCTTTCCACCTGATGTAGAGCGCGACGCGGCAAGGCTGAAATCATCAGGGCTGAACAGACTGTCAATCGTTGGGCCCAGTGAACGGGGTCGATTGCAGCGGCCGAAAATTGATGCTAGCGGACACTCCGCATGTTCGATTTTGCTTTGACCCGGTTTGACCGACGACGAAAGGGCGCCCGCGCTTGATGAAGCGCTGACTGGCGAATGCTGCCGTTTGCAGCAACCTTTCCTCTCTACCGGAACGCAAAGACCATGAGCCTTGCCGACGTGAAATACCTGCCGGAAACCCCGGCGCATGATGCTGAGATCGAAGCCATCAACGACGAGGCCTTCGGCCCCGGCCGTTTTGTCCTGGCTGCCTACAAGATCCGCGAGGCTGGAGGGCACGAACGCGCTCTGTCCTTTGTCGCCGTCGACGGCGACATCGTCGTCGCTTCGGTGCGCATGACCCGCATTGCCGCCGGCCCCGGTCGCGCGCTGATGCTCGGGCCGCTCGCGGTAAGGCCCGCCTTCAAGAATCTCGGCATTGGCCGCCGGCTGGTGGCGATTGCGCTGGAAGCTGCCGCCAAGGCCGGTGCGCCGGCCGTCATACTGGTCGGCGACGAGCCCTATTACGGGCCGCTCGGCTTCAAGCGGATCCCGCGCGGCCAGATTTCGATGCCGCGCCCTGTCGATCTCGACCGCTTGCTGTCGCACGAGATCGTGCCGGGTTCCGTCGCCAAGCTCTTGGGCGAGGTCGGTCACGCCAGTCAGGCCAGGGTCGCCGAGCACATCGCCGCCATGGCTTGACCTTCCCGTTCGATCTGGCACTGATCCTTTCCTGCTTTCACTGGAAGGAAATGACGCCATGATCCCGAACGGCCAGATCGCAATCGTGACCGGCGGCGGCTCCGGCCTTGGCGAGGCGACGGCGCGGGCGCTTGCCGCCAAGGGTGCCCGCGTCGCCATATTCGATGTCGGCATCGACCGCGCCGCCAAGGTCGCGGCCGAGATCAGCGGCATTGCCGTCCAATGCGACGTCAGCAGCGCCGACAGCGGCGCTGCCGCCCTCGCCGAGGTCGCGGCCAAGCTCGGCGAGCCGCGCATCCTGGTCAACTGCGCCGGTATTGCCATCGGCGTGAAGACGATCGGCAAGGATGGTCCGCATCCGCTCGATCAGTACCGCAAGGTGATCGAGGTCAATCTGATCGGCACCTTCAATATGATCCGCCTCGTCGCCGATCGCGCCGCGAAGATCGAGCCGCTGCAGGGCGGCGAACGCGGCGTCATCGTCAACACGGCCTCGGTCGCCGCCTATGACGGCCAGATCGGCCAGGCGGCCTATTCGGCCTCCAAGGGTGGTGTGGTCGGCATGACGCTGCCGGTGGCGCGCGACCTTGCCCGTTCCGGGATCCGCGTCTGCACCATCGCGCCAGGCATCTTCAAGACACCGATGATGGCCGGCATGCCGCAGGAGGTGCAGGATTCGCTGGGCGCCGCCGTGCCCTTCCCTTCTCGCCTCGGCGAACCATCCGAATATGCCGCCCTTGCCCTGCACATCATCGAGAACCAGATGCTGAACGGCGAGACCATCCGCCTCGACGGCGCCATCCGCATGGCGCCGAAGTGATGCATGCCGTCCAAGGTGAGAAGCGGTTTTTGAGAAACGAAATGCATAAAGAGTTAGCCCTTGCCAAACCCGGCATCTTCGTCCGATAAGTGGAATATTAAGATCAACTTAGAAGAGCCAGACCCTTGGGCAAGAGAAAGAAGGATGTGATCCGCGAGACCGATGCCGAGGCGATCCGGCTGGCGAAGACGCTTCTGCGCAGCGCCCGCTCCGGCGCACTAGCGGTGCTGGAGCCGCGGACCGGGTCGCCGCTGGCGAGCCGGGTCGGCGTGGCCACGGACATCGACGGCGCGCCGCTGATCCTGGTGTCGATGCTTTCCGCGCACACACCTGCGTTGCTTGCCGATCCGCGCTGCTCCCTGCTGCTCGGCGAGCCAGGCAAGGGCGACCCGCTGGCGCATCCTCGCCTGACGCTGATCTGCGGGGCATCGCGGCTGGAGCGTGGCTCGGACATCCACGCGCGCGCCGAGCGCCGTTATCTCAACCGCAATCCCAAGGCCAGCCTCTATGCCGGGCTCGGCGACTTTTCGATCTTTCGCCTCGAACCGCAACGCGCCAGCCTCAATGGCGGCTTCGGCAAGGCCTATCTGCTCGATCGGTCCGATCTCACCAGCAGCGGACCCATCGTCGAAGAGCTTGCGGCCAGCGAACAATCCGCCATCGAGCACATGAACGCGGAACATCTCGACGCGGTCGCCGTTTATGCACATCAGTTTGCCAGGGCATCCGGTGAGGGCTGGACCATCGCCGGATTGGATGCCGACGGCATGGATTTGGTGTCGGGGGACAGTGTTTGCCGGGTTTTCTTCCCGCAACCCCTGGCTGCAGCACGCGAACTACGGCCTGTTTTGGTTGAAATGGCCAGGGGCGGCCGCGAAATGATGCAGACAAATGACAGAACTTAATTGCATTTGATCAAAAGCAATGCTTGAGATTTGGAAGAAATGTTCTACGCTCAAGGGGTGGCGCTGACTCGTCAGTGTCCTTTCGCAAGTGAATTTATGGATTCAGGCGCCATTGCCCCCATGGCACCTCGATGAGCAAACAGCATGGGGCATTCATGGTCTCGACAAAGCTAATCGCCAACGCTGAACCGGCGGCCGAATTTTTGATGCTTATGGGCAACGAAAAACGGCTGTTGATCATGAGCTATCTGATCGACGGTGAAATGTCGGTCGGCGCTATCGCCGAAAAGGTGATGCTCAGCCAATCCGCCCTCTCGCAGCATCTGGCCAAGCTGCGGGCGCTTGATTTGGTGGACACCCGCCGCGACCGTCAGATGATCTACTACTCCTGCAAATCCGATGCGGTGCGCGAACTGCTTGTCATGCTGGATGGTATTTTCGGCAGCGGCAAGGAGGACCTGTCCCAGATGGCACAGAGATTGCGCCGCGCCGGGACTTGACCGGACGCTTCTGCGGCCGTTTACCTCGCTGACGATTTCCGGAGCGTGGCTTGTGCGTCCTTTTCGACGCACGAACCGCGCTCTCGATCTTTGAGCAGGGGACATGAACCCAATTCGCATCGACGACCCGCAGGATCCGCGCGTCGCCGCCTATCTCGATATCCGCGAACGCGACCTTGCGGGCCGGCAAGGCCGCTTCGTCGCCGAAGGCAAGGTGGTGCTCGACCTGCTTTTGTCGTCGAGACGCTTCAGCGCCGAATCCGTCCTGGTCCTGGAAAACCGGCTAGGCGGCCTGAAGGACACGCTGGACAAGGCGCCCGTGGATCTGCCGGTCTATATCGTCACCGGTGCGGTGATGGACGCGATCGCCGGCTTTCACCTGCATCGCGGCATCCTGGCCATCGGCCGCAAGGAGACGCCGCAGCCGGCCGGCCCATTGCTGGATGCCTTGCCCGCCCTGGCCCTGGTCGTGGTGCTCGTCGGCATTTCCAACCACGACAATATGGGTTCGATCTTCCGCAACGCCGCCGCCTTCGGCGCCGATGCGGTGCTGATCGACGCGACATGCTGCGATCCGCTGTACCGCAAGGCGATCCGTGTTTCGGTCGGCGCCGCGCTGAAGATCCCTTTCGCGTCCTTCACCGACACCGCCGGCTTCACGGCGATGCTGGCCGAACGAGGCTTTGAGCAGTTCGCGCTGTCTCCACGCGGACGGACCGACATACGCGATGCAAAGTCGGTCGGGCGCCTGGCGCTCTATCTCGGCACCGAGGGCGAAGGCCTGCCCGAAAGCCTGCTCGCGCGCCTGCGGACCGTACGGATAACCATGGCGGAAGGCTTCGACAGCCTGAACGTGGCAGCCGCCTCAGCCATTGCCCTGCATCATTTCTCGCACCGCTAAGGCATGTCGCCCGAAAGTGACCTCGGTTTTTGGGAGAACGACAGCCGCCGGCTCAGGTCGCATCCGCATTCTGCAAGGCTCGCACACGGTCGGCGAGGCTGCGGTCGCCGCCGCTGGGCCGGCTGTCCTGCGGTACCGCCAACGCCTTGGCGATCGGCGAATCGGGCCCCTCGAGCTTGGCCGTCAGGTGGACGACTTCCGCCGCCAGCTCGTTCATCTGCTCGCGCAGCGCGGCACCGCCATTCGTGGTGCCCGATGATGCCATGGCGCCGAGATCCGCCTTCAGCCGCTTGTTCTCGCGCGCCAGCGCCGTCAGCCTGGCCTCCAGCCGTTCGCGATCGCTGTCGAGCTTGGCGATCGCCCTATCCAGCTCATCGCGCCTTTCAGCCTCGTCACGCCTGTCAGTCTCAAGCTTGTCGGCCTGATCGGGCTTGCCGACCAGCCGCAGAGCCGGTCCGCCATCCTCGGTTTTCGCTTTTTCGCGCAGCCGCGCCAGATCCTTTTCGCGACGCTCGAGCTTGTCCTCGCGATCGGCGAGCGTGGCGAGCAGCCGTTCGACCTTCTTGTCGAGTTCAGCCGTCCTTTTCTTCTCGGCCTTCAGGGCCTCGCGCGCTGCCTTGCTTTCGGCCGCGATCTCCTGTTGGCGGCGGTCAGCCTCCTTGCGCTGGCCGCGCAGCAGCGAGATGTCACTGGCAAGCTTCTGCAATTCGGACTCGCGCGCCACCAACTCGATCTGCCGGCTGCTGGAAGAAAAACTGGCGTCGTCGTACATGTGCTCCAGCTTTTCGAGCTCGAGCGCCCGCTTTTCCAGCTTTCGTTCGGTTTCCTTGAGCCGCTCCGAGAGCTGATGCAGTTCCTCTTCGCGCTGCCGCAGCGCTTCGTTCTTGGCGCCGAGTTCGGCGAGCGCGTGGTTCTTTTCCGTGCGCTCGACGGCCAGCCCCTTCAACGCCTCGCGGCCGCGATTGATCTCAACGAGTTGTTCGGCCGCCTTCTCGCGCAGCGCCTTGACGTTCATCTCGAGGCGGCGCGCCGACATGGCGTACTCGGCCCGGATCCGGTCCTTGTCGGCCTGGATCTCGGCCCGGGTCAACGGGATCGAAGCTTCGATGCGCCTGCGGGTCAGGGCGACGGCACGCCTCCAGACCGCCGGAGCGATCATCAGCGCCAGAAAACCGGCACACAGAAAGCCAAGGGCAAAGAACAGGACCGACTGAACCAAAGGACTACCCGCTATCGGCGGCAACCGCCTGAACTGGACCGTACCATCTTGGCATGGCGGAAATCCGGCGCTGCGGCAAGGGCTTGCCGCAGCGCATTGGGGATCACGGCCCTACAAACCCCGTCGAAAAGCCGGCTTTGCGGCACGACGGGCTTCGATCAAAAGGGATTCCACGTCGCCCGCTCGGTCAGTTTCAGATAGCCGAGATTGACGCCGAGCCGAGCACCGACACCGGTTCGGATCGGCACCAAAAGCACATTGTTGTTCTTCAGCACATTGAAGCCGACACCCGCCACGACATAGGCCGACCCCGCCACGCCGCCATAGCGGTTGTAGAGGTTGCCGACGTCGTCCAAGTTGTAGACCAGCATCATCACCCGGGATCCCTCGCCGCCGAAATCCCAACCCAGCGACGGGCCCTGCCAGAACACTTTGTGGTCGCCGGCATTTTTGGTGTAGAGCGTGCCTTCGCCATAGGTCAGGCCGCCGATGAGCGCGCCCGAACCCTCCTCGCCAAGCAGGTAACCGTTCGGCAGGCCGTAGGAAGCGAAGATCTTCTCGATGACAGTGGCCAGCCCGCCCGATGTCGCGCCGAAGAACTTGTGACCGGAATCGACAATCTCCTGAGCGGTATATTCCTGGGCCCGCAGGGCTGAAGTCGAGAAGACGAGAGCACCCATGAGCGCGATCGCCATTGATACGACACGGACAAATGTCCGGTCTGGTATGACACGGAACAGGTTCCGGCCAGAGGTGACACGGAAAAAGGTCCGGTCATAGAATCGGGAAAACATGCTTCCAATCTCCGTCAGGGAGCACCTTCGCCGACGCCTCGCACCCCGTACGGCTCTTTAGGCGGCCGTTAAGGGTAACTGTTAGGGGCAAACTATGCCGTAATCCTTTTTCAACCATTAAGCTCGCACATGAACATGGCGGTTCGAAGGCTGTTTGGGGTCGCTCACATGGGCGGCGGCCTGCGTGAACGCGCCATTTGCCATGACCACAATTTTGGATTTGTTGCTGCACGCACGGGCGCTGTGTATTCAAAAGCTCGGGGAGCGAGCGTGATTCGTGTTGGCAGGCGGCGATCGATCGCTCGGCCGTGAGTTGTGAAATTTGCAGGGATTTTCGCCGATGGCCGATCTGTTCACCCTTTCCGCACCTGATCTGGCTGCACTTTTGTGCAGCCGCGTCTGTCACGACATCATCTCGCCGGTCGGCGCGATCAACAACGGGCTCGAGCTGCTCGACGAGGGCGGCGCCGATGAAGACGCCATGCGGCTCATCCGCCAGAGCGCCAGGAACGCCTCGGCCCGATTGCAGTTCGCCCGTATCGCCTTTGGCGCGGCCGGCTCGGCGGGCATGATGATCGACACCGGAGACGCCGAAGCCGTCGCCATCGCTTTCCTCAAGAACGAAAAGCCGGAACTGGTCTGGAACGGGATCCGGGCGCTGCTGCCCAAGAACAAGGTCAAGCTGCTGCTCAACCTGCTCCTGGTTGCCAACGCCGCCATCCCGCGCGGCGGCAAGCTGGTCGTAACGCTGGAGAATCTCGAAACCGAGCCGCGTTTTTCACTCTCGGCAAGCGGGCCGATGCTGCGCGTGCCGCCGAAATTTCTCGAACTGCATTCCGGGCAGAAGCCTGAAGAGCCGATCGATGCGCATTCGGTCCAGCCTTATTACACGCTGCTTCTGGCCCGTGAGGCCGCCATGACGATATCGATCCATGCTACGGCGGAAGAAATCGTGCTTTCAGCGGCCTGAGTATCCGCTGCACCAAGGGCAAAGTATTTTTAACGGCGTAATATTAGCGCGAGCGCTAAATAGGAAGCGTTGAACTTCACCCAAACGACCACGTCGAAGCATCTGCAAGGAGAAGCCAGTCAAATGGTATCTTTGCAAAAATTTTACCCAATGCCTTTCAGGCTTCTTTACCAGATTGGCTTATGGTGCTCCTCGATGCCCCCGACGCTGCCGGATTGCCAAAAGGCAAAGAGGACTCGGAAATGAAACGCTGTATGTTCGTCGACGATTCGAGCGTCATCAGGAAGGTTGCAAAACGCATCCTGGGCGGTTCCGACATGATGATCATCGAAGCAGCGAGCGGACTTGACGCACTGGAGATGTGTGCCGCCGACATGCCTGACATCATCGTCGTCGACGGCGCCCTGCCGGACGTGCAGGCGGTTGACCTCATCCGCCGCGTACGCGCCATGGAAAGCCCGATCAGGCCGCAGATCCTGATCTCGCTGGTCGAGCTCGATATCGCGTCGATCATGCGGGCCAAGCGCGCCGGCGCCCAGGGCTATCTCCTGAAGCCCTTCAACCGCCCGCAGCTGCTCGAGCGCTTTCGCGCCTTGAAGATCGCCGCCTGATTCGGGGCCTGGAACCGTTCCGGGAAAAATCCGGAACGCTTTTCCGCAAGCATTCGCTCCGCTGGTATCCGCTCCGCAAGTATCCGCCCACATGAAGTATCCGCCCATCACGCAAAAAACCCGGCCTGAGCCGGGTTTTTGTCGATGGTGAGGTTCTGAAGGCGTTTGCCGCTCAGGCGCTGACGCGGATGTCTTCCGGTTCGCGCAGCACATAGCCGCGGCCCCAGACCGTCTCGATGTAATTCTGGCCACCGGACGCGGCGTCGAGCTTCTTGCGCAGCTTGCAGATGAAGACGTCGATGATCTTCAGCTCCGGCTCGTCCATGCCGCCATAGAGGTGGTTGAGGAACATTTCCTTGGTGAGCGTGGTGCCCTTGCGCAGCGAGAGCAGCTCCAGCATCTGATATTCCTTGCCGGTGAGGTGCACGCGCTGGCCGCCGACCTCAACGGTCTTGGCGTCGAGATTGACCACCAGGTCGCCAGTGGTGATGACCGACTGGGCGTGGCCCTTGGAACGCCGCACGATGGCATGGATGCGCGCCACCAGCTCGTCCTTGTGGAAAGGCTTGGTCATGTAGTCGTCGGCGCCGAAGCCGAGGCCGCGTACCTTGTCCTCGATGCCGGCCATGCCGGAGAGGATGAGGATGGGCGTCTTTACCTTGGAGAGGCGAAGCGTTCTCAAGACCTCGTAGCCGGACATGTCGGGCAGGTTGAGATCGAGAAGGATGATGTCGTAGTCGTAGAGTTTGCCGAGATCGACACCCTCTTCGCCGAGGTCCGTCGTATAGACGTTAAAACTTTCCGATTTCAGCATCAGTTCGATGCTTTGTGCGGTTGCACTGTCATCTTCTATCAGCAGAACACGCATTTCATTCCCCTTTTCTGCCGCCGGACCATTTCACGACCCGTCCTGCCCCGGAGCAGTGGTTGCCTTGTGCAGAGGCTGCCATTGAATGGTTAACAAAACCTAATTTCCCGTCCATGACGGTATCAGATTTTTTAACCCCTTTCTACACCCTCTTGAATCTAATGACGAATCACAGACCAAAATTCCTAATGCAACACATTAATAACCTGGACTAAGTGACTCCAGGGACTCATCGAGGCGGCTTCGCTTCGGCGGCCGGAATTTTTACCCGGCCTTAAGCCCTGACCCGTATGATTAACAATGCCCGTAAACGAATGGTTACCGTCGGCAAAAAACTTTAGGGTTTTGTTTCCCATAGTTCGGGGAATGCCGGTGGACACGGGCAGAGCTTGGGCCTTTCCAGGCGGTTTGGACGATATGTGCGGGTGTGCGTTTCCGGGAGTACCGAATCATGAAGTCACGTGAAAACCTCGTTCGGCTGAAACAGTTTCAGGTGAATGAGAAGCGGCGTCAGCTTCTGCAGCTCGACATGATGATCGCCGAGTTCGAACGCATGGCCGTCGAACTGGAGCTTCAGATCACCGCCGAGGAAAAGAAAGCCGGCATCACCGACATCAACCATTTTGCCTATCCGACCTTCGCCAAGGCGGCGCGTTTGCGCCGCGACAACCTTAGAAATTCGCAAAGCGACCTCGCCCAGCAGCGAAGCGCTGCCGAATCATTACTCGGCGAAGCTGAAGCGGAGCTTTCCAAGGCTGAAATGCTGGAATCGCGCGACACGAAGATCCGCGAGACCGAAACCGGCGGCCGCAGCGCCATGATCGGCTGACATCCGCGTCCCGAGCGCGTCCGCCCGGCGCGCGCAACCTACCGGGCGACGGCCTCGAGAGGGTGAACCGGCTCTAGGCAGCCCAATCCCCTTCATTTGCGGCAATCGCCCTTGCGCGGGCATCCTTGATGTCCGGTGCGTGCTGCTCGGCCCATGACCTGATCTGGGTGAGCAATCCCGCCAGGTTCTGGCCAAGCTCGGTCAGCTCATATTCGACGCGTGGCGGAATAACCGGATAGACCTCCCGCCGCACCAGGCCGTCGCGCTCCAGCACGCGCAATGTCTGCGTCAGCATCTTGGGCGTGATGCCTTCGAGCTTGCGGGCAAGCTCGCCATTGCGCCGCCGGCCTTTGCACAGCGCGCAAACCACCAGATAGACCCATTTGCTGGCCAGCATCTCGAGCACGGTGTGCGACGGACATGTCTGTCGGAACGCGTCATAGCCGAAGGAGCAACTATCTTCACTATCCATAGGGTACCTATATATCAGAAAGGTACATACTGGACAAGAGATCATTACTATCCAAATGATAGTGGCGCCAACCAAGCAGGAGACACCCCATGCGTGCCGTTATCCAGAACACCGTCGGCGGACCCGACGTCCTCGTCATTGCCAATCAGCCCGATCCCTCGCCCCAAGCCGGCGAGGTGCTGGTTCGAGTCCAGGCCGCCGGCATCAATCCCGTCGATAGCGCCGTACGCGCCGGCTATTATCCCTTGCTTGGCGAGCCGCCCTTCATCCTCGGCTGGGACATCTCGGGGACGGTCGAGGCGCTGGGCGACGGCGTCACCGCCTTCAAGGTTGGCGACGAGGTGTTCGGCATGCCGCGCTTCCCCAAGCAGGCGGCGGCCTACGCGGAACTGGTGACTGTCCCCGCGGATGAAATCGCACTCAAGCCTAAGAGAGCCAACCACATCCAGGCCGGCGCATTGCCATTGGCCGGCCTTACCGCCTGGCAAGGCCTTGTCCGCCATGGTGGACTGAAATCGGGCCAGCGCGTGCTGGTGCATGCGGGTGCCGGCGGTGTCGGCCATCTGGCGGTGCAGATCGCCAAGGCGCGCGGCGCTTACGTCATCGCCACCGCCAGCCCAAACAAGCTCGATTTCGTGCGCAAGCTCGGCGCCGACGAGGTCATCGACTACACCAAGCGCGATTTCACAAGCCAGATCAGCGACATCGATCTGGTGCTGGAGCCAGTGGGCGGCGACCACGCCGATCGCTCGCTGAAGGTCATCAAGCGTGGAGGCGTGCTGGTGTCATTGCTTAATGTCAACGACGCCACGCGAGCCGATGCCGGCGCGCGCGACATCCGGGTCGAGCGCATGTCCGTCGTGCCCGATCGCGAAGGCCTGGTGGAACTTGGCCGCTTGATCGATGCGAACAAGCTCGCCATCCATGTGGCGAAGAGCTTCCCGCTCGAAGAGGCCGGCGCTGCCCACGCCTTTCTCGCCACCAAGCCGATCGGCAAGGTGGTGCTGACGGTGTGACCGCCGGAAAATTGCTCGAAAAACAAAAAGGGCGCGGAGTGCCGCGCCCTTTGACTGTTTTCGAACTGCTCTAATGCCGGTATTGCTGGATGCGCGTGGTGCGCAGTCCGGCGAGACCGTATTCGTCGATCGACGCCTGCCAGGACAGGAATTCCTCTGTGGTCAGCTTGTAGCGTTGGCAGGCCTCTTCGAGGCTCAAAAGTCCGCCACGCACCGCCGCGACCACTTCCGCCTTGCGCCGGATGACCCAGCGACGCGTGTTCGTCGGCGGCAGATCGGCAATCGTAAGGGGGCTGCCGTCAGGCCCGATAACATACTTGACTCTAGGTCTAACCAGATCGGTCATCGTACTCTCTACAAAAAACTCAAAGACCCAATCCCCGCCACGTTACCGCCACAGCTTTAAAAATTGCCTAAGCAGACCCTAATGACTAGGTAAGGATCGTGAACGCCGCGTTAGTCTTTTCGCCGGCATTTGAAATATCTGGCTGGAAGCCTTAAATTGACCGGGAAAACCCGTCCGGTCGCGGATCGGCCACAAGCCGTGAATTGGCCCGTGAATTGGCTTGCAAGCTGGCGTCGCCGGAAAGCTTGACCTATATTCTCGACATTGGCATTCAGGTGCCGCGCAGAATGAAAGCACCATGAACAGTCTCGATCTTCCCGGACGTCCCGAAAACACCCGCATCGTCGTCGCCATGTCGGGCGGCGTGGATTCGTCCGTGGTCGCCGGCCTGCTGAAGCGCGAGGGCTATGACGTCGTCGGCGTCACCTTGCAGCTCTATGATCATGGCGCGGCGACGCACCGGGCCGGTTCATGCTGCGCCGGACAGGATATCGACGATGCCCGCCGCGTCTCCGAGACGCTCGGCATTCCCCACTACGTGCTCGATTATGAGGAACGGTTCCGCAAGGCGGTCATCGACCCGTTCGCCGAGAGCTACGTCGCCGGCGAAACGCCCATCCCTTGCGTCTCCTGCAACCAGACAGTGAAGTTCGCCGATCTTCTGGCCACCGCCAAGGAGCTGGGCGCCGATGCGCTGGCCACCGGTCACTACATCCGCTCCGGCGCCAACGGCGCCCATCGCGCGCTCTACCGGCCGGTCGATGCCGACCGCGACCAGAGCTATTTCCTGTTCGCCACCACCCAGGCGCAGATCGACTATCTCAGATTTCCGCTCGGCGGCCTGTCGAAGCCGCAGGTTCGCGCCATTGCCGAGGAGATGGGGCTGACGGTCGCCGCCAAGCAGGACAGCCAGGACATCTGCTTCGTGCCGCAGGGAAAGTATTCCGACATCATCGCCAAGCTGAAGCCTTCAGCCGCCAATCCGGGCGACATCGTGCACATCGACGGCCGCGTGCTCGGCCGCCATGAAGGCATCCTGCGCTACACGATCGGCCAGCGCCGCGGCATCGGCATCGCGTCCGGCGAGCCGCTCTATGTCGTCCATCTCGACGCCGAACGGGCCCGCGTCGTGGTCGGCCCCCGCGAGGCGCTGGAGACGCACAATATCTACCTGCGCAATATGAACTGGCTTGGCGACGGTCAGCTCACCGGTATTCCCGCAGGCGGCATCGAGCTGTTCGCCAAGGTCCGCTCGACCAGGCCGCCGCGCCCGGCGGTGCTGCGTCACGAGGCCGGCGTGACTTCGGTCGAACTGGCCGATGGCGAGTCCGGCATCGCGCCCGGACAGGCCTGCGTGCTTTATTCAGACGACGGCAACGAGGCCCGCGTCTTCGGCGGCGGCTTCATCGAGCGCTCCGAGCGCGGCGCCGAGGCCGAGGCGATGCTCAGCCGGCTTGCCGCAAGGCCGGCGCAGATTCCGGCCGAGTAAACTCTACCCTCCGAGACCGTTTCGAAATTCGCTCTGGCGAGTCATATGGTGGTGATTTCGAGAACCGGAGCGCAGCGGACATTTGGGTCCGTGAGCACCGGAAGCGCAGAAAACGCCGTCAGATGGCGGCCAGAGTAGAATTTCCAAACGGTCTCTCAGGACTTGGTGTGGGTGACCGTTCCCGCAGTCAGGATGCGCAGCACCCTGATCGCTTCCTCTCCGCTGGTGCGTGGCTCGGCCCGCGTCTCGATGCACTGGATGAAATGCTCCAGCTCGCGCGTCAGCGGCATGCCTTGCGCAACCGCGACATAGGACGGCTCGTTGGTGGTGAACGCCCATTGGCCGCTGTCCTGCCACACCGCGTGGCGGTAGACGGCAAGCTTGCGCTCCCATGGCTCGACATCGTCGAACACCGCCATCGCTTTGGTGCCGACCACGGTCAGCCGCCGCTCGCGATAGGGATTGAGCCGTGACGCGAAGAGGTGGCTGCGCAGGCCGTTGGGAAAGCGCATATGCAGATGCGCGAAGTCGCTGAGATTGTCGAGCAGTGCCGCCCCCTCGCCGCGCACCTCGATCGGCTCCGTGCCGGTGATGGCCAGGATCATCGACAGATCGTGCGGTGCAAGGTCCCACAGCGCATCGTTCTCGGTGTGGAACTTGCCGAGGCCGAGCCGGTGCGAGTGGATATAGCGGACCTCGCCGAGCTCGCCATTGTCGATCAGCCCCTTCAGCGTCTCGAAGGCGGGGTGGAAACGCAGGACATGTCCGACCATGAAGACGCGGCCATTGTCCTTGGCCGCCTGCACCGAGCGCTCGGCATCCGCGACCGTCAGCGCGATCGGCTTTTCCACCAGCACGTCCTTGCCGCTCTCGACGGCGCGCACGGAAAGATCGGCATGGAACTGCGGCGGCAAGGCCATGACGATGGCGTCGATGTCATCGCGGACGAACAGCTGGTCGGGCTCGATCGCCAGGCAATCCTGTTCGCTGGCAAAACCTTCGGCACGAGCACGGTTGGCGTCCGAGACCGCGTGCAGCGCGCCGAGCGCCTTGAGGGTGCGGATGTGGTTGCTGCCCCAGTATCCGCAACCGAGGACTGCAATGCGCGGCTTCATCTGTTTCAAACTCTAAAAACTCGTGGCCGAGACATAGCGACGTGCCCCTTCGAACTCAACCCCGGCGGCTGCAACCAAATGTCGACGCGGCAAAGCTTTTTCGGCAATGAGAATATGCGGCGATATGGAATGCTTCGAAGCTTGACAGGCTCGCCCTCCCAACCTTATATCCGCGCGACCTTGGCGAACGCCTCGAAATGCCTTTCGATTTAAGGCGGTTTTCGGGCCTTTCGCCGCCCTGGCGGGGTAGCTCAGTTGGTTAGAGCACGGGAATCATAATCCTGGGGTCGGGGGTTCAAGTCCCTCTCCCGCTACCATCGTTAACAACACCGAGGCTCCCAAAGCCTTGCGCCCCTACGAGGGCGTTCAATCTACCCCGGATGTTGACGCTCACTCCACCCTGCTTATCGCGGCTTGGAAACACTGTGACGCTATCTACAAGTTCGCGGATCGCGTTCGCACCTTCGCTGTTGCCATTGTCGATGCCGTCTTGAAGTTCTTCTCTCAGGCGACCCAATTTCGCCTCGTACTGAGCAAGCGCATGCGGGTGAAGCACAACGACGTCTATCTCCTTCGGAACGATCTCCAATTCGCGCTCCAAGCCCTGCCGCACGGCACGAAGTATATGCACCCTGTCCCCTACATCGTCCGGGGTGAGCACCCCTTTGGCGAACCCATCTACTATACGGTCGATCTCGCGCTGCTTTTCCGCAATCTGGCGCGTCAATGTCGAACGCCGTCGTTCCGAAGTTGCAAGTAGGTGTTTCCTCTCGGCCACATAGGCTTCGATGAAGAGGGTGACCTTACGCGGCTCCCTCAATTCAGCCATCAAAACACTGATCACCACCGTTTCAACTGTATCGAGATAGCAGGTTTTTGGGTCGGGACACGTTCCGCTCTCTCGTGCGGCTGAACACCTCACGCGCGTCCTCCCTGACTTATCTTTCCCGCAAGTGGACACTCCGGCACCACACGCCCCACAGCGCAGGAGGCCGGACAATATGCGCTTCGGGCGGCGTTGGGTCTCAGGCCGCTTCTTGGTAGCTGCGACCCGCAGTTCGCGAACACGGTCAAAGGTCTCGTCAGATATTATCTGCAGGTGCGGCACCACAGCGATGTGCCTCTCCTGGGACCCATTGATCCGCGATACGCGCTTCCCAGTGTCGGGGTTCTTCACCATCCGCACCTTGTTCCAGACGACCCGACCTAAATATAGCTCGTTGTTCAGGATGCCGTATCCGCGTTGCAGGTTGCCATGGATGGTCGAGGCATTCCAAACTTTGCCGCGCGGCGGAGCGATGCCGTTTCGGTTCAAGCCGTAGGCGATCCGCCTAGGGGAATTGCCTTCAGCGTATTCCGCGAAGACGCGGCGAACGATCTCGGCTTCGGCCTCCACAATCTCTAGCTCGCCGAGCCGCCCCGGCACTGCGCGGTATCCGTAAGCTCGACCGCCCGCGCTGCGACCTTCTCGAATGACACCCGCCATGCCTCGACGGACTTTCTTCGCCCCATCCTCTCGTTGCATCTGCCCGATCAAGCCCCTAAGGCCGACCATGAGGCCATCAACCGGCCCATCATTGACCGCCCTGATTTGTACCCCGGCGAATTGGAGCCGTTTGTGAATGCCCGCCAGGTCCTCCAAATCGCGCGACAAGCGGTCCAGAGCTTCGACAATGACGAGTTCAAACTGGCCCGCTTTGGCTTTCTCCATTAAGTCCGACAAGCCATCCCTTCCGACCATCGACCCCCCAGATCGGGCGTGATCTGCGAAAGTGGCTACAACCGAAAGCCCTTCGCGGGTTGCATACGCACGGCAATATTCAAACTGATCTTCTACGGACCGAGGATTTTGCATCTCCGTCGAAAATCGACTGTAGATCGCGGCGCGCATCATCAACCCTCTTCTAAACTCACAAGATGATCCTCCTTGGCAGCTTTCTTCGCAAGGAAGATCACGAGCCGGTCCAATTCATGCTGTGAAATTGATTTCACGTTGGGAAAAGCCACAACTATTGAGCCACATCTGGCCGAGGGTTCGGGGTCAGGGCGGGCTTGGGTCCGCCGCTTATTGAGAACGAGGGGCACGCACTTGCTCCGGAAGGATAGGTGCGTGCGGAGATGCTGGCACACACTTGCAGCGTGCCTGTCCGCGTGCCCTCACGGTCTGACGGCTCCTCCCCCTTAGGCGGTTGAGCACTTACTCCACAAGCGTGCGAATGACACCACTGGTAAGCCCGTAAGTCAAACTCAAGCGGCGCGCCTCCGAGTTACACGGGAATACAGTTCCTACATTTCTTTCATTCCTACCTACCTTCTTATCCCGAAATCTTTTTTCGTAGAGCGAAGCGAAAGTCGCCCGAACGCGCAGCGTGAGCGGTGACGCCATAGAAGTCGGGACTGACTTCCATGGCAAGAGATCGTCTTATTCAGCTCTATAGGTTTGCACTCATCTCAGTAAAGATCGTCAACACATCTAGACAATCTAGAGATAGGCCAACAGCCAGACTACCGAGGTTCGTCAACCTTTGGCACAATTCAAAGCTTCTTGGCCTTGTGGTTCTGGGGCTTCTTATAGGGGTAGGATGGTATTTTTTTCGCGCCGATGACGGCCCCTCCGTTGAGCTTGTGCTCATACATGTCCCACGGGGTCTTATGGCTCTCAAGCTCATCGGGATCGAGGCTCATCCAGAGTAGCTTGACGTTGCCCAGCTTCATCGCCCGGATTGCCACAAAGGTATACTTCCGCAAATGCGGCAGCGCCCTGTTTTTCATCTCGCTAGCCGACAGACCGGCCTCCCGCGCCCAGTCCTCGCGAGACATAGCGATCCACTCGCGTTTGTTTCTGGTGAGCTTGGTTGGAACGTTGCTCCAACGATAGAGCAGCCTGTAGAGCAACAGTGCGGCAGGCCATTGCCCGTCAACCACGTTGCGTAACTGCGCAATCAGGCCGGGCATGCCGAATGTAGATTTCTTCTTCATTCTCGATCTCCCCGCGACGGATTTGGCGCTGGGAGGTCGCGGAGGCTCAGCAGCGCAGGGTGCCACTGATCCTCCGTGATGCGGGCATGACATAAGGCTACTCAGGGTGCGCGGGAAGTCAAATCCCTCCGAATGTTGCTCCCAACATGGCATCACTTGGGCCTCAAATCCCCCAGCGCAACGGGCCTCAAGAACTATAGTCTCGCAATGGACGCGACACCCGCCACAGCCGAAGAAATGAAATTGATTTCACAAGGTTCGGACATCCAAGACGCTGGAGAACGGTTGCCGATGCGTACTTCTACTCACGTGTGAAATTGTATTTGAAATTGTAACGACTAGACCAAAGCTCGACGGTCTTCCCATCGTTTTCCCAGATAACTTGCTCTAAGTCTCCAATCGTATCGAGGAGAGTGACTTCTGTGCCTTGGGGGATGATGATGCAGTCGAGTTTGAGAGCCAGATCGACGCGATTGGCCCAGACCAGGTTGTTGAATTTGTCAACGTCACCCGGCAGCCGACAGCCCGGAGCTTTATCAATGGCAAACTGCGCATCTGGGTTGGATGGGCGTGGATGGATCGCTTTGACAGGCGGGGGTTGATCGACCACTACCGGGGCGGTCTTTCCTGACGTCGACACTGAGACATCGGTTGGGGTAGACGCCGTGCCAGCATCCGAAACAGGCTGGCTCTCGGGCAAGAGTTTGGCGACGAGGTCAACTGCTCCGAATGACAACGGCCCCGCCGAGCCAATAGCTAGTATGATAATCGTTTTCCTGAAAGTCCCCGGTTTGACTATTGCCAGCACCACAAGAGCCAGTGGCAGCGCCACAAGGACGAGCATGACAAGGTAATGCCAAATCGATAGCTGGCCCATATCGGCGTGCCCCCACCACGCGAGGCGCTTGGGAAATCCGCTGAGCTATCTCGCACATTCCAGATTACCGAAACGTAGGGAAATTGTAGCTGACTTGCGTGTTTACGCAAATAGATTGCAGGTAAGAGAAAAACTCTCGGTCGGGCGGCAGCTTATCGACCCATCGTTTTCCGTGCTGTAGCTGGTTCACCTGATGACAGAGATGAACTGCCGCGAACAGAAAGCGGGAACGAATTGAGTAGGGCATCCCCAGTGCGAGAGAAGCAATGGGCGATACGAACTCCACCAGCACATCAAGCTTTCTTTGGTCGGTAAGCGGCCTCATCACTTCTTCCCACGCCGCTAGGCGATGCGCATAGTTGATCAGGGCGTTGATCTCATTCGCGATTTCAGCGGAGAACTCCCGCAGCATGGTCCCATAAGGCATTAACGACATGTGCATTCGCTGAGGCAGGCGGTACCACTCGTATTCGGCATAGTCCGCGCTGAACGGTGCGGTTTTCAGCGCTCGCCGATATTGGGTGTACAGTTGGATTGACATGCCTTTGGCCTGCCTTCTGGTCGTGGCTCGGTGTTGCTTGGCACCGCGACTACCACCACGGCGTATCATGCCAGAAACAGGCGAACCGGCCAAGCGACTACCGCTGGAATTGAGGAACTGGCAGCACGATACGCGACAGCCGCAACGGGCTGTAGCTGCCCATCTTTGGGTCAAGGACAAATTCCCCCGCTCCCTATGGCTGCTGGCCACGAGACTAATGTCAGCATCGCAAGGGGCTTCCAAAATCCGTCAATCCGCACGCTGACAGCAGATCATAATACAAAATTGGGATTGCTGACCGTCGGCCTGTTTACTGTTATGGTTGAGGTTCGGCGCCAACGAGGTATCTTACTTGCATGCCACCCGAGTTTAGTGAGCAAGCACAGCAAATCTTTCCGCTATTTGGCATTCTGCTGGCAGGCGTCCTCGTTGGTATGGCCTTGGAGCGTTTCCTTTCGAGAAAACGGAGGCAGGCGTGGAGGGAAAAGAACCGCTGGCGCTGGGCGAAAGAGCGCAGTGGGGGCGACATCCTTAGCGGCTTGTGGGGCGCCCCGAAGCCTGTTTCCGCGCCACCGAAACCAACTGATCCTGCTGACCAGTTGCGGATTGTTATGGGGGCGAATTTCACTATTCAACCGCTCCTCAACGGGAGTGAAATGCGCGTCTTCAAGGAACTTGATCGCATGGTGATCGGCTGCAATCCGGGATGGCAGGTCATGGCCCAGGTGTCGCTGGGCGAGATACTTCGTAGCACGGATGGAAAAGCCTACAGTTGCATCAACTCGAAACGGGTGGACCTCCTTCTTGTCGATGAGAACTGTCGGCCTCGACATGCACTCGAATACCAAGGCCATGCGCATCACCAAGGTACAGCAGCAGCACGTGATGCCGTCAAAAAGGAAGCCCTTCGACGGGCTGGCATCAGTTATCATGAAATTGTCGGAGGTCATACAACACCTTCCGAACTCAAGCGGCTTGTCGAGAAACTCGTGGATAGGCCAGCGGCGGCTCAATAACTAACCCCCTCATAAGGCAGCAGAGGTAGTGTCTCTGCATTTGTCGTGGATTACGGCCCGGGGTTCATTGCACATAGGTCCGGGTGTTCCTACATTGTTCCCATAACTTTGGGGGGACATATGGGCGTTGCGGAAGAGTTCACACAGTTTAAGGACCGCTACAACATCGGAACAGACCTGATCTCGTCCATTTCATACCGGTATAAGCGGATCACCGGGCAGCTGAATTATGATTTCCGTTCTTCTTCAAGCGACACCGCAAACAGCCTGTATGTCGGCTCTTACGGGCGCGACACCGCCGCCAAGGGACTTAGTGACCTTGATATGGCTTATGTTCTGCCATCTAATCTATACTCGCAATACAATTCCTACACTTCAAATGGACAATCGGCGCTGCTCCAAGCTGTGAAAACGTCGATCAGAAAGACCTATCCTACCTCTGATAGCTACGGAGATGGACAAGTCGTGGTCGTCAATTTTACCGATGGCGTGACTTTTGAGGTCTTGCCGGTATTCAACAATCCAGATGGCACGTGGACTTATCCCAATGCCAACGGCGGCGGTAGCTGGAAGACCTGCAATCCTCGAGCGGAGATCGAGGCCATTGCCAGCCGCAACCTCGTCACCAATCGCAATCTCAAACACCTTTGCCGCATGATGCGCGTGTGGCGTGACCATAACAATGCCCCCATGTCCGGCGCGTTGATTGACGCCCTTGCCTACTACTTCATCGGAGATTGGCCTCATCGCGACAAGTCATTCCTCTATCACGATTGGATGGCTCGGGATTTTCTCCTCTATCTTGCTGAGCGAGATACGAACCAGACCTACTGGCGGATGCCGGGAAGCGGTTCCACGGTATGGAGCAAAGGAACATTCCAGCACAAAGCGCGTGCTGACTACAACAACGCCGTAGAAGCCTGCGGATTTACGGGAGACGAGAATGGCGCAACACGTCGTGCCAAGTGGAGGTACGTCTTTGGACCGACCTTCGCAACTTGAGCCGGAACGGTACGCGCTCGAAAGCCAAATCCGCGAGTGCTACGCGCGATGCGCGTACACTCACAAGACCCATGAGAAGATGGCCGAGCGCCTTCATGTTCGGCACAAGCGCGGTAAGTGGGCCAACATCGTTTTGTCGGCGCTGATAACGGGTGGGGCCGTAAGCGTGATCTTTTCGAAGGGGTCCGCATGGGAAGGATATGCAGGGTACGCCACGGCGGCGCTCTCAATCCTGAGCCTGATCTTTAATGCGTATTTAAAGGACTTGGACCCCGGTGCGCTTGCCCAGCGCCATAGAGAAACGGCGTCGGATATGTGGAATGTTAGGGAGGCTTATCTAAGCTTGATCACGGACGTCCTAGACCAAGAAGCCAACCTCGCCTCGCTTCGCGACCGGCGAGACGCTTTGCAGGCAGCGTTGCACAAAATCTACCACGGCGCACCGCACACTGACGGCAAAGCTTATGGAAAGGCACAGGATGCTTTGAAGAACAACGAGGACCTGACCTTCACAGATAAGGAGATTGACGTGATGTTGCCCGCCAGTCTCAGGCGGTCAGGGCATCCCCAAATTACGAAAGAGTAGTTTCACGTCTCTACTTGGAATTTAAAGCGTCGATCTTCTTGCGAAAGGCGTTCGACATAAACCCATAGGCTTCGTCATTGATGCGCTTGAACTCCGCATCCGCGATCTTGCCTCCATCAACAATCTGCGACACGCGGGGCTTTTCGAGCTTTGGCAGAGTGACCCCTAGCCCCGTCTCGCAGTCGCCAGCCGTATTGTTTCGCGCAATCTCGAAAAACTCTTTGGTCGTGAAATTGAGACTTAGCTGGTTCGTGCGGCAGGCCGTGTTTTCATAGGGAACCGCGTCAATCTGATTGCCGTCCCAGCGCGTAATCCTATACGTCTCATTTGCGACCTGCCCGACACTGTAGGATTGCGTCCAAGAGTTTTCATCCGGGAGCATGAGGGCGACCTGGCGATAGTCGCACGTTGCTCTCACACGGTCGCACGTGATGGCAACATTGTTGATTGGGTATGCGATCCTCTCATCTAGGATTTGGAGTGTGCCTTTGACCGAAGCCCAATCCTCGTTCATGACCCCACCGTAATCGAGGGAGAAGAAGCTCACGTAGGTCATGTTGGCACGCGCTGATCGGTAGCCAAGCGTGTGGATTTGCCACACGGTCAATTCGCCCGTTGATTTTTCGCCTAGGTCGGCTTGGAAGGCTTTCTTGGCGTTTTCGTAGTTAGCCAAGCCGTCATACATCAGCGTGTTCAACTGCGCTTGTATCACCAAGTCACCGCCTTTCGACGTGGCCAGATTGGCAGCGCCGGTATACATCATAGGAACAGACTTCGAGATTTCTTCCTTCGATAGCTTGAGGATGTCGCTAGGAAGGTAATTCTTGAACTGTGCCACTGCATCGTCGGCGGCTTGGGCACTTCCGCACCAGACTAGTACAAAGAAGAATGCTGTGAACCTGAACATGGAACCTACCCTCCGCGAAAGACAAGGTTTCCTATATCCCCAAAACGGTCAACTGACACGGCGGCCCGGCTGCTTCATGCTCGCCTTTGACCCCTGCCGCCTGCCTTCGCGTTGGACCGCGAACCTTGGTAGTGAGGGCAAAGTTTTGGGGACGTGCAAGGGGGTCCACAAGGAGACACCGGATAGCCCGGTGTTCAACAGTCAGGTAGAAGCGCAAGCATGCCTGTTGAACGACTAAACCCGCCTATTGGAATAGACTTCAATGGAGATTTCCATATGCCACCCCCCATAATTAGGGTCGAGGAGACTTTTACCCAATTTGTTAGAACCTTCCGTGGCGGTGGCGTTCTGTCTCACTTTGTTTCTAAAAATCCGAGCAGCACCCTGAATGCTGACTACTATTTTCCCACCGACAATGTGATTGCCGAGCTAAAGACACTGGAGACAGATGCTCTCGACCTTGAAACAATTGATCGACGTATTATGGCGAGCTACAAGTGGCTGGGGTATCGTTTAGAAGACTATACGGACTTTCTATTCGGCAGAAAATACCTGCCTGATGACGTTAATCAAAGAGTTTTTTCAGCTGTATCACGGCCTATCATTGATTGCGTGAGGAAAGCGAACAAGCAGATAATTTCTTCACGGCGTTTGATTGGGAAGGCTGACGCTAAGGGGCTGATACTGATTGCCAATAGCGGCAATTTCGGCTTCCCGCCTATGCAATTAATGAACGTCGTTTTAAAGGGCTTTGATCGTCTCTCCGAGCGCGAAAAAGACGGCATCGTGTATTTTACCCCGAACGTTTACCACTATGTCGGGGATGACGTACCTTACGAGATATGGGTTCCCATTGCGAATGAGCACGGCGCCGAACTTCAAGAATTCATAGATAGCCTCGGAAAAGCGTGGTTTGACTACCGTGAAACCACCGGCCAAGCCAGTATATCGAGAAAGACAAATTCTGACCTCTCTCCTCTCTTAAATGCAAAGGTCGTGCAGGATTGGGCTGATTGACGGGATCGGATGTCAATCGGAGAGCCGTAAGCCGCCTGCGGGTAGTTCATTGGCCATACAGTACATCTCAATCAAACTCGCGCGGGCTGTAGCCTCCATTGTTGGTCTAAGGACAAATTCCGCCACTTCATATGGCTACTGGCCATGGCTTTAACGAGGGCAACGGCTGAGGCTTCAAAAATCCGCCAAGCCCGCCAATGGCGGGGACGCTGGCAGGAGGTGTTTCTGAGCGACAAACAAAGCGTATCGGAGATTGGAACCGGACTGTCATGGTATCATCGCATACAATTATCCACGGCAAAGGCTCTAAATCCCTTCGACGTTGCTGGATCACCGTCGAGCGCATTGGGTCACTCTAGGTGAAGCCAAATCGGTGTATCTGACAGGACCGGTCGCGTTTGCCGTTCGGCACGTATTCAAGCCCGTCAGTACCCAAAATCCCGCCCTTGATCTCTAGGTCGCTGCCAGTCGGGGTTAGACGCCACATGCCTTGATTGATTTGAGCGTGCTGTTCATTTTCGAGCCATCTCGGCACGAGGAGCTTGTCTTCTGTTAGAAGCGAAGCCTCATCGTCGTCACGCTCTCGTGGCCAGAGTTTGGCCGAGGGGATCGCTAGGGAGCACCGAATTTCTTCGATGCTCATATCAGCAACTCTTCCCAAGAGGACCGGCGGGTTGTGTTCGGCAAACGTCATCAAAGCGGGTTGCAACGAACGGATTACGAACTGAGTTGCAACAAAGCCATGGTTGGGGCTTTGCCAGTAGCGACCACGCAGGCCGTCTGGCGCATTGTAAAGGAGATCGCAGGCTTGCTTACTCGTCCGAACGAGGAAGATGACTTGCCGCGCATTCTTCGGCTCCCCACGTGCTGGCGTCCCATAGCCCTTAACCTTAGCCCCAATAACATGGCACTCGGCTTGGATTTGGCCGAAGATTTCTTCAAAGGACAACCCAGCGTCTAGATACGCCTGCCTGCTGTCGCTCAATTGCGAGGTGTCCCACTCATTTGGGAAGGGCCCCCGTATCATGTGATCACTCATTCTCAGAGGGCGGCTAGTGGGGCTAGTCGGCGTCCAGCAGGACTAGTTCTGCAATGTCTTCAAGGCTGCCTATTTCCAAGTCTATGTGGCTCAACCGTTCCTCTGGGCGTCGAGGGAGCCAGCAAAAACGATACTCATCTTGATAGGCATATCCGAAGTATTTGCTGAGCGGAATAAACGGGCGGCCTGAGGTGGGAACAAGGGGATCGACGTAAATTGCAGGTCCCTCGTGCATTTCTAGCTCAGGATCATGCGCAATCACTGCCCGCCTCAGCCGGTCGCGGAATGCGCCCTTGTCGCGAATGACTACACAGGCTTCAGCACTGAAGTCTACTACCAAGCGCGGTTCAACCGAGGAGGTGAGGCAATAGAGGTAGTAATCCGATTGCGCATCGAACCTGACATCAAGGCGCTGCTCGGCAGCGCCATCGGCTTGCGGCGAGTATCGAACGAGTTTCCCGAAGTCATCTCGCACCATCGCAAAGGAAAAGGACAGGGAAAGCTCGTCGTCGCGGATTGCTTGATTATGGTTTGGCTCGGAAAAGAAGCTGGCAGGCTGGATACGCAATTGGCCGTGAAGGTACAGCCGCTCCATGTGGATGCGCTTACCCAGTTTGATGAAAACGTCACCGCGCCGGAGGCCCAATGCCGAGATGCGTTCCACAGCTTGTTTGGCCAGATTAGACGCGTAGTTAGGCAAGTGGTCGCGCTGCAGAATGTCCCGCCCCATGCCAGCGGGCCATGGCCCATATCGTAGCTGCATTTCTTCAGCCACGTGCGTGAACTTTTCCCACACCGGGCCATTTTGCTCGTCTACCAGGTGTACGCCGATCTTAGTATTTGGCGTCACTGTCAGGAGATTGCGCATGATGTCACGAAAACGGGTGCCCAGTTCATCCCGCGACAGATGACGGGCATACCGCGATCCTCGGTATTGCTCTCGATACACAACATGCAGAGGGGTTCGACCTTCCATCAACTCGCCTGACCCTCCCGCGCGTCCCACTCTTTCCAAGTCGAGGTAAGGCCATGGCGCGCTGCTCCTGTTGAAGAAGATGTCATGTCTCGCGTCGGCA
>NZ_VFWQ01000015.1:0-146372 GCF_006442705.1 Mesorhizobium sp. B1-1-7 | reverse complement strand
GGAGGTGCAGCGTGCCATAGGTGCCGACGAGGTTGGCACCGACATTGCCGGCCGAACCGTTGACGGCGGTGACGCTGTGGGTATCGCCATTGTCGACATCGGTGTCGTTGGTCAGCACATTGCCGCCGACCGAATTGGGCGCGGTGTCCTCTTTCACCGAATTGACGTTGGCAACCGCAACCGGCGCGTCATTGGTGCCAGTAATATTGACGACGATGTTATAACTCGCCGTCCCGTCAGCTGACTTCACGGTCAGAGTATCTGTAACAGGCTGGCCCTGGGTCAGCGGGTCGGCGAGAGTCTGGTTGAGGGTATAGGCCCACACACCAGTTGTCGTATCGAAGGTGAAGGTGCCGTAAGTACCCTGCAGGCTTGGGGGAGCCTGGAAATGGTTCTGGCCGACATCGGGGTCTGTGATGATCAGCTGGCCATGCGCGTTGGGATCATTCAGCGTGCCATTGGCAACGCCGCCGGCCTCTACCACGGTCAAGTCGGCACCCGGAACGGCGGTGATGACCGCGCCGTCATTGGTGCCCTGAATGTTGACCGACACGCTGGCCCAGCTCAGCGTTCCGTTGCCGAGCTTGATCGCATAGGTGAAAGTCTCACTGAAATGGTCGTTCGGACCCATGGCCTGCAGGCTGCTGAAGCCATGCGCCGCCAGATATCCGCCAAGGTCCATCTCGACCTTGCCGTTGTTGATGCGAATCGAAACGCCGTCGCCGATGGTCTCCCAGGCTGAAATGCCGAGCGTCTGGTAGTCCTGATGCGTGAGGTCAATGGGCGCGTATTGCTTCGTGGCCGTCGACCCGGAAATCCCGTCGTCTACTGAAAAGAGGGATTTTGCGTTTCCACCCTGGTCGTTCGCCATCACATCGAGAACTATGACGGTTTGCGAACCTGACGCGAGGACGACCGTATCCTCTGTGAGATTGTAAGCGTCATCCTGCGCCTGCGGCGTGTTTGAAAAAGACGCTGTTGTTCCACCTGCATCGGCGATCTTGGTAGCCATTTTCAACCCCCTAGTTATAAAGAACAGATGTCCAAGCATCTGCTTCATTGACCGTACTGAACGACCGGCTGTTTCCAGCCGAAGAAAAGCCGCGCGAATCCGGGCAGGTATGAATTGTCGCCGTCATCCAGGCACACTGCGTCGCTTGGAACAGCCGCCTCAAGCTGGCCGTTCACGGACGGATATTGACCCGATGCTGGTGGACGCGACGGTCGTCGCGTTACGTTCCCCTACCCAAACTTCATCGTCAAACTCGCGGTTATCGACCACGAACTTTAGATGCCCCTTATATTAGGAGATTATTAACTCTTATAGAGAGGAAGCGTCAACGCCCAACTTGGCCGAACAGTTAATAGTCGAGCATAAGGGGGCCACAGCAACTAGAATCGAGTTGTGAGATCGAACGGGCGCACGCCTGATATGAGCTAGGCGGCAGACGTGCGGCTCAGCGCGACGAGAGCCCCGCCAGCGCACCACCATACCAACGCCGCACCGCTGCGTATTCCTCGTGCAGCACGCCAACCCGGCAGCCAGTCAGTTCGCTTGGACGGTCGAGGGGATTCAACTGAGATCACTTCACGTACCGGACAGCCCGTCTGGCGGCACCGAGAGCCGACGCATGGTTCTGTCAAGAAAGCTAAGTTTTTGATCTCAAATGGTAAATAGCCGCAAGAAATATCTTTTGTGTTCACCTGCTATGGAGATCAATCGGTCGATTTTTGCACACGTCCAAGCCGCTTCGAAAAGTACCGTCTCCGCGCCGACGATCCGTATGGTTCCGCGACAACCAGGCAATCGAGCCAGCTCCCGGTGCCTTCCCTCGCGCCGGAAGCGGTCTTGAATGTGAGGATACGTTTGTGGGTACCTTTTCGACCATCATCGCCCGCGCGATGATGGCTATGACGCCGCGACAGCAACCGCAAGCATTCCGACAACTCCAAATGCCTCGCCTTGGCTGCCTTCCGGCCAGTTTTCGCAATGTCGATAGCCGCCCAAGCGAAGTTTGCTCCCGATCAATGAACGCGATTCGTCCTGTTGATAGGCTTCCTCGATGGGGCGGCCATCGGATGGCAATGGCAGGCAAGAGATCTGTCCTTCTGCTCCTTTCGACGAATTGACTAAGTGCCGATCGAACCGCAGACCGGATCAGACCGGGAGGAAATTCATCAGGGTTGGAGGAAAAGTATGGGAGAAGATCTATCCGGTCATCATGCCGACCGCATCCAGGCGGCGATTGCGTCGGACGCGGCGGCGAAGTCCGCCCTGGTTGCCTCCTGGCGACGGTCTTCCAATTTGCATCGGCTCGAACCAGCCGATTGCAGCCCTCCACATTATCTGACGGAGGCCGAACTGGCGCAGGCCCGGCAACGGATCGAACCTCTCCTTCGCGCTGCCCAAGCCAATCTCGACCGTCTCTATCTCGCGGTAGGCGGCGTCGGATGCTGTGTCCTGCTCGCCGATCGCGACGGCGTGCCGGTCGAACGGCGCGGCGCGCCTGTCGACGATGAAACGTTTCATTCCTGGGGTTTGTGGACTGGCTCCGTCTGGAATGAGGAAAGCCAGGGCACCAACGGGATCGGCACCTGCCTGGTCGAACGCCGGGCGTTGACGATCCACCGTGACCAGCATTTCCACACGCGCAACACCCTGCTCAGTTGCACCACAGCCCCGATCCACGACCATGAGGGAAACCTCGTGGCCGCGCTTGACGTGTCCTCCTGCCGGGCCGACCTGACCGAAGCGTTCGTCAATCTCATCTCGATGGCTGTCGTCGACGCGGCGCGTCGGATCGAAAGCGAAAACTTCAAGATGGCATTCCCGAAGGCACGAATTCTGCTTGCGCCAGTGACCGACAAGGGCTCCGGCGCGCTGATCGCCATCGACGCGGACGATCTCGTGGTCGGTGCTACCCGTTCGGCCCGCCTGGCGCTTGGCATTACACAGCAGTGTCTCGACAAACCAATGCCCGCCGGCGATCTGCTCGGCTGGGCCGAGATTGGCCCTAAGGTTCTCGCTGAGGCAGAGCGCGCAGCCCTCCAGCGTGCGCTCGCGCGGGCTGACGGAAATGTCTCGGCCGCAGCGCAGGCGCTTGGCATCAGCCGCGCGACGCTTCACCGAAAACTCAACCGCCTGGATGTCCATCGGCCTCACTGAACGCCGAGATCCCGTGACTGTCGCAATTCTGCGACACATCCTGCCCAGCCGCGGCAACCGGTGCGGTGACAACCGCAGGCGGAAATCGCAAGTCTCTCCCGAAGCGTCGCATCCCGCGACGCCAGCTTTGGGAGGAAGACACATGAACAAGGTTGAATTCTCACGCCCGGTCAAGGCGCCCTTCGACAGGCGTTATGGCAATTTCATCGGTGGCAAATGGGCCGAGCCCCGCTCCGGCCGCTATTTCGAGAACTTCTCGCCGGTGAATGGCCAACTGCTGTGCGAAGTAGCGCGCTCGGACGGCCTGGACATCGAGGCGGCCCTGGACGCCGCGCATGCCGCCAAGGACGCCTGGGCGCGCACCAGCGTGGCCGAGCGCTCCCTCATCCTCAACCGCATCGCCGATCGAATGGAGGAAAACCTCGATCTCCTCGCATGCGCCGAGACCTGGGACAACGGCAAGCCGATCCGCGAAACGACCGCGGCCGACCTGCCTTTGGCCATCGACCATTTCCGCTATTTCGCCGGCGCGGTGCGTGGCCAGGAAGGCAGCCTCTCCCAGATCGACGACGACACCGTCGCCTATCATTTCCATGAGCCGCTCGGCGTGGTCGGCCAGATCATCCCGTGGAACTTCCCGTTGCTGATGGCATGCTGGAAACTTGCTCCCGCGCTTGCCGCCGGCAATTGCGTCGTCCTGAAACCTGCCGAGCAGACCCCGGCTGCCATCCTGCTCTGGGCCGATCTTGTCGGCGACCTGCTGCCGCCGGGCGTGCTCAACATCGTCAACGGCTTTGGCCTCGAGGCCGGCAAGCCGCTGGCTTCGTCGCCGCGCATTGCCAAGATCGCCTTTACCGGCGAGACGACGACGGGCCGGCTGATCATGCAGTATGCCAGCCAGAACCTGATCCCGGTGACGCTCGAGCTCGGCGGCAAGTCACCCAACATTTTCTTTAGGGATGTCGTCGCCGAAGACGACGATTTCTTCGACAAGGCGATCGAAGGCTTCGTCATGTTCGCGCTGAACCAGGGTGAGGTGTGCACCTGCCCGAGCCGCGCGCTCATCCATGAATCGATTTACGACCGGTTCATGGAACGCGCCCTCAAGCGCGTCGAGGCGATCGTGCAGGGCGATCCGCTCGATCCGGCAACGATGATCGGGGCCCAGGCTTCGTCCGAGCAGATGGAAAAGATTCTGTCCTATATCGATATCGGCCGCCAGGAAGGAGCCGAGTTGCTGACCGGTGGGGCGCGCAATCTTCTGCCCGGCGACCTGGCCGGCGGCTACTACGTCCAACCCACGGTGTTCAAGGGCCACAACAAGATGCGCATCTTCCAGGAGGAGATTTTTGGGCCGGTGGTTTCGGTCACGACCTTCAAGGACGACTACGAAGCCCTGGCGATTGCCAACGATACGCTCTACGGCCTCGGTGCCGGCGTCTGGACACGCGATGCCAACCGCGCCTATCGCTTCGGCCGCGCGATCCAGGCTGGCCGCGTCTGGACCAACTGCTACCATGCCTATCCCGCGCATGCGGCCTTCGGCGGCTACAAGCAGTCCGGCATCGGTCGAGAGACCCACAAGATGATGCTCGACCACTACCAGCAGACGAAGAACATGCTGGTCAGCTACAGCCCGAAGAAGCTCGGCTTCTTCTGATCGCCTCTTTGGCTCAAAGGCGCGGCTCCGCAGGGGGCCGCGCCCCAGGCTGGAAATCGAAAACCCATGCATGCCAAGGTCACGGCAACGCCGGCAGCGCTTGAACTGATCGCGGAGATCGTCGCCGAGCACGGTCCGGTGCTGTTCCATCAATCCGGCGGCTGCTGCGACGGCTCTTCGCCTATGTGCTATCCGCTGGACGGATTCATCGTCGGCGACCACGATGTCCTGCTCGGCCATATCGGTGACGCGCCGTTCTACATCGGCGCCTCGCAATTCGAGGCCTGGAAGCATACCGATCTCATTATCGACGTGGTGCCAGGCCGCGGTGGCATGTTCTCGCTGGACAACGGAAGGGAGAAGCGTTTCCTGACGCGGTCGACGATCTGCGCTGTTCAGATCGGGATGTAGGCCTCCCATACGATTGAGCGAGCATTTTCTGACCGCAGCCGATGTTCAGACCGCCACGGAATGTCTGGCCTTGCCGGTTTCGAAATATTTGTCGAACTTCGCCGCGACGCTTCTGACAAAGGGGCGGCTTTCGACCGGCACGACGAAGTGGTCACCGTGAAGTTCCAGCAACCGGGCAGGATCAAGAAGGGCGGTGGAACTCGCTTTGCCGAGAAGCCTTTGGCCAGCCTCGCCAAAGCGCTCAACCAGGTCGATCGCTGAAAAGCCGGAATCGCACATCAGCCGCTCGATGATCCAACCGCGAGCGCGGTCGTCGTCGGAAAAAGCAATTCCGCGGACCGAAGCCAACCCACCGTCATCCACCACGCGGCCATACTCGGCGGTCGAAGGCATGTTCTGTGCATAGCCTTGCCGGAATTGGCTGATGGATGACGGGCCGAGACCGATCAAGGTTTCGCAGCGATCCTCGGTGTAGCCCTGAAAGTTGCGGCGCAACATTCCCGCATGCGCGGCAAGCGCCAGCGCATCGCCCGGTTTGGCGAAATGGTCGAGCCCGATTGCTTCGTATCCCTGGTCGAGTATGGCGCGAGCTGCCAATTGCGATTGGGCAAACCGCTCCTCCGGGCCTGGCAACCAGGCCTCGTCGATCATTGTCTGATGTTTCTTGAACCATGGCACATGGGCGTAGCCAAAGAGGGCAATCCGGTCGGGCTCGAGCGTCAGCGCCTGCCTGACGGTGGACAAGACGCTCTCCCCGATCTGGTGCGGCAAGCCGTAGAGCAGGTCCAGGTTGACTGACTCGACGCCGCGTGACCGAACGCCGTCGACGACTGTCTTGGTCTGCAAGAAGGTCTGTTCGCGATTGATGGCCTTCTGCACCTTCGGATCGAAATCCTGGACCCCGAGGCTGGCCCTCGTCATGCCGATTTCGGCAAGTGCGTCGAGGCGCTCTTCGTCCATGTCGTTGGGTTCGATTTCGACGCTGATCTTGGCGCCGGGAAGAAATGAGAAGCTATTGCGCAGAACGGCTCCCAGCGCCACCATGTCCTGTGGTTTGAGCATCGTCGGTGAGCCGCCACCGAAATGGACGGCACGTACCCGGCCCTTGCCTCCGGCGAGACTTGAGACGGTGGCGATCTCCGCATGCAACGATCTCAGATATTTGGTGACCGGTTCGTAGTGGCGTGTCTGCTTGGTGTGGCACGCACAGAACCAGCAAAGCTTGTCGCAATAGGGGATATGCAGATAGAGCGAGATCTCGTCGCCCTCGTTGAGCGCCTGCAGCCAGCCACGACAGACGGCGGCATCGACGCCCGGATGAAAATGCGGCGCCGTCGGGTAACTCGTGTAACGCGGCACGTTCTCACCAAGCCTAGCAACTAATTCTGGCCGCATGTCGCTATCAACTCCGGAATGTTTCGCGCGATACTGCTCGCGAGGGGCAGTAGCCGCCTTGATTTCGGTCAATGCCCATTGGTTGCGGACAAACTGCCGCAAGGCTTTTTCTTGGGTCGATGCTATATCCTGACGGAACCTTTGGGTTCGCGGACGACCACGATGACAGTGCGTCAGGATGTACATAGCGCCGGCATTCCCGTGCTTTGCCAGTCATGCGAAGCGCGGCATCATGGCGTTTGCGGCGCGCTCGATCCGGACCAGCTGGTGGGCCTCGCCAAGACCTCGTCGAAGCATACCGTTGAAGCGGGCGTGGAATTGATCGGTGACGCCGAGGCCGTCGACAGCTACGCGAATGTGCTTTCCGGCGTGGTCAAGCTGATGAAAAGCCTTTCGGACGGGCGCCAGCAGATTGTCGGGCTTCAATTTGCTCCCGATTTTCTGGGCAGGCCCTTCAAGGTGGAAAGCGCGATCAACGCCGAAGCCGCAACCGCAGTCTCCCTGTGCTCGTTCCCAAAGGCGGCCATCGAACGGATGATGAAGGAATCGCCGGGACTAGAGCATCGTCTCTTCAAGCAGACGCTGAACGAACTCGATGACGCCCGCGACTGGATGGTGACGCTGGGCCGCAAGAGTGCTTCGGAAAAGGTGGCGAGCTTCCTACTCATGATCGCCAGGAACATCGACCCCACGCTTGATCCGGCCGCCCAGTCGACAAGTTTCGATCTGCCTTTGACCCGCGCCGACATCGCCGATTTCCTCGGTCTGACGATCGAGACTGTCAGCCGTCAGCTGACCCGGCTGCGATCAGATGGCGTGATCCGCATCGAGAACAATCGGCATGTCATTGTCGATAGCTTGAATCGACTGCAGCGCCGCTCCGGCGCCTAGGCCCAATCGACAAACCCAATCATCGGCAGGACATGCTCGCGCTCGAAGGCGATATGCCGGCGCAGGCTTTCAAAGAACCCGCGCAGCATGAACCCAACCGCCTCGGCATTGTCGATCGTCTTGCCGTGGCCGATCGCCAGCAACATCTCGGTCAACTCACCGGCAAAGCATTCGTCCTCGATATGCTCGGCGCTCAATCGCCTTGCTGAATCAAGATTGGCATCACTGCCGGCCAACGCCGTCTCGTAAGCGGGGAATATGACCGTCTCTTCGTATCGATGACTGTCGCGCAACAGCGGAACGATTGCGTTCGCTACCGCCAAGCATGCCAAAGTGTCGACCTTGGGCAGCGTGTCCGCGATCCTTTCCAAGGCATCGCAGAGCTGCAGTTTTTCCAAGTGTACACGTTTCATCACCGCAGCAGACCCTGCCGGCATCGAATTTTTGCCGCCTGCATGCAGTGGAAACGGTCCCCCTCCTGTCTGCGAGTTCAACGGCAATCTCCTGATCGTTCGCAGGATCAAGCCTGCCCAATCCAAATGCATATGACTTTGACATGGATCAAGGCGGGGACGTGCCGGCTGCGGAATTGGTGTTGCCGCGGATTGACGTCCGCGTAGGGAATTCGAGGTCGGGGAAATGTCATGAAGTTCGGCACACAAATCTTCGCGTTGAGCCTTTTTACATTCGCGGCCTTGGTGGCCGCCGGCTTCGGCGTGGACGAGCCGTTCCGGCAGCACATGTGGGTGCTGTTCTTCGTACTGCTCGGTTTTGTCGCCATCCTCATTCGCAACTCGAGCTTCGAAGTTGCCGCTCCGATCGACCCATCCGCTTACATGGACGGTCCAATCCGCTACGGCGCCATCGCCACGATGTTCTGGGGTGTCGTCGGCATGCTGGTCGGCGTGGTCATCGCGCTGCAGCTGGCCTACCCCGATCTCAATATTCAGCCTTGGTTCAATTTCGGCCGTTTGCGGCCGCTGCACACGTCCGGTGTCGTCTTCGCCTTCGGCGGCAACGCGCTGCTGTGCACGTCATTGTACGTCGTGCAACGTACCTGCCGCGCCCGCCTGTTCGGCGGCGATCTCGCCTGGTTCGTCTTCTGGGGCTACCAGCTTTTCATCGTAATGGCCGCGACAGGCTACCTGCTCGGCATCACCGAGAGCCGCGAATACGCCGAACCCGAATGGTACGTGGACATCTGGCTGACCATCGTCTGGGTCGCTTACCTCATCCTGTTCCTTGGCACGATCCTGAAGCGCAAGGAATCGCACATCTACGTCGCCAACTGGTTCTACCTGTCCTTCATCGTCACCATCGCGATGCTGCATGTGGTCAACAACCTTTCGATGCCGGCCTCTTTCCTCGGTTCCAAGAGTTACTCCGCCTTTTCCGGCGTCCAGGACGCGCTGACGCAATGGTGGTACGGCCACAACGCGGTCGGCTTCTTCCTCACGGCCGGCTTCCTCGGCATGATGTATTATTTCGTGCCCAAGCAGGCGAACCGTCCAGTCTATTCCTACCGGCTTTCGATCATCCATTTCTGGGCGATCATCTTTCTCTACATCTGGGCTGGGCCGCATCACCTGCACTATACCGCCCTGCCCGACTGGGCGCAGACGCTCGGCATGGTGTTCTCGATCATGCTGTGGATGCCGTCCTGGGGCGGCATGATCAATGGCCTGATGACGCTGTCCGGCGCCTGGGACAAGCTGCGCACCGACCCGATCATCCGCATGATGGTGATGGCCATCGCCTTCTACGGCATGTCGACCTTCGAAGGTCCGATGATGTCGATCAAGGCGGTCAACTCGCTATCGCATTATACCGACTGGACCATTGGTCACGTGCACTCCGGTGCACTCGGCTGGGTCGGCATGATCTCGTTCGGCGCGATCTACTACATGGTGCCGAAGCTCTGGAACCGTAACCGGCTCTATTCGCTGCGGCTGGTTACCTGGCACTTCTGGCTGGCGACCCTGGGGATCGTCGTCTACGCCGCGGTCATGTGGGTGTCCGGCATCATGCAGGGCCTGATGTGGCGCGAATACGACGAGCAGGGCTTCCTGGTCTACTCCTTCGCCGAGACCGTCGCTGCCATGCACCCCTACTACGTCATGCGCGCCATGGGCGGCGCCATGTATCTCTCGGGTGCCCTGATCATGGCCTGGAACATCACCATGACCATCCTCGGCCACCAGCGTGAGGAGCAACCGATGCCGGGCTCCGTTCCCGCCCTTCAGCCTGCCGAATAAGGAGCCAGAACATGGGCTTGATCGATAGACATGCATTAATCGAGAAGAACGCCACGCTGCTTCTCGTAGGCTCCCTTCTTGTGGTGACCGTCGGCGGCATCGTCGAGATCGCACCCCTCTTCTACCTCGATAACACGATCGAGAAAGTCGAAGGCATGCGGCCCTACTCGCCGCTCGAGCTTGCCGGACGCAACATCTATGTGCGCGAGGGCTGCTACCTCTGCCACAGCCAGATGATCAGGCCGTTCCGCGATGAGGTCGAGCGCTACGGCCACTATAGCCTGGCCGCCGAGTCGATGTACGATCATCCCTTTCAGTGGGGATCGAAGCGGACGGGGCCGGATCTCGCCCGGGTCGGCGACCGATATTCGAATGCATGGCATGTCGCGCATCTCTCCGATCCGCGTTCCGTTGTGCCGGAATCCATCATGCCCAGCTACGCGTTCCTGAAGGACGCGCCGATCGACGTGAAGGACTTCTCGACGCACCTTGTCGCCAACCGGCGGGTCGGCGTCCCCTATGACAATGATATGGTCGCGCACGCCAATGCCGATCTGATGGCGCAGGCTGATCCCAACGCCGACACATCAGGTCTTGAGGCCCGTTATCCCAAAGCCAAGATCGGCGACTTCGACGGCAACCCGCAACAGGTCACCGAAATGGATGCCCTCGTCGCCTATCTGCAGATGCTGGGCACGCTGGTCGATTTCAAGAACTACGACGAAGCCGCCGGCTACCGCTGAGGAGTTTTTTCCATGAATTACAATTTTATGCGGGAGTTTGCCGACAGCTGGGGTCTTGTCGCCATGGCGCTTTTCTTTGCGGGGGCAATTGTCTTCGCGCTGCGCCCCGGCAGCCGCAAGCTTGCGGACGAAGCAGCCCGGATTCCCCTCGAGGACGAGTGATCATGAGCGACGAACACATCGACGAAATCTCCGGCGTCTCAACCACGGGTCACGAATGGGACGGCATCCGGGAGCTGAACAACCCACTTCCGCGCTGGTGGGTCATCACGTTCTACGTCACCATCGTCTGGGCGATCGGCTACACCATCGCCTATCCGGCATGGCCGCTGCTGCACTCGGCGACAACGGGTGTTCTCGGCTATTCGAGCCGCAACGACGTCAAGAACGAGTTGGCGGCGGCGGAAGCAGCGAAGGGCAAATACGTCGCGGCGGTGGAGTCGAAAAGCGTCTCCGAAATCGCCGCGGACGATGCCTTGCGGGAATTCGCGGTCGCGGCCGGCGGCGCCGCATTCAAGGTCAACTGCACGCAGTGCCACGGCTCCGGCGCCCAGGGTTCCAAGGGCTTTCCCAACCTCAACGACGACGACTGGCTGTGGGGCGGCAAGGCCGAGCAGATCCAGCAGACGATCACGCACGGCATCCGCTTCGCTTCAGATCCGGACACGCGTCTGTCGGAAATGCCGGCCTTCGGGGACATCATCACCGCCGACCAGATCGCTCAGGTCAGCGCCTACGTTGCCAGCCTGTCCGGCAAGGTCCGCGATGCAACTCTTATTCAACCCGGCGCCAGGGTCTTCGCCGAAAACTGCGTCGCCTGTCACGGCGACAATGCAAAAGGCAACAGGGAACTCGGCGCACCCGACCTGACCGACGCGATCTGGCTTTACGGGTCGGGCGAGACGGCAATCGCCGACCAGGTTCGCGCACCGAAGCAGGGCGTGATGCCTGCATGGGGCGCGCGTCTCGGCGAGACCAAGGTCAAGGAGTTGGCGGTCTACATCCATTCGCTCGGCGGTGGGGAATAGGTCGGGGGCCCTATTTCCTGCCCTTCACCGCCTGAGCGACGAGGCCCGGCCAGTCCGGGCCTCGATCTTTTCGGCATTCGCCGATTGACCTGCATCAACGCGGGTCGGTCCAGGCGGCGGCAATGTTGCCCAGCGCGCTCAAAATCACGGTCTGCGTGCAAGTGGAGATAGTCGTGCTGGACAAGACGCAGGTAGAACGGCTGGAAGCCGAGGCGGTCAATTCCGCCAAGACACGTCAGCCCCTCTACGCTGCGCGCAAGAAAATCTTCCCAAAGCGCGCCTCGGGCAACTTTCGCCGCTTCAAATGGCTGGTGATGGCGATCACGCTTGGCATCTACTACCTGACGCCGTGGCTGCGTTGGGATCGCGGTCCATTTGCCCCGGCCCAGGCCGTGCTGCTCGATGTTGCCAATCGGCGCTTCTACTTCTTCTTCATCGAGATATGGCCCCAGGAATTCTTCTACGTGGCCGGCCTCCTGGTCATGGCCGGCGTTGGACTTTTCCTGATCACCTCGACTGTCGGCCGTGCCTGGTGCGGCTATGCATGTCCGCAGACCGTATGGGTCGATCTGTTCCTTGTCGTCGAACGTGCGGTCGAGGGGGACCGCAACGCCCGCATGAAACTTGACGCTGGCCCCTGGACCGCCCGCAAGCTGATGCTGCGCCTATCGAAGCACGCCGTCTGGTTGGTCATCGGCGCGGCGACCGGCGGCGCCTGGATTTTCTATTTCGCTGATGCAGCGACACTTGTGGGCGAGCTTTTCACCGGTACCGCCGCGCCTGTCGCCTACATCACCATCGCCGTGTTGACGGCGACCACCTACACGTTCGGCGGCCTGATGCGCGAACAGGTCTGCACCTATATGTGCCCATGGCCACGCATCCAGGCAGCCATGCTCGACGAGAACTCGCTCACCGTCACCTACAATGACTGGCGCGGCGAACCGCGCTCGCGTCACGCCAAGAAGGTGCAAGCGACAGGGCAGTCCGTCGGCGACTGCGTCGACTGCAATGCCTGCGTCGCGGTCTGCCCGATGGGGATCGACATTCGCGACGGCCAGCAGCTCGAATGCATCACCTGCGCGCTGTGTATCGACGCCTGCGAGGGCGTCATGGACAAGCTCGGCAAGGAGCGCGGGCTGATCTCCTACGCGACGCTCTCCGATTACAACGCCAACATGATGCTGGCGACCGCAGGCGGCTCCAGTTCAATCAATCCGTCGCTGGTCAGGACTGCCGTCGGCACCTTCTCCGATCAGGTGGCGCATTTTCACATTCGCAAGATCTTCCGGCCGCGCACCTACGTCTACATGGGCCTGTGGTCGCTGATCGGGCTGGGCCTGCTCTATTCGCTGCTGACGCGCGATCGGCTCGAGCTGAACGTGCTGCATGACCGCAATCCGCAATTCGTCACGCTATCCGATGGCTCCATCCGCAACGGCTATACCGTCAAGCTGCTCAACATGATCCCTGAGCCAAGGACAATCGTCGTCACCATGCAAGGCCTGGAGGGTGCCGATATGGTCGTCGTCGGCGACGACATCCCGGCCGGCCGGTCTTTCGCCATCCCGGTCGAGCCCGACCGCCTGAAAACGTTGAAGGTCTTCGTTCGCCAGCCGGCGGACCAGATCCACGCACCGGCACAGACCTTCAAGTTCCGTGTCGAGGATAGAGCGAGCTTCGAGTCGAACGAGTACACCGCCACATTCAACGCGCCAGAGGCCGCCAAATGACCGCCAATACCCAAAAGCCTCGCGAATTCACAGGCAGGCACATGCTGGCCATCATTCTCATCTTTTTCGGGGTGGTCATCGCGGTCAACCTGACCATGGCCACGCTCGCCAATACGAGTTGGACCGGCCTCGTCGTCGAGAACACCTATGTGGCCAGCCAGCAATTCAACAAGGAGGCCGAGGCCGGCCGCGCCCAAGCAGCGCTCGGTTGGACCGGCAAGCTGACCATCGCATGGGGCGAAGTCCGCTACAGCCTCTCCGACGCAGCCGGCAAGCCGGTTCCTCTGCACGGTGTCAAGGTGCTGTTTCGTCATCCCGCCTACGAGAAAGAGGACGAATCCGTCACGCTCGCCCTCGCCTCAGGCCAGGAATTCGCAGCGCAGCATATGCCGAAGGACGGCGTCTGGATCGTCGAAGTCGACGCCGATGCCGGCCTGGCACGACCCTATCGCGACGTCCGTAGGATCATGATTTCTCATGGAGCGCTGCAGTGAGCTGTTGTGCACCGGGCGCTGAAATGGCGCTGGATCTGAACGGCGCCACGTCGGTCCTGCCATCCAGCCAGGAGATCAGGTTGGCGAGCCGATCGCTTGGCGACAGTCTTCGGCAGACCGACCTTTCAGTGCCGGCGGTTCATTGCGCCGCCTGCATCCAGGCGATCGAGGCGGCACTTGGAAAGCTCGATCACGTCGAAAGCGCGCGCGTCAACCTGTCGACGAAACGGGTCGCGGTCCGGTGGCGTGGAGACGAGGTGCCACCCTTCGTCGCCGCGCTTGGCAGGCTGGGCTACGAGGCGCATCTGTTCGCACCCGAGATCGACGACAAGGACAAGACGCTTGCCGAACTGATCCGCGCCGTCGCTGTTGCCGGCTTTGCGGCGGGCAACATCATGCTGCTTTCGGTCTCTGTCTGGTCCGGCGCCGAAGGTGCTACCCGCGACCTGTTTCACTGGGTCTCGGCGCTGATCGCCATTCCTGCCCTCGCCTTCGCGGGCGGCATCTTCTTCCGCTCGGCCTGGAATGCTTTGCGTCATGGCCGCATGAATATGGACGTGCCCATCGCGGTCGGTGTTTCGCTCGCCTACGCCATGAGCCTTTATGAGACGATCAATCATGGCGACCACGCCTATTTCGACGCGTCGGTATCGCTGCTGTTCTTCCTTTTGATCGGACGCACGCTGGATCATGTGATGCGGGAGCGTGCCCGGACTGCCGTGAAAGGCCTGTCTCAGCTGGCCGCGCGTGGCGCCATGGTGCTGCGCGGCGATGGCGCGCGCGACTATCTGCCGGTCGGCGAGATCGAACCAGGCATGCGGTTGTTGATCGCGGCCGGGGAGAGGATCCCCGTCGACGGCAAGATCATCCAGGGAACGTCGGATCTCGACTGCTCGCTGGCCTCAGGCGAAAGCACGCCGAAAAACGTGGCGCCGGGCGAAGCGGTACAGGCCGGCGTGCTCAATCTTACCGGCCCGCTGACGATTGAGGCGACAGCCGCCGCAAGGGATTCGTTCCTGGCGGAAATGGTCCGATTGATGGAGGCCGCCGAGGGCGGCCGCGCGCAATATCGCCGTATCGCCGACCGCGTTTCAGCGCTTTATGCCCCGGTGGTCCATCTGACGGCGTTTGTGACATTCCTGGGCTGGATAGCGGCGGCCGGCGACTGGCATCGGGCGATGACGATCGCCATCGCCGTCCTCATCATCACATGCCCGTGTGCGCTTGGCCTCGCGGTGCCGATCGTGCAGGTGGTCGCCGCAAGGCGCCTGTTCGAGAACGGCATCATGGTCAAGGACGGCTCCGCCATGGAACGCCTGGCAAGTGTGGACATTGCGGTGTTCGACAAGACCGGAACGCTGACGCTTGGCCAGCCCCGGCTCGTCAACGCGCCGTCGATCGATCCCGCCATGCTGACAGTCGCAGCCGACCTGGCGGCGCACTCGCGTCATCCGTTTTCAAAGGCCATAGCCGGCTTTGCGATTCCTGGCGGGCAGCTCAAATTCGATGCCGTCACCGAGCATCCGGGATTCGGAATCGAGGCCACCGACGCGGGAAGTACCTGGCGCGCGGGAAGTACCTGGCGACTGGGCCGACGCGGATGGGCCGGCTGGAAGGCTCGAACCGGCGGTGAGGGCAAACACGGCTACGGCGGAACGGTCTTGACGAGAAACGGAATGATTGCCGCATCCTTCGTTTTCGAGGATGCATTGCGCGCCGACGCCAGAGCGGCCATCGATCAATTGAGCGACGCCGGGGTTCCCGTGGAGATGCTGTCGGGCGATACTGCGGCAGCCTGTGCCGAGGTTGCGAAGTCACTCGGAATCGACGACTTCGTTCCCTGCCTGCTGCCATCCGGCAAGCTTGAACGCATCGAGACCCTCGCGAAAGTTGGGCACAGGGTTCTGATGGTTGGCGACGGCCTCAACGACACGCCGGCGCTGAGCGCAGCGCATGTCTCCATCGCACCGGCCACCGCCGCCGATGTTGGCCGCAACGCCGCGGATTTCGTCTTCCTGCGTGAAAGCCTCGTGGCGGTGCCGCTCGCGCTGGACGTCTCGCGCAAGGCTGGAAGCCTGATCCGGCAGAACATCGCAATCGCAATCGTCTACAATACGGTGGCAGTACCGATCGCCATACTTGGGCACGTCACGCCCTTGATAGCGGCAATTGCCATGTCCGCTTCATCACTGCTTGTCATCGGAAATGCGTTGCGACTACGAACAGCCGAGCCCATTTCACAGGCCAAAAATGTTCGCCGTGACAGGCTGTCCGACTTCAACGAACTGGCCCGGTCGTCATGACCACCCTCACCTATCTCATACCCGTCGCTCTCTTTCTTGGCGCACTTGGCTTGGGCGGCTTCCTGTGGGCGTTGAAAAGTGGCCAGTATGAAGATCTCGACGGTGCAGCCGAGCGAATTCTCATCGATCCAGAAGAGAAAAAGCGTCCACTGATCTAAGATAATCGTTGGTGACAGCTCTCCTTTGGAAGAAGACCGAGACACCAACCTCTCCACCTCAATCGTGGCGCGCGAGATCGTTGTATTCCAGGCTGTTATTTCTCCGATTAATGCCCATCAATTTGCGCCAGCGCAAAGAAACCCTGCGTCAGGTCCTGTAGCTTTCTTCTCATCCGCAACGGTCGAGACACAGGAGATTGACATGATCACGCGACGCGAAGCCCTCTTCGGAGCAGCGCTCGGCGCTGCCGCCGTTGCGGCACTGCCGGCATTGTCGGCAACGGTCACAAAGGCGGAGATCCGCGGGCTGCCCCGTGAAAAGATCACGCTCGTGGCACCGCCTTTTGTGCATCCGCATGACCAGATCGCCAAGGGCGGCCCGAAGATCGTCGAGTTCACCATGACGATCGAGGAAAAACCTGTCGTCATCGATGCCGACGGCGCAAAGCTCAACGCGATGACCTATAACGGCTCGATCCCGGGCCCGCTGATGGTCGTGCACCAGGACGACTACCTCGAGCTGACCCTCATCAATCCCGACACCAACTCGCTGGCCCACAACATCGACTTCCACGCCGCGACCGGCGGCCTGGGTGGCGGGGGCCTGACCTTGATCAATCCGGGCGAACAGGTGACCCTGCGCTTCAAGGCGACTCGGACGGGAACGTTTGTCTATCACTGCGCCCCCGGCGGGGCGATGATCCCCTGGCACGTCGTGTCCGGCATGAACGGTGCCGTCATGGTGCTGCCGCGCGACGGGCTGAGGAACGACAAGGGCGAACCGGTCAAGTACGACAAGATCTTCTACATCGGCGAGAGTGACTTCTACATTCCGCGCGACGAGAAGGGCAATTTCAAGAGCTACGAATCCGCCGGCGACGGCTACGATGACACCGTCAAGGTGATGCGTGGGCTTATTCCGACCCATGTGGTGTTCAACGGCAAGGTCGGATCCCTGACCGGCGACAACGCCATGAAGTCCAAGGTCGGCGAAACGGTGCTCATCGTCCATTCTCAGGCCAATCGCGATACGCGGCCGCATTTGATCGGCGGCCACGGCGATTATGTCTGGGAGCTGGGCAAATTCGCAAACCCGCCGGCCAAGGATCTGGAGACTTGGTTCATCCGCGGCGGTTCTGCGGGGGCGGCGCTCTATACATTCCTGCAGCCGGGCGTCTACGCCTACGTCAATCACAATCTGATCGAGGCCGTGGAACTCGGAGCAACCGCTCACTTCAAGGTCGAGGGCGATTGGAATGACGACCTGATGACGCAGGTCGAAGCACCCAAGCCCATCGCCATCAACTGAACGGCACTTTCAATTTGCCCGGACAGCAATGCTGTCCGGGCATGGACAAAAGACATGTCGGCTTTCATCCTGAAACTCATGCCGATCGCCATGATGGCCGCAGCCGTGCCGGTTGGGCTATCGATACAGACAGCCAGTGGCCGTAGACAGTCCCATGTCGCTGCCATGACGGTCAGCCTGCTTCCAGGTTCGATCATCTATCCGATGCCGGGCGAGTACCTTAGGGGCGGACGCCCGCAAGCAAATCCCAAAGTCGAGCGGCAACTCAACGGTCCGCTCGAGATCATGACCTATCAGGTCAGCGCTGCCGACTACGCGGATTGTGTGTCGGCTGGCGCCTGTCGGCCGGCGGAGGAGACCCGCTCAATCCCGCGCGATGCACCTGCAACAGGAGTGAGCTATCTCGACGCCGTTGCCTACGCCCGGTGGTATTCTGATGTGACCGGCAGCCTGTGGCGGCTGCCATCCGACGAAGAGTGGGCCTTTGCCGCGGCGGAGCGGTTTGCTGGGGAATTCGAGGGTGTCGAAAACGATGCCGACAACCCGGCCAGACGTTGGCTCACCAGCTACCAGGCAGAGCTTGACCTCAATCGCAAACCGGACCCGTTGCCAAGGAGCCGGGGCTCCTTTGGTGTGAATTCGCGCGGCCTGGCCGACTTCTCCGGCAACGTCTGGGAGTGGACTTCGACCTGTTATGTCCGCACGACGCTGGCCGAAGACGGAAGCGGTGTTGCGAGTTCGGTCGACAATTGCGGCGTCCACGTCCTCGAAGGCCTTCACAGAGCCTATATGTCGAACTTCGTCAGCGACGGAAAAAGCGGAGGCTGCGCTGTTGGCCTGCCCCCCGACAATCTGGGGTTTAGGCTGGTTCGGGATCGCCCTGGCTGGGCGAGCGATCTGCTCTCCCATTTGGGCATGATCTGACGGCAGGCGCCGTCAGAGTATGCCCAACAGGCCCGGCTTTGACGTGGGCGACAAATTTGCCAGACCCGTCCTACCGACCGGGCGACAGCATCCGCTTCAGCGTGCCGTCGCGAAGCCAGTACTGGTGGAACAGGGCCGCCAAGGCATGAACCGAAATCAGGACGATAAACACCGGCTTGCTGAGCGAATGGATGTCGCCCCACGGATCGCCAATATAGAAAGCGAGGAGTCCAACAATCGGCGTTGCGAGCAAGAGAAGATAGAAAAGGCCGTGCGATCCACGCGCGGCGATCCGCATCCAGGCGGGCCCGCGGTCCGCCGGGCGAGGAGCACCGGATATCAGGCGCATTGTGAGCCGGACGAACACGAGCGTCAGGATCGAAATCCCCACCCAAAAATGAGCAGAGCCCAATGTCTGGTCGGCAGGAGAGACCGCGGCTCCATTTTCGGCCGCGTCGACCACGGTTGTCATGCTCTCCCCGAACAACAGTTGGAACAACACCAGCGCCGCTACGATCCAATGAAGCGCAATTTGGTAAGATGAATAGCCAATCCTGGTTTCCGTCATGTGACTCCCCTGATGATTCAACAGCTGCGCAGTCGCGATACTGAATAGCCTGGAAACCTCGGCACAATTGGGCTCGAATCCTCCCGGAATTGTGGCCGGAAGCTTACGCATTTGTAAGCCGACGGGCATGCGTGTCATGAAAGCACAGCCGCCGCCCTGCCGCCTTGACTGTAGCGGCAGGGCTGGTCTCACAGTCTCTTTCGTCGCTACCTGGCCTTTTGCGTCGTCAAGGCCATGTCGTAAGTCAGGAGGAAGCCGACATACGCCAGAATCCATGCAGCGCCCGCGGCATGAACGATCCCGTCATAAGGGATAAAAACAGCAAGTATGCGCAACATGGCTGCGATGAGGATCGCGGCGGAGACAACAATCGCTTGCGGTTCGGCCCGTAGTTGCCGACCGGTATGGCCAAGCGTGGCGCGGGCCATCACCGCGATCGTCATCGAGCCGACCGCGCCGGCGCCCAAAGCATGGAGTCCTGCAGCAACCGGCACCATCGCAGGCAAGAAGAATGAGAACGAGCGGATCCCGCAAGGTGCGATCGCCAGCCCATCGCGCCAACCGCCATGCCTGGCTGGTGGCGGCGGCCGCCAGGAGCAGCCCGGAGATATCGTTGTCGGGGGCGAACGTCCAGACACCCAGAGCGATGGCTGAAATGGCCAGCGATGCAATGTCGAAACGGTCGAATGGCGTCGGCAGCCTGCCAGGATTTTCGCGCACGAGCCAATTGCGCGTGAAGCTTGGAATGATGCGTCCGCCGATCAGCGAAATGAGCAGGATCGCCGCGGACATTCCGAGCCTGCGGCTGATGTCCGACGTGCCCTGGACATGGGCCTCGATGTGGAACGCGCCGTTGGCGCTGGCCATCACGACAAGCGGCAGCAGCACCTTGAGGTTGCGCCAGTTGCGTCCGGCGATGATTTCGCGGGCGGCGGCGGCAGCCACCGCGAACAGAAATGAGCCGTCGATCACCGCGGCTGCTTGCCAGCCGATGTCAGCCGAGAAGAAGACAGCGGCGCGCCCGGCAAGCCACAGGACAACCAGCGTCAGCAGCGGCAAGCCTTGTACGGGCAGCCGGCCAGTCCAATTGGGGATGGCGGTCAGCAGGAACCCGGTAACGATCGCCGGCAGATAGCCGAACAGCATCTCGTGGATATGCCAATCGATCGGAACAAATACACTGTGGGCCTCGAGCTCGCCCGCATAGATCGGTAGCCAGAGCAGAATCGAGAGCGCGGCATACAGTGACCCAAGGAAGAAGAAGGGTCTGAACCCGTAGGAAAGAAAGGCGGGACCGGAATAGCGCCGCAGACGTGCAATTGCCATGACTTGTGTCCCCAAATGACTTGTATCCTCAAATGAAAAGCCGGATGAACCGCCGCCCTCGGTCCATCCGGCCCTTGCCCACTCCGACTTGCGGCGAGCAGGCTGTCTGGTTGCGGCTAGTTACCCGCAACCTGGGTGAACAGGTCGGCGAACACTGTCTTTGCCTTGCCTACGTGCTTGACCGCTTTCGCCGCATCCAGGTTTACCGGCTTGCCGACAACGATCAGAGCGACCATCCCCATGCCATAGTGGGGCGCGCATTTGACGCCGTAGACACCTTCCTTGGTCAGCGTAACGGTGATCTCCTCACTCGGCTTGCCCTTGAACGGCTCGGCGCCATCCGGAATCATGCCCTTGATCGACTCGGCGTCATGGGTCTTGTCGGTCGGCACGAACTTTACGGTGTCGCCGGGTGCGGCCTTGACGAAGGCCGGCTGGAAAACCATGGCGCCTTTTTCGCCCTTGTTGAGCATCTGCACGACATGCTCTTCCGCGCGTGCGCCGCCGGCGAGCGCGAGGAGGGAGATTGCAGCAGCGAGGAAGAGTTTCATCGATTTATCCTTTGTCTCATGTTCGCGGCATTGCGCCGTTCCACGTCATTTAGCCCGATGCGGCTGCGAACAATTTGCGCTGGCGCAAACTCGCGCTAAGAAAGGTTTGCCGCGCGATTGGCGCAGCGTCTCGGGGTCGTGAGGAAATTCGTTTTGGCTGCGCTGCACCGATCGCTAATATCGCAGCTGCCGCTCTTCCAGGGGATGGCTCCCGAAGAGCAAAACGAAATCCTCAGAAGCGCTCGGTCATCACGCTATGCCAAGGAGTCCGCGATCTTCGAACAGGAAAGCGAGGCCCATTCGTTTTTCGTGCTGATTTCGGGTCACATACGGGTCGTCCGCACCACGCCGGACGGACAGCAGGTCATCGCCAGATACATCAGCGAAGGCGAGATCTTTGGCGTCGCCGCCGCGCTGGGCCGGACAACCTATCCCGCCAGCTCCGTCGCTGCGGTCGACTGCGTGGTGCTGGCCTGGCCCAACGCGCTCTGGCCGGAGCTGGTGCGACGATTTCCGGCGTTTGGAGCAACCACCTACAAGACCGTCGGTACCAGGCTGCAGGAAACCCAGACGCGGGTGGTCGAGATGTCGACGGAGCAGGTCGAGCAGCGGGTCGCGCATGCGTTGCTGCGTTTGGCAAACCAGACCGGCCGAAAGATCGACATCGGCATCGAAATCGACTTCCCGATTTCCAGGCAGGATATTGCCGAGATGACAGGCACGACGCTGCACACGGTAAGCCGTCTGCTGAGCAAATGGGAAGACATCGGAATAATCGTCAGCGGACGCCAGAAAGTCACGGTCAAGGATGCGCATCGCCTCGTCGTTCTCGCCGAGAGCCGGGCCAAGGGGTGATCCTCACCGTTCTCCTCGAACGACCGATTCCAAGTCTAAAATGAATCGGGTTTCGTCCACCTGATGCTCGCGGCCTGCTTCGGCCACGGTGTGGAAAGCGCCGATCGGACAGCCGACGCAAAGCATTCTGTAGCTCAGCACCACCGGCACCGTTGCCGGCCATTGTCTCATGATCTCGTCCACGACCATGTCGGGTCTGATAGAACCGGACTTCTTCACGGTCGCCTCCGCAGTTGAGAGTGTCGTCATACATCCCCCCAACCCTGCGATCGTTGCGCTTTCGCAAACCTGCCGCCGACGTTGCCGATCCCTGAAAGTGATTCAGATCAAGGACGCCGCGAGCAAGACTTCGATATGCGTGGGGAATTGTCCGAGGAGGCAGCCATGCAAGCCGAAGCGATAATGACCACGCCGGTGATCGCGGTTGACCCGTCTGCGTCAGTCGCCGATGCGGCAGCACTGATGCTCGCCAACAAGATCAGCGGTCTTCCCGTCATTCGAAACGATGGTGAACTGATGGGTATTGTCAGCGAGGGCGACTTCCTTCGCCGCCGGGAATTGGGCACGCAGCGCAAGCGGCCACGCTGGCTGGAATTTCTCATCAGCCCGGGAAAAGCTGCCGAAGAATATGTCCTGGCCAACGGACGGCGGATTGAAGAGGTGATGAGCGAAAGTGTCGTCACGGCATCCCCGACAACTTCGCTTGCGACAGTCGTCGAACTGATGACCCGGCACCACGTCAATCGCATTCCTGTCCTTGCCGAGGGAAAGGTGATTGGCATCGTCACGCGCTCAGATCTGGTTCGGGCGTTGGTGGGTGTTTGGTCAAGCTCGACATCGAACACCGCCAGCGACGAGCAGATTCGACAAAACATTGTCGCGGAACTTTCGGCACAGAAGTGGGCTCGAGCCGATACGATCGACGTCGCCGTGGAAAATGGAGCGGTCGAACTGAGCGGCGCCATCTTCGACGAACGCGAACGTCAGTCAGCGATTGTGGCCGCGGAAAACGTCCCCGGTGTCAAAGCGGTGAAGGACAATCTTTTCTGCACCGGACCGACGTCCGTACTTCTTGTTTCATGAGCTCCAGGGTGAACTCGCTCGCGGCTTTCGCCACCCGCGTTCATTTCATTTTGCTGTCCGGACGAGGTGAACGACTATCGGTCGCCAGACACGTGTTGCAACCGAGCGACCAGGTCACTGTTGCGGCAATAGGCTGGCGGCTCGTCAGCTTGGTGATGTTCGTCGAGCCAGGTCGAGCATTCGTCTTGATGACCGCAGGCACGGCAGCGGTTTGCCGCCCGGTTGGTGACAGCCGCGTGATCCGGCACGACCTTCAATTGCCTGTCGACGCCCAGTGTCCGCATCATGCGGCCCATCAACGCCGTCCTGGCGTCAACCGAAATCAGATAGTCGAGAAAGGTCATGTGGTTTGCTCCTGCACATGCCCATCATTGCCCGCAGGCAGCGCCATCACATTGATCTCGGTCAACAAACTGCTTCGTCGGCATCCGGTCCCCCGCTTCCGATCTCCGAGCCAGCAATTGTGATCACGGTCAAAGGCTCTCTTGAAGGATCGGTTCGATCCGGACTGTGATTTCGTGCCCTGCGGTTGTAAGCCAGGCTATTGGCTCAGTACGACATGAGCCGATTGATGCCGCTCTCCCGAAGCAGTGTTCGGGTGATGCCGCCGAACGCCCATTCCTGCAATCGGCTGTGACCATAGGTGCCAGAGACGATCAGATCAGCGCGGATCGAGCGCGCGAACGCCAAGAGCCGTTCTGCTTTGGCCTCGCCCGTAAGTATTTCCGTCCTCGCCATGATGCCGTGGTGCTCGAGATAGACCGCCACGTCCGCCAGGCTGTTGCGGACACTGTCATCGGCATCGTCCTCTATCGTGGCGACGACCACCTCATTGGCCTTCGACAGAAAGGGCAATGCATCAGCGATCGCCCGGCGCGCCTCCCTGGCATCCTTCCAAGCGACGAGGACGGTCTTTGCCAAGACATGCTCGACATTGTCGGCTGCGACAAAGACGGGCCGCCCGCTGCCAAGTGCCAGACTACCGACATCGACGGCGCGGAAGACATTACCGCCTTCACCACCGCCGGTCACGATCAGGTCAACCGCGCGTGCGGCAGTGCTAAGCAGGCGGGTCGGACTACAGACCTGCTGCATCCATTCGCTGCTGACGGCGGACGGAACCAGCCGCTCGAATTCGCCGCGCAGTTCCGCGAGGCGTTTTTCGATTTCCGTCCGCTGGATCTGCATGACCTCACCTTCGTAGACCAAACCCTCGCCGGTTCTGACTAGTGGCGGGACATCCGCGGCGGCCAGGCCAATCAGATGAGCGTCAAAGCGCTCGGCAAGACCCGCAGCGAGCTTCACAATGGGCGCCGGATCCGCGTCTACTGCGAGATTGACGACTATCGACCTGTAGGACATGAAAACTCCTCGCGCTGAAGACGGCGGAATGCCTTGCGAAATTGCACGCTTCGGCCTCCGACACCTTGATGCGGGTCAAAGGACGGCGTCTTGATTGTCGCGGGCGCGATTCTACTCGTTCCAGAGCGGTATGCCTGAGAAGGGATGAGTGCTACATCAGCCGGCGTTGCCGGTTCTCAAATCCAAGGGCTGCATGTGAGCAAGAAGGCGCCAGTCCCATCTGGCCGCGAAACCGCGGCGGCAGTGCTTTCCGATGGTAAGCGCGAGGAACAGCGCGGCGCCGCGGAACATGAGCTTCTTGCCCTGATGTTTGAGCAAGCTCCCGGGTTCATGACCTTGCTGAGCGAGCCCGGCCATGTTTTCCAATTGACCAACGCCGCCTATCAACGCTTGATCGGTCAGCGGCAGGTCATCGGAAAGCCGGTGCGGGAGGCCTTGCCCGAGCTTGAGGGTCAGCGCTTCTTCGAACTGCTCGACCAGGTAAGCGAGACTGGCGAGCCTTATGTCGGGCGCGGTGTCAAAGTCGTCCTTCGCAATCCCAAAGAGGGAATCACAGAGCAACGCATCCTCGACTTCGTCTACCAGCCCATCAAGGCTGATGATGGGCGCATCACCGCGATCTTTGTCCAGGGCACGGATGTCAGTGACCTTTCCTTCGCCAACGCCGCCCTCCAGCTGCGCGAGGACCATCTGCGGTCAATTCTGGCGACGGTTCCCGATGCCATGGTCGTCATCGACGAGCAGGCTCGCATTCAATCCTTCAGTGCGGCCGCCGAAGCTTTGTTCGGCTACAAATCCAGTGAAGTCATTGGTGCGAATGTCAGCATGCTCATGCCATCACCCTATCGGGAGGAGCACGACGGGTACCTGCAGCGCTATCTGACCACGGGAGAGCGCCGGATTATCGGTCTGGGCCGAACGGTGACCGGGATGCGCAAGGATGGATCGACATTTCCGATGGAGCTCGCTGTCGGCGAAATGCATCCGGGAACCGGCCGGTTCTTTACCGGCTTCTGCCGCGATCTCACCGAACGACACAAATCGGAAGCCAGGATCCTGGAGCAGCAGCAGGAACTGCTTCATATGGCCCGCTTCACTGCGCTTGGCGAGATGGCTTCGACGTTGGCGCATGAGATCAACCAGCCACTGACGGCCATCACCAACTATCTCAAAGGCAGCCGCCGGCTTCTCGAAAAGAGCAAGGACGACAACGCCGAGATGTTGCGTGAAGCCGTTGAAAGGGCAGCGGAGCAGGCCTTGCGGGCTGGAGACGTCATTCGGCATCTTCGGGATTTCGTCGCACGCGGCGAAAGCGAGCGTCAGGTGGAGCGGTTGGCTACGATTATCGAGGAAGCCTCATCGCTTGCTCTGGTGGGCGCCAGGGAAGCTGACGTGCGCGTCAGCTATGAGCTTGACCCGGCGGCTGAACTCGTTTTGACCGACCGTATCCAAATCCAGCAGGTTCTGCTCAACCTGATGCGCAATGCGGTGGAGGCTATGCAGGGAGCGCCGCGCCGTGAGTTGCGGGTGGTTACCAGAACACGAGCGGACGGAATGGCGGAGGTCAGCGTGAAGGATACGGGCCCAGGCTTGGCGCCAGAAATTTCGGCACAACTGTTCCAACCCTTCATCACCACAAAAAAACAGGGCATGGGTGTGGGCCTGTCCATTTGCCGCACTATCGTCGAATCTCACGGCGGTCATATCTGGGCTGAGGCAATGCCAGGCGGAGGAACCGCATTTCGATTCACCCTGCGCATTGTCGAAAAGGACGAGGTCGCTAATGGCAGGCAATGATGTCGTGCACGTGGTCGACGATGACGTCGACGTTCGCAAATCGCTGGGATTTCTTCTTGCAACGGCCGATTTTGCTGTGCGCCTGCACGAGTCGGCCACAGCGTTTTTGGCAACGTCGACGAAGGACATAGACGGCTGCATCCTTACCGATGTGCGCATGCCGGGGATCGACGGTATCGAATTTCTGCGTCAGCTCAGAGCGCGCGGCCGCACTGTCCCTGTGATTGTCATGACGGGTCACGCGGACGTTGCGCTGGCGGTTCAGGCGATGAAGGAGGGAGCTGCCGATTTTATCGAGAAACCGTTCGACGACGAGATCCTTATCGATGCGATCCGCCTGGCTCTGGACAATCGCAGTCATGCGGCGGTTGCGCATCCGCAAGCCTCCGAGATCCGGAAAAGTTTGTCCACGCTTTCGGAACGTGAGCGGCAAGTGCTTGATGGCCTGGTTTTGGGCCTGCCGAACAAGACAATCGCATACGATCTCGGCATAAGCCCGCGAACGGTCGAGATTCATCGCGCGAATGTCATGAGCAAGATGGGCGCGGGCAGCCTGTCGCACCTCGTGCGCATGGCTATGATCGCCGACTCCACGCATTAAGCAGGAAGTGAATTTGTCTGCTTGTGTTCTGGCTTCCAGTGCCGCCAGTGGGTCGGCCGAATGTCAACGCGAGCACCGGTGGCAGCGTCCTTCCAGCCTTCCTTACCTTTTTCACAGGGAAATACGAGCGGGTGCAGGCCGTCATCATCGATGACGGCCAGTTCGAGGCTACGGCCATATGGCGCGCTTGCGATCGGATTCCACATCGCGCCACTGTGAAAGAAGGACTCCTGCAGCGCTTTGATTTGAATCATTTTCGCGGTGGCCAAATGATGGGTTGAGGCCGACTAACCTGGCAGGTGCTCAGACATGCTTTTGCGCTTGGAGTCCGTTCTTCGAACTGAAGGAAGAAAGTCATTTCGCCGAACCGTCGAGCGCGCTAGCAAAAATTGACCTGGCTCAATGCGAGCCCATCTTGCGGCTGCAAAGGTGACGCCAAGAGCTTCGACCAGCTCTCGCGGCCACTCGGCTTTTTCATTCAGGAAGGTTTGACATGAACTATCAGCGGTTCTTCGAGGAAGCGATCGACCAGCTCCATGCCGAGCGTCGTTATCGCGTCTTCGCCGACCTCGAGCGCATCGCGGGCAAGTTTCCACGCGCCATATGGCGTTCCAACGGCCGCGCCGAGGAAATCACCGTCTGGTGCTCCAATGATTATCTCGGCATGGGCCAGCATCCCGACGTCATCGCCGCGTTCCAGAACACGGCCGGCAAGATGGGTTCGGGCGCCGGCGGCACCCGCAACATTTCCGGCACCTCGAACCCGCTGGTCGAGCTCGAGCACGAGCTTGCCGACCTGCACGGCAAGGAAGCAGGCCTGGTCTTCACCTCCGGCTTCGTCTCCAACGAAGCGTCGATCTCGACCATCGCCCGGCTTTTGCCCAACTGCCTGATCATTTCGGACGAGTTGAACCACGCCTCGATGATCGAGGGCGTGCGGCGCTCGGGCGCCGAAAAGAAGATCTTCCGCCATAACGACGTCGCGCATCTGGAAAGCCTGCTGCAGGCGGCGGGCCGCGAACGCGCCAAGCTGATCGTCTTCGAAAGCGTCTATTCGATGGATGGCGACATCGCGCCGATCAAGGAGATCGTCGAACTCGCCGAGCGCCATAATGCCATGACCTATATCGACGAGGTCCATGCGGTCGGCATGTACGGACCGCGCGGCGGCGGCATCACCGAGCGCGAGGGCCTGGCCGACCGCATCGACATCATCGAAGGCACGCTGGCCAAGGCGTTCGGCACGCTGGGCGGCTACATCACCAGCACCAGTGCGGTGATCGACGCGGTGCGCTCCTACGCACCGGGCTTCATCTTCACCACGGCGCTGCCGCCGGCGATCGCCGCCGCGGCCACCACCTCGATCCGCCATCTCAAGCGCTCGCAGGCCGAGCGCGACGCCCAGCAGCAGCAGGCGAGCCGGACCAAGCAGATCCTGTCGGCCGCCGGCCTGCCGGTGATGGAATCGCCGACCCATATCGTGCCGCTGCTGGTCGGTGACCCCGAACTGTGCAAGATGGCGAGCGACCGCCTGCTTGGCGTGCACGGCATCTATATCCAGCCGATCAACTACCCGACCGTGCCGCGCGGCACCGAGCGGCTGCGCATCACGCCGACGCCCTTCCATTCCGATGAGTTGATCGCGGGACTGCAGGATGCGCTGGTCGAGACCTGGGATGCGCTGGGCATTCCCTATGGTTCCGCCGGCCGGCCTTCTGTCGCCAAGAGCGACCGGATCGTTCCGCTGCTCGCGCCCAAGTCAGGCGGCTGAAGCCGCAAAGAGAAAACATTGATCAGGCGCAAGGCGCCGATCTCGGCGTCGCTCCAGGATGACGACAAACCTCCAAGGAGCAGACCATGAGCCACATGTCCCAGACGTCTTTTGGCGATTTGAACCACGCCGCCCAGCAGGCTCAACAGTGGGTAAAGGAGCTTGCCAGGGATCTCCGCTGGAGCGAACCAAGTGCTTGCCGACTGTTGCGATGCGTTCTGCACACGCTGCGGGACTGGCTGTCCGAAGCGGAAATGGCTGATCTTTCAGCACAGTTGCCTGTCTTGGTTCGCGGCATGTACTTCGAAGGCTGGAAGCCATCGGCCGCAGTCCATGGTCGTAAGAAGCGCGACTTTGTTCTCAGTGTCCGCAACAACTTCGGATATGATGAAGATGTGGATTTCGATGTAGCGGTCAACGCGGTTTTCATGCTGCTCGATCGACATATATCGCACGGCGAGATCGTGCAGGTAAGGGCATCCATGAAGAAGTCGCTTCGTCAGCTGTGGCCAGCGGACTGACCAATTCCGCGACCGCCGGGCCGTAAGAGACCGGCCGGCACATCGCTGGCTCTGATGCAAAAGCAGACAAGAACAGGAGATCGCATCGATGCTGATCCGCACACTTTCCGTCCTGGAATGTACCAGATTGTTGGGCGCCAACCGCGTGGCCCGTCTTGCATGCGCGAAGGACGGTCAGCCCTATGTCGTTCCCCTCCATTACGCTTATTCGGATGCTCATCTTTACGCGTTCTCCATGCCGGGCAAGAAAATCGAATGGATGCGAGCCAATCCACTGGTGTCTGTTCAGATTGACGAACACGGCGAAGGGCGAGGCTGGAGGAGCATTGTCGCCGATGGTCGTTACGAGGAATTGCCCGACCGGATTGGGCACAAGGTGCAGCGCGATCATGCCTGGGCGCTGCTGAGCAAGCACGCCGATTGGTGGGAGCCTGGCGCTCTCAAACCTGAGAAGTCCGAGGTTGCGACCGACCTTCCACACGTCTTCTTCCGCATTTTGGTCGCCACGGTTTCGGGGCGCGAGGCCATGGACAGCTAGTGTGCTGGGGCGTTGTCCATCGAGCGCAACGGCACACTATCAGGCCGCACGCGTCCAATGGCCCTGACATCCCGGCGAATACCTAAGTAGTTTTCCTTAGGGACATAACCGAATTTCGGCGGGCCCGGAATCGCGCGATTGCTGTCGTCGCGGATCAATCGGGAACACAGCCATGTACGCACAACAAATCGCCAAGATTGAATTGCCATCGCAGCCGAGCCCGTTCTCGCTTCTCGATGGGGCCATGGCACAGCCGGTCAGCTTCTTCCCCGCCGGCACAGAGATCTACGCCCAAGGCGAAAAGGCCGGGCCTCTTTACCAGGTCGAATTCGGCGCCGTTCGTGTATACCGGCTGCTGGCTGACGGCCGCCGGCAGATCAGCGCCTTTCATTTGGCCGGAGAAACCTTCGGCTTCGAGGCCGATGCCACACACCATTTCTTCGCCGAGGCAATCGGTGCGACCGGCATTCGCGTCTTCCGGATCGCCTCAACAGCAGATATGTCCAGTCAGTTGCTGCCGCTTGCACTCAAGGGTTTGATCAGGGCCCAGGAGCATCTGCTCGTCCTCGGCCGCCAGAATGCCATCGAACGCGTCGCAGCATTCCTGGTCGACATGGCGGAACGTCACGGTGGCCTGCGTCAAATCGAGTTGCCGATGTCGCGACTGGATATCGGCGACTATCTCGGCCTCACCATCGAGACGGTGTCGCGGGTCTTCACCCGCTTGAAGGACAAAAGCGTCATTCGCCTGCTCGGCTTGCGGAGCATCGAAATACTGAAGCAGAACATGCTGCTGGAAATGGGTGGATGACGCGCGAAAACTGCTGGGCAGAACACCAGAACCATCGTGCCACCTCGATTTCGATGGCGAGACCGTCAGCAGCAAACTCACCGGGACCGTTCAGCTATCGAGCGGCAAGTTCGCCGTGCTCGAGCAGGCGCACGAGTTCACCCTCATGCCGTGGCGGCAGGTCATCGACCGCCAGCTCCGCACCGAAGTCAGCGGCATCGTGCAGGGTGGCTCGGTGTCGTAGCAGTTGGGGCGGCAGAGGGGCTCGGTATTTAGCCCGTGGCGCTTGGTCATTCCGGCAACCCGGCGGCCACCATCAGCCGCAAAACCCGTTCGTACGCCTTCAGATAAATCGCACTGCAATTTTTGGTGGGCGGCGGCGCGTTGCGCGCGGTCGAGCCGGGCCACAGTTCCATGGCCGCCACCATGGTGGCCCTGGCGTCGTCGGCTCGGCCCAATTGCTGATAGGCCGCCGCCAGAGCCATATGCGTGCGTCCGGTGCCCGGCGTGATGGCGATCGATCGTTGCAGCCAGGGCAAGGCTTCTTCCGCGCGACCCATCAAAAGGTACGTCCAGCCTACGCCGAGCGCCCATGTCCAGCGCGCTACGCGGGGCGTATCGAACCCATCCGCCTGCTTGAACGAGGCCAGCGCGTCGTCGAAGCGGCCCAGGAAAACCTGGGACAGTCCGACGAGGTATAGCGCGATCCCGTCCCATGGATCATGGGCGAGCGCCTTGCCGCATGCCACCAGGCTTTCGACGAACTGATTGGTCGCCGACAGAAACCGGCACTGCGTTTCCAGCACCGGGATGTAATCGGGCCGTGCGCGCAACGCGCGTGCCATGATTGCGCCGACGCTATTCTCGACCGTCTCGCGCTCGGCGGCGGGGAACCAGGCCATCTGAACCCCGCGCAGTTGAAACGCCGCCAGCGCAACCTGCAGGTCGACGTTGTCGGGATCGTCGGCAAGAGCTTTCTCCAGGATCGCCAGCGCGGCGCGAAAGCGTTCCAGCGTCGTGTGGTTGATTGAGGCCGTCGCCTGTTCGATGGCGACCTTGGCGGTGCCGGTCGGCGAGCCTTCGGCCGCGTGCTCACCTGCTTTCAGCAGCGCGTTGATGCGCAGCGCCAGCGGGTGGCCCATGCCGGCGGTCAGGCGGGTCTGCTGAAGTTGCGCATCGGCGCCGGTCCGATCGATGGACAGCGACGTCGTCCACATGACCGCACTGGTTGCCGGTTCGGTCATGCGCGCGCGCAAATTCCACGTGGTTTCGGTCTTCTCCAGCTCACTGCTGAGGACATAATCGGCGCTCTGTGCGACGCCGGACGGAAGCATCACGCGAATCGTCTCGATCTTCGCCAGCCCGTCGGTCAGGTCGCGGGTGACATCCGCAGCCATCCGGGCAGCCAGCGGATCATCGGTCGCCGCCGCCATGAGCATCACCGAGACGGTCACGGGCGAGCCCGTGAAGAGCCGGGGGCGCCACATCGCCGCCACCAGAGCCGTTACGCCGAGCCCCGCCATCGCAACGAGCGCGGCGCGGCGCGGCATGCCGGAATCGCGCCGGCCCGGCGCTGGTTCGTTCTCCGTTTCGGTTCCGATTGCCGTGTGCGCGGGGCCGGGGGCATCCATTTCCGCCCCACCCGACACCGCGGCTGCGAACAGATAGCCCCGGCCGGACATCAGCTTGATGACCTGCCGCTGCTCGTCACCCAAAGCGGTGCGAAGCTCGCGGATGGACTGGAACAGGCTGTTCTCGCCGACATGGATATCCGGCCAGACGGCCTCCATCAGTTCCTGCTTGCTGAGAACCCGCCCCGGATTGGTGGCGAAGACCTTCAGCAGTTCGAGGCTTCTCAGCCGGATTCTGATGACGGCGCCCTCCGGCCCGCGCAGTTCGGCCCGCTGCCGATCCAATTCAAAGCATATCGGGCGGCATCACCAATCTGGCCGGCAGCATCAACGTCACCGGAGGCACGCTGGCGATCCAGGCGCCGACAACACTGAACGTCGCGCAAAATGTGACCTTCGGCGACAGCACTGCCCTGTCCATCGCCGCCGGCGCGAGCAGCCCCGGGCTTACCGCCGACAGCATCACGATCGGCAACGGCGTCACCTTCAACATCAGCGGCATCACCGATGCGAGCCAGCTCGACATGGTGCTGATCGATACCGCATCCGGCATCAGCGGCGACTTCGCCAGCATCAACGTGGGCGGCTTCGGCGGCACGGTGGACTACCTCACCGTCTCCACCCGCAAATCGGCCGACAATCTGCAATATCTCGCAAGCTATGGCCTGACCTGGAACGCCGGCAACAATCTCGCCAATGGCACCTTCACGCTGACCAACGCTACCGACAGCTTCACGGTCGGGACGGTGCTGGCCGATCAGGCGGCGAACCTTGCGACCGACTGGAGCGGCGCCTCGCTCACCAAGGCCGGCGCCGGCACGCTGACCCTGACCGGAACCAACACCTATACCGGCGGCACCACGATCTCGGGCGGCACGCTGTCGGTGTCGGGCGACGCCAATCTGGGCGCAGCCACGGGCGGCCTGATCTTCGCGGGCGGCACCCTCTCGACCACGGCGAGCTTCGACACCGCGCGCGCGGTGTCGTTGACGCAGGCCGGCCGCTTCGATGTCGCGGCCGGCACCGAACTCGGGCTGATGGGCGTGGTCTCGAGCAGCGGCGACCTGATCAAGCAGGGCAGCGGCACATTGCGGCTCGACAACGGCGCCAATGCCTACGGCAACACGTTTGTCGCGGCAGGCACGCTGATCGGCAATGCCGCCTCGATCTCAGGCAATATCGGCAATGCCGGAACGCTGGTCTTCGACCAGGCAGGCAATGCGAACTTTTCTGGCGACATCGCCGCGCTCAACGGCACAAGCGGCGCGATGATCAAACGCGGCACGGGCGTGCTGACGCTGACCGGCCTGTCGTCGCTCGACTGGGCGATCGAGGCCGGCGGGCTGGCCTCCTCGGCCGAGCGCTTCGGCGGCGATGCGGCCATTGCCTCGGGCGCGTCGTTCACCTTCGACCAGTCCGCCAACGCGACCTATGCCGGCGTGCTGTCGGGCGATGGCGGCTTCAACAAGACTGGCACGGCCTTGCTCAACCTGACAGGCGATTCCTCCGGTTTCACCGGCACAACGACGATTGCCGGCGGGACGCTGGCGGTGAACGGTTCGCTCGGCGGCATGCTGGATGTCCTCTCGGCTGGTCGCCTCCAGGGCACCGGCACGGTAGGTGATACAACCGTCTCCGGCACGGTAGCGCCCGGCAATTCGATCGGAACAATCGATATCGCCGGCAACATCACCTTCAACACCGGCTCGATCTATGAGGTCGAGGTCGATGCGGGAGGGCAATCCGACAGGATCATCGCGACCGGTGCCGCCGCGATCAACGGCGGCACGGTGACGGTGCTGGCGGGGGCGGGCAGCTACGCACCGCAAACCCAGTATACGATCGTGACCGCGAGCGGCGGGAGAACCGGCACTTTCACCGGGGCGACTTCGGACCTGGCCTTCCTCGATCCCTCGCTCAGCTACGACGCCAACAATGTCTACCTGACGATGGCTCGCAACAATATCGACTTCGCGGGCGTCGGCCTGACTGCGAACCAGAGGGCCACCGGCGGCGGCGTCGAGAGCCTCGGCTGGGGCAACCCGCTCTATGGCGCGGTCGTGAACCTGTCGGCTCCGCAGGCGCGATATGCCTTCGACCAGCTCTCGGGGGAGATCCATGGCTCGGCCAGGACCGCGCTGATCGAGGACAGCCGCTTCATCCGCAACGCCGTCAACGACCGTATCCGCGCGGCCTTCGATGCCGCCGGCGCATCGGGCACGGTCTCGACCTATGACGGCGGAAAGCCTGTGACGGTCAAGGCGAACACCGACCGTTTCGCGGTCTGGGGCCAGGGCTTCGGCTCGTGGGGCCATACGAGTAGTGACGGCAACGCCGCCCATCTGAACCGCAAGATCGGCGGCTTCTTCTTCGGCGCCGATGCGCCGGTGTTCGACACCTGGCGCTTCGGCGCGGTTGCCGGCTACAGCCAGACCTCCTTCGACGTGAAGGATCGCCACTCCTCAGGTTCGAGCGACAACTACTATGTCGGACTCTACGGTGGCACCGCCTGGGGTGATGTCGCGTTCCGAACGGGTGCTGCCTACACCTGGCATGACGTTTCGACCAGCCGGAGCGTGACGTTCCCCGGCTTCGGCGACAGTCTAAAGGGCGACTACAACGCCGCGACGGCGCAGATGTTCGGCGAACTCGCCTATGGCTTCAGGGCGGGCGGCGCCCGGTTCGAGCCCTTTGCCAACCTTGCCTACGTGAACCTCCGCACCGATGGTTTCACCGAGCAGGGCGGCGCAGCGGCGCTGACCGGCGCCTCGGCCAACACCGACTCGACCTTCGCGACACTCGGCCTTCGAGCATCGACGACCTTCGACATCGGCGGGACCACGCTCACCGCCAAGGGCATGGCCGGCTGGCGCCATGCCTTCGGGGACATGGCGCCGACCTCGACCATGCGCTTTGCTGGCGGCGGCAATGCCTTCAACATCGGCGGGATCCCGATCGCCCGGGATGCCGCGGTGATCGAAGCCGGTCTCGATTATGCGATCACGCCCAATGCCACCCTCGGCGTTTCCTATGGCGGCCAGTTCGGCTCGGGAATCTCCGATCAGTCGGCGCGCTTCAACTTCAACGTCAAATTCTGATGGGGAGCGGCGTGAACGAAAAGAGACGGAGCCGATCCGGCTCATCGGCGTCTGCCGCTATTGCATCCGCAAAAACGCCGCCGGATCATTGCCGACGCGTGGAAAGGAGCAGCGTCCGGCAGCGCTCTGGTGCACCCGCTCATTTGTTGCAGTTCTGCATATCCGATGTCGTCGTGCCGGAGGCGGTGTTGTTGTCGGTGTCGTTGCCCGCGGCATCCTTACAGCGGTCGGTCATGCCGTTCGATTGGGTTGTGGAATTTGTGGTGCTGGGATCGGAAGGGTTCACGGGCGTGCCAGAGCCGGTGGTTCCGCCGCTGGTTCCGGACGCGGCGCCGGTACCGTTGTTCGAGCCGGTACCGCTGTTGGTACCGGATCCATTTGATTGTGCCATGGCCGATGTGGCCAACGCCAGGGTCAGCACTGATGCAGAAAGAAGTTTGGCAAACATAGCGAACATCCTTTTTGATGAGGTTGCATTGCAGTTACCAAACCAGCGGTCTCAACATATGTTCCGTCGATCGTTGAGTTGTTAATCATGGCCTTTGAAACTCCTCCGGCAGTCGCTCGGCGCCGGCTTACGCAACCTGGAGCTGTTTCGGATTGGAGGACGAGTGGATGTTCGACAGTCCCGTTTTCGTCATCAACGGGAATTACGCAGGATCGAAGGACGGCAGCCAAGTCACGATGAGGATTATGCCCAAGGGCCGAACACGAAGAGAGCGAGCAGAACTATAAAGATCACGGCCACAGCCGCGACCGCCCACATCATTAACCTCCTGGTACCTTGTTGCTCCTTCTCTCGCGAAAGATTTTCTGCCACTGCACGATTCCTTGCTACGAATTCCGCCTAAGATACGCCTCGGGCTTGTGCCCGACGCGGTGTCAATCAACGTCCAGCAGCCCGTGTCGCCGTCTTTCGACCCGTGCTTTCTTTGCCGTGGCCAGCGGATTGTGGCCTGTCGGGGTGTTCGAGGCCGCATCCTTTGAGTGAGCCGCAACAGCTGGGCCAGCCCCCGTCTGTGTGAGCATGTCACCGGAGGCTTGAGGCGACCGCGTCCTTCCGAGGAATTCAACAACACGTCTAAACAGGTCCATGTCAGTTCTGCCTGGCAACGGTGAATGCCGGAGTCTGTGGCGCGCGGGCATTCGCTTCTTCGTCCGCCATGCCGAATGTCGCGACCTGCACCAGCACGGCTTTGGCGGCATTTATGATTTCGTCGTCTGTCCGGTTCCTGTCGCCGGCGGCAAGCGTCACTCTGACGGACTCGCCGCCTTCTCCATGGAATTCGACCCAGTCGGCTCCTGCTTGGTGGAGCACCCGAGTATCAATGAGTTCCATCACTCGCCTCCTTTGATAGGAGAATTTCGATGTCGGTATATTGTTCCACCTGGAGCGCCACAAAGGGGCGGCGACCGCCGGCGCACAGGGCCTGACGCCTACCAACCTTGTCGGCTGTACCAATCATCGACATCGCGCCGCACACGATCCTTCTCGATGCCGTATCGCTCCTGGATCTTGCCTTCGAGCTGATCGCGTTTGCCGGCGATGCGGTCAAGGTCATCGTCGGTGAGTTTACCCCACTGCTGCTTGACCTCGCCTTTCACCTGTTTCCAGTTTCCTTCCACGCGGTTCCAGTCCATGACACCGGTCTCCCTGTTTTCGAAGGTCCGGAATAGGAAACGCAATCCAGGCAAGTATGTTCCTGGAACAGCCAGCGCCCTGCCCGACGCCAGATCGGTTGACACAAAGTCATATCGCCCTTTGCGGTCAGAAAGCATTCTTGCCATGGAAAACTCCTCCACCGCGCCTAATGGAAACGAAGGGGCTTGTTCCGGCTGAATGGAAGAATTGCCATGGGGAACGGGGGTAACGATGGGAAACCGCAGCTTGGCCTATGAGAGGCCAGCACTGCGGTCGTCATGGTATGTGGGAGGTCCGTCAAGCGGTCCATCAGAGCCAATCTCTGCGTCCCGATTGTCGCTGATTGTCCCTGGAGGGATCTATTTTTGCTTTCAGCGTGTTACGTCGCACACTGACGTATTTTCGGCGGCGTTTGAGTGGGTCTGAATCATTCCTACTCGATTGTTTAAAATCCAGTTATATAATTGATCTATCTAGATTTTTTCTTTTCTTCGGCGCCGAAAGCCGGCCCACGGGCCGTCAACATCTTACGGTGTTGATTTTAAAGCTTGCCGCTCCGCTAGCAGGGGAAAAGTACCGTCATGCCTGTCACGACGCTATCTAGTTTAGGCACGCCGATCGGAGATCGCCAGTGGGCTGGATTTTGCTCTGGTGGCTAGAGCAGGCCAGGGCTGCCTCGCCGCTGCCCTGGCGCCGTTTCAGCCGACAGCCTGGGCGATGGCCCGCTCGATAGCGCGATCGAGGCCTTCGGCAATTGCCGTCACCGCAGGATCGCCGAACTGGCCAAAGAGTGAGGAGGGCTTGTCGTACTCGAAGACGGCGCGGCCCTCGGCATCTTCGTAGAGTACGACTTCGTAGAGTACGACGCGAAACGGCGCATATTGCGCGGCCGCGAGTTGATGCCTGGTCATCTTCGACGCCGTATTCGGATTGCCGATGTCGTACTGGAGCGCTTTGCGCGTTAATCCGGCGATTTGCAGCACATCCCCATGATTCGGCTTTGGAAAATCGAGAGCTCGGGGAGTGCTTCGAGGGCCGCGCGCGCACGATCGATATCACCGGCGTGCAGCAGCGCCTGTCCGGTGTCGTCGAGCTGCGGCAAAGCCGCTTGAAACGCATCGCGCACTTGGTCGAATGGTCGGTTCACCACGACCTTCAGATGTTTCACAGGTATCGTAACTTCGGTGCTGAGGTTTTCGGTCATTGTAGACTCCACTTTCACATTGTTTTGAAGCTTGCTCGACATGTGCCGAGCCAGATCGTTTCTCCCGAGCGGCCTCGCCGATCAATGGAAGGCGAACCCGCGATCATCGCCTGGGCGGAGATGTCTCTCGCACCGCCCGGTTATCCGGGTTGTCCTGCCGCTTCCAGAATGAGCTGGGCGATGTCGCCCGGATGAGAGATCAGTGAAAGGTGGCTTGCTTTCACTTCGATGGTCTTGGCGCCCATGCGCTTGGCCATGAAGCGTTCGAGATCGGGGTTGATCGTTCGATCTTCCGTCGAAACGGCATAGAAACTCGGCTTCGACCGCCAGGCCGCGTGCGAGGTCTTTCCCGTCAGCAGGGCCTTCTGGAACGGCTCCTGGACAGCATAGAGGATCCTGGCCTTTTCCTTCGGCAGATCGCCCGCGAAATCACGCAGGAACGCCGCTTCGCTGAGGCGACCCTCATCACCATCATAAACGATCCCTGCGGATGCCGGAGGCGTCGGAAAAGTCTTTGCCAGAGCCGTATAGTCCTCACCTGTGTCCGGCGCCCGCGCCGCCACATAGACAAGCGCCGAGACGTTGGGATGAACGCCAGCCTCCGTGACGATCATTCCGGAGAAAGAATGCCCAACGCGCACGGTCGGGCCGTCCTGCCGATCCAGCACGCGCTGCGCTGATGCGACTGCTTCAGGCAGCGTCGTCAGGGGATTTTGCACGGCAGTGGCATTGAGCCAGCCCCCTGTAAACGCGCGATCACCTCGGACCAGCATGAGCCATCGGCGAACAGTCCATGCAGGAGAACGACGTTGCGTGCTTTCGTCGGAACGGGGATTGCGGCGAGGCCGCGGGTGGCTACCAGCGAGGCGGCAGCGCCGGCAACCAGGGTGGCGGAGAAGGTTCGCCTGTTCATCATCGCCGGTCACTCCTTCACGGCAGGCGTCGGTGGGACCGGCAGGATCACTTCGGAGGCGATCCTCCAATCCGTTCCGACCTTTATCCAGTTCATGATCATCAGAAACGGCTTCGGCGTGCCGTCCTGACCCGCATATGAAACCGTAATGGTTATCGGCGCATAGGATTCCGCAACGTCTTGCGTCAGGCCAACGACCTTGAGTCTTGAAAAATCTGGCTGAAGCACGACCGGCCCGGATGCGGCGATAGCGCGGAGTTTTTGATCGATTGCCTCGTTGCCCCAAAAGCCTGCCCAGTTCCCTTCTGACGATGGATTTGCGCTCTTTGCGACAATAAGGGCCGACGGCGATTGCCAGAACATTCCGTGCAAGGCCGCGACATCATGCCGATTGGCTAACTCCATGACCTTGGCGAACTGTGACCCGATGACCGCCAGGGTCGATGGGTCGAGAGGATCTTTATAATCGGCCGGTGCGGCGGAGACAGATTCACTGGCGAGGGCTATCAGACCGACAGCGGCTAAGAGCGTCTTGCGCATTTCAGTAATCCCTTGTGTGATTCACAGTCAGTTCGCTGATGGAGCGTACCTACGGCGATCGCCGGCAAGGTTCGCTCGCTACGGCGAACGTCTCTACTGGCCGTCGAAAGGAAAGGAGGGTCGCGGCCTCCCGGCTTTCATCGCATCCACGGCCGAGACGATGCCGCCGGTCGCGTCTCGCGAGTCGAAAACAGGCATTGCTATGTCGAACATGATTTCGTCGGCCGCGGCGACCCCGCCATTCGCCCAGGCGCGCAGCAACACCTTGTGCGCCGCGTAGGCGCGAGTCGGCCCCATCGCGAGCTTTTCCACGAAGGCGCGCGACTCCGCGAGCAGGTCCGCGTCAGGAAAAACTTTGTTGACGACGCCGGCGTGCTCCATGGCTGCGGCGGAGATCTGCTCGGACGTCAGTGCCCATTCCGATGCGCGCGCACGACCCGCCCGTTCGGCAACGCGGTAGATACCACCAAGCAAAGTCACGATGCCTAGCGTCTGCTCAGGATGGCCGAACCGGGCCGAGCTCGACGCGAATATCATGTCGGCGCGCAAGGCGAGCTCAAGCCCGCCTCCGAAGCAAAGTCCCTGCACGGCCGCCACGACGGGCAACGGCAGACGTTCGAACTGGTTGAATACGTCCATGTAGCGCTCGAAGGTCGCCCGGAGCTCCGAGCGGCTGCGCTCCGGCCAGGATAAGATGTCGCCGCCAAAGCTGAAGTCGGGCCCCGCGGCGCACAGCAGTACAGCCCTGGCTTCGCTGCTTGCGATACGCGCCATCGCGGCAGCGAGCTCCTCGACCATCTGGTCTCCGATGCGGTTCTGCGGAGCGTTGTTGAGTGTGATGATTGCGACATGATGGTCGATGGTGCAGGTCAGATGGGTCATAGTGAGCGCCTCATGCTTGCTATCGGTGATGCCACTCACTGCGCCGGGACGGGAACGATGGCCGAGATGCGCCAGCCTTCGGGGGTGCGGATCGCGAACTCATTGACGAGAAACGTGTAGGTCGCCGCCTCCTGGCCAGCCGGACCCGCGGTGACGCGCGTCGGCGCATAGATGTGCGCCGCGTCAGGGCCGAGGGGTATGATCCGGATCGCTTCCTCGTCCGGTTCGAAGCGCCACGTTCCGGTGAAGATGGTACGGAAGTGTTCGATGACCGCCTCGCGCCCCCAGAACCGATAGGCGCGGGCTACGAAGTTCACGGGATCCGGCTGTCCCGGCAGCGCGTGCGCAAGCACAGCGTCGATCACCTCGATATCATGGGCGGTTTCGCCCGCGGCTTGGCGCAAGAACAGGGCGCGAATCTCCTCGACGTCTCCCGCACTGACCGCAGTGGAATACTTGGCATTTGTCATGATCTCACTCGCCTCATTTTCGATTGACATGGATTGCTACGACCGGTGAACGACGCTGGAGCGTCGAAGCGGGTCGCCGAGATGCTCGCAAAACCACTCAGTTGCCGCGCCTTCGGCGAGCGAAAACTGGTCCAGATAAGGGTCGAAATGGCCGCCCGCCATCAAGGCGAGCTGTTTGGGTTCCTGCGCGCGCTCGTAAGCAGCAAGCGCCAGATCTGCCACAGTGATCCGGTCATCGCGTGCGACAATCATCAGCAACGGCGTTGGCGAAACGCGGGCAATCCAATTGCCGGGTTCGTACATGCGCGCTGCCCGTGTCGAGCGGAGAGTGATTTCGTTTTCCCAGAGGTCCGCAGGAAGAGACTGAAGATAAAAATCAATGGCGTCCTGAGACCGGTAAGCGGCGGGTACCGAAGGATCGGCGCTCACGACAGCCTGCCGGCGAGGCGGCTCCCCCCGCAACTGCGCTCGCTCATCGTCGTCGAAGGCATGCTCCAAAGTTGGCAGAGCGTCGGGCGAGATTCGCCGCAATCCCTGCTCATAGCCGCTGATCGTCGGAACTTGCGCAACGACGCAGCGCAGACGTCGATCTGTGGCGCCCAACACAAGAGCGTGTCCGCCAGCGTAGCTCGTGCCCCACAAGCCGATGCGCGTTGGATCGACTTCCGGCCGCGCCTCGAGATAGGAGATTGCGCGACGCCAGTCCGCGACCTGCCGCCAGGGATCGATATCCCCTCGAAGATCTCCCCCACTCGTCCCGAAATTGCGATGGTCGTGGACTAGAACGACAAATCCTGCCGCGGCAAAGGCTTGGGCGAACCGCTCGATGCCGTGCCCCCTGGTCCCGGCAAAGCCGTGGGCCATCGTAATGGCCGGGCGAGCGCCGACGCCTTCGGGCACGAACAGCCAAGCACCGAGGTCGATTCCACCTTCCGCAGGCACCGTCACGTCAATTTTGCGAACCATGTTCGGTCTCCCGACGGCAGCTTTCGTCATCGGCGCAATACTCGCGTTCTCAACCTCGCCGCATGCCTTGGCGCACGGCAGGAACGTCCCTGTTGACATGCGTCGTTTGAACGGCGATAACACCAGATGACCGGTCGTCTGTAATTAGTCAAGAGGGTTTTTCATGAAATCTCATCCAGCCCGTCGAGGCCCGAAGCCGAAGCCTGACACCCGACACAATCTCGTCGCGGCCGGCATCCGGATGATTCACGCTGAAGGATATGCCGCGACTGGCATTCAGAGCATTGTCGAGGGAGCCGGCACGCCCAAAGGATCGTTCTACACCTACTTTGCCAGCAAGGAGGCGTTTGGGGCCGAAGTGATCGATGGATATTCTGAGCGCGGCCAGATCAGGCTGCGCGAGTTCCTATGTAATCCGAAGATCGCGCCACTCGCCCGGTTGGAGGCCTTTTTTGACGACAGGATCGAGAGCTTCAGGGCCTCGAACTATGTCCGTGGCTGCTTGATGGGCAATTTCAGCGCCGAGGCTGCGGATCACAGCTCATTGATACGCGAGCACTTGGCCAAGCACTTCGATGCCTGGAGCCGCGTAATTGAAGATTGTATTTCGGAAGCACAGGACCAGGGAGCGATCGATCGTCAATTCACTGCATCGTCGCTGGCCCGCTTCATATTAAATAGTTGGGAGGGAACTCTATTGCGGATGCGCGCCGAAAAGAGCGACGGTCCTCTATTAGAGTTTAAGGAAGTCGTATTCGGCAAGATACTTGTATAAGCATTCCACACTACTCCCCCTCACTCCCACTCGATTGTCCCGGGCGGCTTCGAGGTGACGTCGTAGACGACGCGGTTGATGCCGCGGACCTCGTTGATGATGCGGGTGGCGGCGGCGCCGAGGAAGGCCATGTCGTAGTGGTAGAAATCGGCTGTCATGCCGTCGACCGACGTGACGGCGCGCAGCGCGCAGACGAACTCGTAGGTGCGGCCGTCGCCCATCACGCCGACGGTCTGCACCGGCAGCAGCACGGCGAAGGCCTGCCAGATGGCGTCGTAGAGGCCGGCCTTGCGGATCTCGTCGAGGTAGATGGCGTCGGCCTCGCGCAGGATCTCCAGCTTTTCCCGCGTGATGCCGCCGGGGCAGCGGATGGCGAGGCCCGGGCCGGGGAACGGGTGGCGGCCGATGAAGCTTTCGGGCAGGCCAAGCTCCTTGCCGAGCGCCCTCACCTCGTCCTTGAACAGTTCGCGCAGCGGCTCGACCAGTTGCATGTTCATCCGCTCGGGCAGGCCGCCGACATTGTGGTGCGACTTGATGGTCACCGACGGGCCGCCGGTGAAGGAGACGCTCTCGATGACGTCGGGGTAGAGCGTGCCTTGCGCCAGGAAATCGGCGCCGCCGAGCTTCTTGGCTTCTTCCTCGAAGACTTCGATGAACAGACGGCCGATGGTCTTGCGCTTCTTTTCCGGATCCACCTCCCCTTCCAGCGCCGAGATGAATTTTTCCGAGGCATCGACCAGGATCAGCGGCAGATTGTAGTGCTGGCGGAACATCGTCACCACGCCCGCTGCCTCGTCCTTGCGCATCAGGCCGTGGTCGACGAGGATGCAGGTGAGCTGGTCGCCGACCGCCTCGTGGATCAAAAGTGCGGCGACGGAGGAGTCCACGCCACCCGACAGGGCGCAGATCACCTTGCCCTTGCCGACCTGCTTGCGGATCGTCTCGACAGCATGTTCGCGATAGGCGCGCATCGTCCAGTCGCCCTCGATGCCGGCGATGTTGTGGACGAAGTTCCTGAGCAGCCTGGCTCCATCAGGCGTGTGGACCACCTCGGGATGGAACATGATGCCGTACATACGGCGCTCGACATTGCCGAAAATGGCAAAGGGCGAGCTCTCGGACTTGCCGAACACCTCGAAGCCCGGCGGCAGGGCGATGACGCGGTCGCCATGGCTCATCCAGACCTGATGGCGCTGGCCGGTCGCCCACAGGCCCTCGAACAGCGGGCTGTCCTTCTCGATCTCGACGAAGGCGCGGCCGAATTCGCGATGGTTGGAGCTTTCAGCGACACCGCCCATCTGTACGCACATGGCCATCTGGCCGTAGCAGATGCCGAGCACCGGGACGCCGGCGTCGAAGACGATCTGCGGCGCACGCGGGCTGCCGATGTCCGACGTCGAGGCCGGCCCGCCCGACAGGATCACGGCTTTGGGATTGATGCGCTTGAACGCCGCTTCGGCCGACTGGAACGGCACGATCTCGGAAAACACACCCGCCTCGCGGATGCGGCGGGCGATGAGCTGGGTAAACTGGCTGCCGAAATCGACAATCAGGACGGTGTCGGGATGATTGGCTGTTTTCATGGCGAGCGTTTAGAGAAAGAAACGAGTCGGCGCAATGGGTTGCGGTGCCTGACTTTCAGACTGGCCTCGGGTCTTCACGGGTCGGCTGGACGCGAAGCAAGCCAGAGCCGATCGCCTGTTCGAGGCGAATGACGGCGTCCGCCAGCTTTTCGTCGATGATGTGCAGATATTCTGTCCAGTCGCCGACGTGCCTGAGATCGGCTGCTCCATCTGAAATACCGCGCAGGCCGATCAGCGGAATATCGAACAGCTGGCAGGCACGCAGGCAAGCGAAGGTCTCCATGTCGACCATGTCAGCCATGATCGTGTCGTAGGCCGCGCCGGTGATGATGGCGCCGCCGGTCGATAGCGTGGCTTCCTTTATCTGCGGAATCCTGAAGGGCAGCGGCACGCTCACCGGCAGGTCGAGGAACGGCGTTGCGCCTTTCTCGAAGCCGAGCGGCGAGGCATCGATGTCGCGATAGCTGACGGAGACGGCCTGGTAGATTTCGGTCTGTTCCAAGGTCCGGCTGCCGGCTGAGCCGAGCGATACGACAAGATCCGGCAAGGCTTTTTCAGACTTCAACCGGGAGAGTTCGGCGCCGAGGCGCACACCTGCCTCGACCGGGCCGACACCGGTCATCAGCGGCGTGAACAGTTTTTGCAGATGCGGACCGTATTCGGCTTGCACCGCCATGACGAACAGGACGTCCTTGCCGCCAATTCGCACAACGTTGGCCATCAGCCTGCAATCCCGTCACGGCCGACCACCGTCATCATGGTCCCGGTCATGGTGGCGATCAGCTTGGCCTCGCCGTCGACGGCGAAGGCATAGGCCTGGCCATCGGCGACGATTATGGTGCGGCCGGGTTTGGTCACCGAACCGCGGAACAGGAATCGTTCGCCCCGGCCCGGCGCCAGCAGGTTGACCTTGAACTCGATGGTCAGCACGCCGGAATTCTCCGGCATCAGCGAGAAGGCGGCATAACCACAGGCCGAGTCCAGCGCTGTCGAAATGACGCCGGCGTGCAGAAAGCCGTGCTGCTGGGTCAATGCAGCCGAATAGGGCATCTCGATCTCGATGATCCCCGGCGTCACCAGCGTCAGTTCGGCGCCGATCGTCGCCATCGCCTGCTGGCGTGCAAAGGACGCCCTGACGCGATCCTCATAGTCTGGAGCCGGTACGATCTTTGCCGCCATCGCCATTGCCTTCACTTTTGCCGGAAAAGCTTATTGCAGAGGCACGGGCGGCAGGCAAACGCTTTTGCTGCAGTGCAGCAATCGGCTTGACCCGCGACAGCGAAACGAACCCGCCACGCTTCGGCGCCATCCGATACGGTTCAGCCGGGCCTGCGCATGGCACAGACATAAAAACCATCGGTGCCGCTCAGCGCGGGCGACAGCGAAATATCGCCACCGGCGCCGATCCGCGCGGCCGCCTCGTGCCCCGGGAAATGGCTGTCCCACAGCGCGCGGTGATCGACCGGGACAAAGCCGCCGTTGCGCCCGCGAAACGCGGCGATCTGTTCGCCATTTTCCTCAGGGAATACCGAGCAGGTGATGTAGACCAGCAGGCCCCCGGGTTTGACATAGATGCTGGCGGCATCGAGGATCGCCGACTGCTCGCCCTTGCGGGCATCGAGCTGTCTTTGCGTCAGCCGCCATTTGGCGTCGGGACGGCGGCGCCAGGTGCCGCTGCCGGTGCACGGTGCGTCGACCAGCACGACGTCCATATGACCCGAGAGCGGCGCAAGCTCGGCAGGCTTGGTGACCACCTGCACATTGCGGTTTTCCGACCGGCGGATGCGGTCGAAGATCGGCGCCAGCCGCGCCTTTTCGGCATCATGGGCAAAGATCTGGCCCGTATTGCCCATCTGAGCCGACAGCGCCAGTGTCTTGCCGCCGGCGCCGGCGCAGAAGTCGAGCACCTGCATGCCGGCCCCGGCACCGGCCAGCATGGCCGCGATTTGCGAGCCTTCGTCCTGGACCTCGAACCAGCCCTTCTGGAAGGCCGGCTCTGCCTGCACGTTCGGATGCCTGCCGTCGCCATCGATGGGCGCAATGCGGATGCCGTTTGGCGCAATGCGGGCAGGCTTGGCGCCGGTATCGGCCAGTTCCGCCAGCACCTTGTTGCGATCGGCCTGCAGCGTGTTGACCCTGATGTCGAGCGGAGGACGTGTCGCCAGCGCGGCGCCCTCCTCGACCCAGCTCGCTCCAAAGGCACGCTCGAAAAGCGGTTCGCACCAGTCGGGTATGTCGGCCCGCACCGCGGACGGCGCGTCGGCAAGCCGGCGTTCGGCGATTGCCTGGAGCTCGTTGGCGCCGAGCAGCGGCGGCGCGAACTTGTCACCATCAAGCGCACCGTTGAGCGATTGCGCCGTCTGGCTCCATTCGAGCAGCAGCGCGCCGAAGCCGATGGCGCGCGGCGTATCCTCGCCGAGCAACCAGCCGGCGGAGCGCTTGTGGCGCAGCGCGTCGTAGACGATGTTGCCGATCGCCGCGCGGTCGCCGCCGCCGGCGAAACGGTGCGAGAGGCCCCAATCCTTCAACGCATCGGCCACCGGCCGGTGACGCCGGCCAATGTCTTCCAGCACTTCGATAGCCGCAGCCAGCCTTCCGCCCAGTCGCATTCGTCATTCCATCAAATCGAGCACAGCATCTCGGCCTGCTCTTAGAGCCTTTCACGTCCGGATTGAACCCCGCTCCGTCTCGCGGCGTGGAGTCATCCCGACTGTTGCCAGCGAAATTGGCCAACCAATAACTCTCCCTGGCAGCCAACAGCAGATCGATCAATAGATGAAAGGTCTCTAATGTTCATATCTGGCGAGTTCAAGCACGGCGCGTGGCGCAACGGCTCTGCTTTCCAAGTTTTTCGGTTGAGAATACTCTTGCCGCCATGATTCGCGGCGCAGAAAACGTTGACCGGCGGATCGTCACGAGGAGAGGGCAATGAAGACTTATCTGGCGGAAGTTCTAGGCACATTTCTGTTGGTGTTCATCGGCACGGCGTCGGTGGTGACGGGCGGCTTCGGCGGCGCGCTGCCGCTCGGCCAGGAAGGCATCGGTCTGGCATTCGGCATCGGCCTCATCGCCGCGGCCTATGCGATCGGTCCCATTTCGGGCGCACATCTCAATCCGGCGGTGACACTCGGTGTCTTCCTTGCCGGACGGCTGCCAGCCAAGGATGTCATCCCCTACTGGATCGCGCAGATCATTGGGGCCATCCTGGCTTCGCTGGCGCTGTGGATCATCGTTTCCGGCCAGGCCGGCGGCCATACCGGCGGCTTCGGCGCCAATGGCTGGGACGAGACGAAATGGGGCATGAGCTCGGCGTTCCTGTGGGAACTGATCGGCACCTTCACCTTCGTCACCGTGATCCTCGGCGTTACCGCTGAAAAGCACTCGACGGCGTTTGCAGGCCTGGTCATCGGCCTGACGCTCGCAGGCATTCACTTCGCCATGATCCCGGTCACCGGCACTTCGGTCAATCCGGCCCGCTCGATCGGTCCGGCGCTGTTCACGGGCGGTGCGGCACTCAGCCAACTCTGGCTGTTCATCGTCGCGCCGCTGATCGGCGGCGCCATCGCCGGCGTCGTCGCCAAGGCGCGTGTCTTCGAGAAGGATTGACCTCGAAAGCTGAAACAAAAAAGGCGCGGGCCGTGGCCCGCGCCTTTTTTGCCGGGTCCTTGCGCCGGGATCAGGCGGCGATGTCGAAGCGGTCGGCGTTCATCACCTTGGTCCAGGCGGCGACGAAATCCCTGACGAATTTCTGTCCGGCGTCGCCGGATCCGTAGACTTCGGCAAGCGCACGCAGTTGCGCATGCGAGCCGAAGATCAGGTCGGCGCGGGTGCCGGTCCATTTGACCGCCTTGGTCTTGCGGTCACGGGCCTCGTAGACTTCTTCCGCACCCGGAACAGAGCCCGCTGCCGGATCCCAGACCGTGCTCATCGAGAGCAGGTTGACGAAGAAGTCGTTGGTCAAAGTGCCAGGCCTGTCGGTGAACACGCCGTGCTTCGACCCGCCGGTGTTGGCGCCGAGAACGCGCAAGCCGCCGACCAGCACCGTCATCTCGGGAGCGGTCAGCGACAGCAATTGCGCGCGGTCGACCAGCATGGCTTCGACCGACATCGGCTGCTTGCCCCTGACATAGTTGCGGAAGCCATCGACTTTCGGCTCGAGCGCGGCAAAGGAGTGGACATCCGTCTGCTCCTGCGAAGCGTCCATGCGACCGGGCGTAAACGGCACCTTGGTCTCATGGCCACCGTCCTTCGCCGCCTTCTCGACCGCGGCGACGCCGCCGAGGACGATCAGGTCGGCGAGCGAGATCTTCTTCTCGCCCGTCTGCGCCGCGTTGAACTCCTTCTGGATGCCTTTGAGCTTGGCAAGCACCTTCGACAGTTCAGCCGGCTGGTTGACGTCCCAGTCCTTCTGCGGTGCCAGCCGGATACGGGCGCCGTTGGCGCCGCCACGCTTGTCGGAATTGCGGAACGTCGAGGCGGATGCCCAGGCGGTCGAGACGAGCTCGGAAACCGACAGGCCCGAGGCCAGAATCTTCGCCTTCAGCGAGGCGATATCCTGCTCGCTGACCAGTTCGTGGTCGATCGCGGGGATCGGATCCTGCCAGATCAGTTCTTCCTTCGGCACCAACGGGCCGAGATAGCGCACGACCGGACCCATGTCGCGATGCGTCAGCTTGAACCAGGCGCGGGCGAAGGCATCGGCGAACTGATCCGGATGCTGATGGAAACGCCGCGAGATCTTCTCATAGGCCGGGTCGGCGCGCAGAGCGAGGTCGGTGGTCAGCATTGCCGGAGCACGGCGCTTCGAGGGATCGTGCGCATCCGGCACAGTGCCGGCGCCGGCGCCGCCCTTGGGCGTCCACTGATGGGCGCCCGCCGGGCTCTTCGTCAGCTCCCATTCGTAGTTGAACAGATTGTCGAAGAAGTTGTTGCTCCACTTGGTCGGCGTCGTCGTCCAGGTCACTTCGAGGCCCGAAGTGATGGCGTCGCCGGCAATCCCGCTGGCATACTTGCTCGACCAGCCGAGGCCCTGCGCCTCGATGCCGGCGCCTTCCGGCTCGGCACCAACCAGCGATGCATCGCCGGCGCCATGGGTCTTGCCGAAAGTGTGGCCGCCGGCGATCAGCGCCACGGTTTCCTCGTCGTTCATGGCCATGCGGCCGAAAGTTTCACGGATGTCGCGGGCCGAAGCCAGCGGATCGGGCTTGCCGTTCGGGCCTTCCGGATTGACATAGATCAGGCCCATCTGCACGGCGCCGAGATGGCCCTGGAGTTCGCGATCGCCGGAGTAGCGCTGGTCGTCCAGCCACTTGGTTTCCGAACCCCAGTCCACGTCCTGCTCAGGTTCCCAGACGTCGGCGCGGCCGCCGGCGAAGCCGAAGGTCTTGAAGCCCATCGATTCCAGCGCGACGTTGCCGGTGAGGATCAGCAGGTCGGCCCAGGAGATCTTGCGGCCGTATTTCTGCTTGACCGGCCAAAGCAGCCGGCGCGCCTTGTCGAGGTTGGCATTGTCCGGCCAGCTGTTGAGCGGTGCGAAACGCTGCTGGCCGGCACCGGCGCCGCCGCGGCCATCACCGATGCGGTAGGTGCCGGCGCTGTGCCAGGCCATGCGGATGAAAAGCGGGCCATAGTGGCCAAAGTCCGCCGGCCACCAATCCTGCGAATCCGTCATGACCTTGTGCAGGTCCTGGATGACCGCATCGAGATCGAGGCTCGCGAATTCCTTGGCGTAGTCGAAATCCTCGCCCATCGGGTCCGACAGGTTCGACTGCTGGTGGAGAACGCCGAGGTCGAGCTGGTTCGGCCACCAGTCACGGTTGGTCCGGCCGGCGGATCCATGCGCCACAGGGCATTTGCCCGCGCTGTTGTCGTCGGTTTTCGCGTCCATGTTCGTCTCCGATTTGCCGAGGTTTGATCTTGCCAGGATTCTAGGGGGCAGCCAGTGGCCGCACCAATCTGGAATGGTTCCAGACTAGGCTGCCTTGCCGATAAAGACAAATTGCCTTTCCTGTTTGTTTTGATAGGATTTCCTTATGATAGCATTGACAGTTCGCCAGATGCATTATTTCGAAATGCTGGCCCAGACGCTGCATTTCGGGCGTGCCGCGAAACTTGCCGGTGTCAGCCAGCCGGCCCTGTCCGCGCAGATCGCGGAGATGGAGCAGCGGCTGAACTGCCGGCTGTTCGAACGTGGCGGCAAGTCGGTCAGGATGACCGACGAAGCGGCAGCGCTTTTGCCGCGCATCGAACGTATCCTGGCCGACATACGCGACGTCGAAACGACGGCCCGGCGCGGCCGCATGGCCATGGAGGGACGCTTCCGCCTGGGCATCATCCCGACCGTCGCGCCCTATCTCTTGCCGCGCGCCCTGCCAGAGCTCAAAAAGCACTTTCCGGCCTTGCTGCTCGAACTGCGCGAGGCCGTCACCACGTCCCTGGTCGAAGATACCGCATCGCGAAAGCTCGACGCCTTCATCGCCGCACTTCCGCTCGATCATCCGGGCCTGACCACCGAGGCACTGTTTCCCGACAGGTTCTTCCTGGCCGTGCCATCAGGCGATCCCGCCTTCGCCTCGCCGCCGGTTCCGCCAGAGAGCCCGGCACTGGAGAGGCTGATGCTGCTGGAGGAAGGTCATTGCCTGCGCGAACAGGCGCTGGCCGTCTGCGGCAATGTGCGCCCGGTGGCGATGGCAAGCTACGGCGCCACCAGCCTGACCACGCTCTTGCAGATGGTGGCGCATGGGCTCGGCGTCACGCTCGTCCCCGAAATGGCGGCCGGGCCAGCGGGCACCATCCCGGACCTGAAGATCGTGCCGTTCCAGGAGCCGATGCCGCAACGCATGATTTGCCTTGCCTGGCGTCGTAACAGTACCAGGCACGGCGAATGCGTCGAACTTGCCAAGATCATCCGCAGCCTGGGCCCAGCGGCGTTGGCGACATGATCCCGAGAAGTGGCAACCGCGCCCCGACAAGGAGACCTCACAGAACCCGGGACAGGAACTCGCGGGTTCGCGGCGATTTCGGGTTGGCGATCATCTCGCGCGGCGCGCCACGTTCGACGATCACGCCGCCATCCATGAAGACGAGCTGATCGCCGATCTCGCGGGCAAAGCCGATCTCGTGGGTGACGACGACCATCGTCATGCCGCTCTCGGCCAGGTCGCGCATCACCTGCAGCACCTCGCCGACCAGTTCCGGATCGAGCGCCGATGTCGGCTCGTCGAACAGCAGAACCTTCGGCTTCATTGCCATGGCGCGCGCAATCGCAACACGCTGCTGCTGGCCGCCGGACAGTTCGCGCGGATAGCGGTCGATCTTGTCGACGAGGCCGACACGCCGCAGCAGCACCTCCGCCTCGGCCTTGGCCTGATCGGCGGGAATGCGCCGCACCTGGGTCGGCGCCTCGATCAGGTTCTCCATCACCGTCATATGCGAGAACAGGTTGAACGACTGGAACAGCATGCCGATTTCTGCCCGGCGCCGGCACAGGAGATCGTCCTTGACCTCGTAAAGCTTGTCGCCCTGGAGGTCGTAGCCGACGAACTGGCTGTCCACCAGCAGGATGCCGGCGCTGAGTTTCTCCAGATGGTTGATGCAGCGCAGGAACGTGCTCTTGCCGGATCCCGACGGGCCGATGATGCAAGCCACCGATCCCTCGGGCACGTCGAAGTCGACCCCCTTGAGGACTTCGAGCGGGCCATAGGATTTGCGTACGCCGCGCGCGAACACCATGGAGTTGGCCGGCACGCCGAAGCGGGCGCGATTTTCTGACTTCACATCGCTCATCGGGCGACGCCGCGCAGGCTGACGGCGTTGCGCAGGGCGCGCATCGTCAGGGGCTCGCGGCGCGTGTCGCTGCGGCCGAAATGGCGCTCCAGGAAATGCTGTCCCACCGACATGATGCTGACCACCGCAAGGTACCAGAAGGCGACCACGATCAAGAGCGGGATCGTCTCGAAGGTGCGCGCATAGATGCTTTGCGCCGTATAGAACAGGTCATCGACGGCAATGAACGTCACCAGCGACGTCATCTTCAGGAGGTTGATCGCCTCATTGCCGGTTGGCGGCAATACGAAGCGCATGGCCTGCGGCAGGGTGATGCGCTTCAGGATCATGCGGTAGGGCATGCCGAGCGCGCTCGCCGCTTCCGACTGGCCAGATGGCACCGACTTGATGCCGGCGCGGATGATTTCGGCCATGTAGCCGGCCTCGCACAGCGAAAGCGCAACGACAGCCGAGAAGAACGGCGTCATGAAATCATTGGTGCGCACGGCAAACAGCGTGCCCAGGAAGGGCAAAGTGAGCGAGATTTCGCGCACCAGCAGCGACAGGTTGAACCAGAAAATCAGCTGGATCAGGGCCGGGACACCGCGGAAGAACCAGACATAGACACCCGCGAAGGCGCGCAGCACCGGGCTTGGCGACACCCGCATGATGGCGATGACGGTGCCGACCACGATCGCCAGCACCATGATGATGACGGTGAGCATCAGCGTGTTGCCAAGGCCGCGCATGATCGAGGGATGGAACAGGTAGCCGGCGGCCGTGCCCCAGGCGAAGGCCGGATTGCTGGCGAAGGCGCGAATGATCACAAACGCCAGCAGCAGCGCAAGCGCCGTGCCGACCCAGATGCCGTAGCGGCGCTGCGGCACGACGGTCAATCGCGACACGGCGGCGGCGACACCTGCTGGCTCGACGCCGATCTCGGTCGGGTGGGCCACGCCCATCGCTGGTCTCCTGATCGCTGGCCGGCGCCTGACGGACCATCAGGCGCCGGTAATTTCTATTCGGCGCGAAGCGCGTCCATGGTGCCGACGAAGTAGGGTTCCTTGATGGCATAGACGCCCATGCCGTACTTCTCCAGGATAGCCTTGTAAGTGCCGTTCTTGAACAGCTCGGAAAGCGCGCCCACCATCATGTCGGCGGTTTCCTTGTCGTCCTTGGCGATCGCCATGCCGAGCGGCGCGACCTCGTAAAGCGTCGGCAGAACCACCAGCTGGCCCTTGCTCGTCACCTCGAAATAGCTCGATGCGGTCGCATCGTCCATGCGGGCATCGACACGATCGGACAGCACGGCCTGGACGATATCCGTCGATGAGTTGAAGACCGATTTTTCGATGGCCGACTGACCCTTGTCGGTGCACTCCTTGCCGAGCTTGTCGACCAGGAAATCCGAGGCGCTGCCGGCCGAGACGCCGACACGCTTGCCGCAGAGCGGCGTGTCGCCGCTGAAGTTGGCCTTCTTGTCTGGCGATGTGGAGACGGCGAGGCCGGCCTTCAGGAACATGACGAAACCGACCTGCTTCAACCGCTCGGGCGTTGCCGAAAACGTCTCCCAGGCGATCTTGAAACGGCCCGCCGCCAGGCCCGGTATCATCGAGGGAAATGGCGTGCGCTGCACGTCGAGCTTGGCATCGACGAGCTTGGCCACCTCGCCGGCCAGTTCGACGATGATGCCGGTCTGCTTGCCGTCGGCATCGAGATATTCGAATGGCGCGTAGTCCAGCGTGTTGGCGACGGCGAGCGTTCCGCTCTGCTTGACATCGGTGGATTTCGGAACCTCGGCGGCCTGGGACCCACCCCAGGCGATGGCGGAGATCGCCAGCGCGAGACTGGTCATTCGCAGATATGCATTCATTGCTGTTCCCCTTTCTTTTCCTTGTTGGCAGTGTTGGCAGTCTTTGTCAGGCAAGGCTCGAGCTGGCCGCTGTTCGGGGCCGGCTCGGGCTCGGCATCTGCTCAGGCGCCGGCCGCTTCCGCCGCCTTCTTCTTGCGATAGTGATAGTTCTTGTCGATGCGCTCCATCAGATAGTCGCCGTAGAGCACCGGCCCGTATTTCGGCTGCGTGCCGGCCGGCACGCAGACCGGCAGCGCTTCGATCGTCTCGTCCATGGATGGATCGAAGAAGAAGGGCTGCGAATAGCGCTCGCGTCCCGACCGGTTGATGACACGGTGCGGCGTTGAGACGAACTGGTCGTTCGACCAGCGCGCCAGGATGTCGCCGACATTCATCACGAAGGAGTCCGGGACCGGAGGTGCCGGAACCCAGTCGCCGGCCTTGTTCTTGACCTCCAGGCCGCCGACATTGTCCTGCGCCAGCAAGGTGATGAAGCCGTAGTCGGTGTGCGGCGCCGAGCCGAAGAGGCCTTCTTCCTGGGGCTGCGTCGGATAATGCAGCAGTCGCAGAAAGGTCGTCGGCTGCTCGAAATAGCGGTCGAGGCTGTCGGGGGGCAGCCCGAGCGAGAGCGCGATGGCGCGGACCATCTTGCGCGCCAGCGTACCCATCTCCTCGACATAGCGATCGATCGTCTGCCGGAAGCCCGCCAGCGCTGTCTCGTCCGGCCACTGGTTGGGGCCTTGCAAGGGCTTTTCGGCCAGGGCCCTGGGATCGTCGGCACCGACCTCGTGCATGAAGAAGATCGATTCGCTCTGGTTCGGCTTGCTGACCGTCGCGACCGAGGAGGTTACGATTGTCGAGCCGGCGAAGGGCAGATAGCCGCGGAAATTCCGGTCGATCTTCAGCTTGAGCTTTTCCTCCTCCGGCAAGGCAAAGAAGCGCTTGCTGGCTTCGCGGACGGCTTCGACATCGGCGCGCGGAATGGGGTGGCCGGTGACATAGAGGAACCCGATCGTCTCGAGGTAGCGGCGCAGCGTCGCCGCCGTCTCGCGGATCGCGCCTTCGTCGTCGCCGTAGAGCGCCGACACGTCGAGGATCGGGATTTCGGAAAAATCGCCGCGCGCTTGTGCATCCATTTTCGAACACCCTGTCTTGAACATAAGATACAGTACTGTATTTCTACACATCCGAACGGCCTCATCAATAGGCTTTCGACCGCAAAAGGAAGAGCGCTGAAACATGGCACCACGCAAGATCATCATCGACACCGATCCGGGCCAGGACGACGCGTTCGCCATCCTCTTCGCACTGGGATCTCCGGTCGAACTCGAGGTGATCGGCATCACCACGGTCGGGGGCAACGTGCCGCTCGCCCTGACGTCGAAGAACGCGTTGAAGGTCGTGGAGCTTGCCGGGCGGCCTGACGTGCCGGTCCATGCCGGATGCCCGGCGCCGATGGTGCGCAAGCTGATCACGGCCGAGTATGTTCATGGCGAAACCGGGCTAGACGGCGCCGATCTTCCCGAACCCGTGACGCCGCTGCAGAGCGAACACGCAGTGAATTACCTGGTGCGCACGATCATGGAGGCGCCGGAGGGCGATCTGACCGTCTGCACGCTCGGGCCGATGACCAACGTCGCCATGGCCATGACCATGGAGCCGAGGATCGTGCCCCGGCTGCGCGAGGTGGTGCTGATGGGCGGCGGCTTTTTCCAGGGCGGTAACGCCACGCCCGCGGCGGAATTCAATATCTTCGTCGACCCGCATGCGGCACATAAGGTGTTCGACAGCGGCGTGCCGGTGACCATGGCCGGCATCGACTGCACCTACACCGCACTGATGACGCCCGAGTGGCTCGACCGCCTGCGTGCAACCGGCAGCCGCGCCGCGGTCGAGGCCGCCAATCTGGCGGACTTCTATCGCCAGTACGGCACTCACAAATTCGAAACGCCGGCGCGCCCCATCCACGATGCCTGCGTCACCGGTTACCTGCTGGCGCCACAGATCTATGAGCAGCGGCAGTGCGCGGTGACGGTCGACATCGTCTCGCCGGAGACGATCGGCATGACGGTGGTCGACTGGTGGCACGTGACCGGCCGCACCAAGAACTGCAACGTTCTGCGACGCATCGATCCGGCGCCGTTCTTCGAACTCATGCTGGAGCGGATCAGCGCATTGCCATAGAGCGGTTCCTGGAATTGCTCTGGTCGCGCGTTCCGCGATAGATGGACCCTCGAAGAGTCGCGAAGCGCATCGAAGCCGGCGAACGGATTGGAGGCGTCGCGCATGGCGATGAAGGTCTTGATCACATGAAAGCCGACAGCGCCCCGGCCAGAGGCAAGAGACCGTCCAAGGCAGCCCCGCGTTCGAAGACCGCGCGGCAGACGCTCAGCCGCGACGCCTGGATCGCCGCCGCGCGCAAGGTGCTGGAGAAGCGTGGCATCGCCGAGGTGAAGATCGACCGCCTCTCCAAGCAGTTGAAGGTCACGCGCGGCAGCTTCTATTTCCATTTTGCCAGCCTGGACGATCTTCGTGGCGGCCTGCTGCAGGAATGGCGCAACATCAACTGCGCGCCGTTCTGGGCGATGCGCGAGATGCACGACATTGACGGGCTGCAATTCTTCACCGACATCGTGCATGTGTGGGTCGACGAAGCACCGTTCAGCCCTCTGCTCGATCTGGCCATCCGCGACTGGTCGCGAACCTCCCGAAAACTGGCGCAGGAGGTGAAGGACATGGACGATTTGCGCATAGCGCTGCTGATCCGCTCGTTCCGCGCCATGGGCTATCCCCCGGACGAAAGCCTGGTCAGGGCCCGCATCACCTATTTCCACCAGATCGGCCAGTATGCGCTATCCTTCAAGGAGGATCCCGTGGTGCGCCGGAGCTATCAGCCGCTGTTCGGAGAGGTGCTGCTCGGACCGCTCGTGCAGGAGCCCGGCACGGCGCCACGGCCGACCGAGATAAGGAGCGGACGGCGGTAGCATCCGCTTCCGCCTCGCCGCTATTGCCTTCGAAAGTGCAGCCGAGCTCCCAGTTGATCTAGGAAGCCCTCGCATTCTCCGTGATGGCGCGAGATGCGCTCCGGTGGGGACGCAGCAGAAAATAGAACGCGGTGATATGCGTGATCATCAGCAGCGGCACGTAGAGGATCGGGATCGCGTAGGCGGCGCCCAGCAGCCCCGCATGGGCAGGAAGATCGGCCTGGATGGCCTGATAATAGTCGACGATGAGGTCGACCATGCCAACGATGTTGAAGGCGACGACGAACGCCCAGAACAGCTGGCGTACCTTGACATTAAGCAGCGCCAGCATGGCCAGCACCCCGGTTGCGAAGTCGCCATAGGCGGCAAAGGTGGCGAAGCTGGCCGGCAGATCGGGGCTGACGACGCCCGGAAGGATGAAGACGAGGCCGAAGAAGCGGAAGCTGTGCAGCGTGGCGATAGCGCGTTGCGCCGCGATCCGATCCATCGATCCGAGCCACGGCAGACCGTATGCGCCAAAGCAAAGCAGCCACACGACATAGCCAAGGACGAGATGTGTCTGAAAAAGGGCTTCCGTCGACATTCCGGTCTCCTGTCAGCTGTTGGTCGACGCGGCCTCGAACACCGCGGTCAGGATGCCGAGCCGGCCTTGCATGAGATTTCGCCCCAAATTGGCCGCAACCTCGGCAAAGTCCGATCCCATCACAACGCCGAGGTTTGGCGAAGGCGGCGGACCCGACGCACGCAACTGCGCGAACCAGGTCTTGGCGACCTCGGTATCGTCTTGCCACGCCAGCGCGCGGAAGCCGGCCGGTTCGATCGCCTTGCGCGTCTCGTCGATTGTAAGGAGAAAGCTCGTCGCCGGCGTTCGCGCCCAGGGAAGCGGATAATGCGGCTGGCCGCCGGCCAACACGACGTCGAAGGTGGCAAATCTGCCGCCTGACTTCAGCACGCGCCGAATTTCCCGGTAGAGACGCGTCCGGTCGGGGATGTTCATCGCCACATGCTGCAGCAGCACGATGTCGAAACGGCCATCATCGAATGGAAGCTCCAAGGCGCTGGCGGTCTGGAAGGACAGCTGCCCGCTCTGCCCCGTGCGCTCGGTCAGATAGCGCGCGGCATCCACGAAAGGCTCGCTGAGATCGACGCCAGTAACCCGACAGCCATAGGTCGCGGCCAGAAAGCGCGCCGGCCCGCCGATGCCCGAGCCGACATCCAGTACCGACATGTCCGCCTCGATTCCGGCCAGTTGAGCAAGCTCGGCGGTCGCCGCAAGCCCACGGGTGTGAAATTGATCGAGGGTGCCCAATTGCTGGGGCGTGAGAAGCTGATCCTCCGGGCCAAGGGCGGCCAGCACCGTCCTCAACCGCTCGGTCAGGCCGGTCGCGCGATAGTGCTCGCGCACACCATCAAATTCATCGGTCATCGCAAGATGTCTCCTGGCTTCGTCTCCCTAGTTAGGCCCGCTTCCATCGTTCGACTATCCGTTGTAATCACAACGACCCATGAAGCAGAACTACACAGTCAGGCATGGTGCGCTGGAGGGTGTCGAGGTGTTCCTGGCTGTCGCCAGGCGCCGCAACTTCCGCCGCGCCGCCGCCGATCTCGGCGTGACGCCATCCGCCGTGAGCCAGGCGGTGCGCGCGCTGGAAGCCCGCATCGGCGCCGCGCTGTTTGTCCGCACGACGCGCAGCGTCGGTCTGACCGAGGCTGGTCAGCGGTTCCTCGATCGTGCCGGTCCTGCCTTCGAGGAGATCGTCGCCGCCGGCGAGGCCGCCCGTGACGTCGGCCAACGGCCGACCGGCCTGCTGCGCCTGTCGGTGCCCCGCGCCGTGGTGCCGTTGATCCTGGAGCCGGTGATCGCGTCCTTCTGTCGGGCCTATCCCGAGGTCGAACTGGAGATCGCCGCCAGCGACGAGATGGTCGATCTCGCGACCGGCGGTTTCGATGCCGGCATTCGCCTCGGCCAGTTCATCGCCCCCGACATGGTCGCCGTGCGACTGACGCCGTCGTTCTCGTTCGTGGTCGTCGGCAGTCCTGACTATTTCGAGCGCCACGGGCGCCCCGAGCGGGTGGAGGATTTGCGCCACCACGCCTGCCTGCGCTTGCGCCGTTCGAACGGCGCCATCGCGCCGTGGTCCTTCATTGACGGCAACGAGGCGATCGAGGCCATGGTCTCAGGCCCGCTGATCGCGCATGATTATCCAACGATGGTCGGGGCCGCGATGCGGGGGATCGGGCTGGCGCAGATCCCTCGGCCCGTCGCCGAAGCTCAGATAGCGCAGGGAAAACTCGAGCCGGTGCTGGACAGCATCGCCGCCACGACGCCGGGCGTCTTCCTCTATCATCCCGGCAAGCGCCAAATCCTGCCGAAGCTGCGCGCCTTCATCGATCACCTCAAATCCGCGGTCTGAGATAATGAAGGATGCCTACCGCTGGCGCTTCGCTTGCACCAAGGCTTTCACGGTATAAATATCAGAAATACATAGGTAAAAAATACCACAAGATGGACCATTCCGGTCAAGAACGTCGTTCTTTCGGTGCTGAAGCTTACATTGCATATGAAAAGCGCCAGGACCAAAAGCACCGCATCGGCAGCCGGCAGCCCCAAGGTCAATCCTCTCCCCGTCAGCAGGCTTGCGGCAGCAACTCCCGGTATGGTCAGGCCGATCGTGGCGCAAGCCGAACCCATCGCGACATTCAAGCCGCGCTGCAGCTCATTGTTGAGTGAAGCGCGCACCGCCGAAATGGCCTCCGGCATCAACACCAGCCCCGCGATCATTGCCCCCACAATGCTGTCAGCCTGGGTCACCTGGTAGGCAACGAGCGTATTTTCGACGCTTGCCGCGACCTGCTCGGCGAGCATGACAATTCCGATCAGTCCGGCCACCAGCAGCAGAGCGCTGGCAGAGATGTTCTCGTGAGGGGCAGCGAGCACCGAAACGTCGTATGGTTGTCCCTGGATAAAGTCTTCCCGGTGCCGCACGGTCTGCGCGAACACGAAGCTTGCATAAAGCAGCACTGAAAGGACGCTGACGAAACCAAGTTGGGCTGCCGAAAACGTGCCGGGATCCGTAGTCTGGGTGTAGGTCGGCAGAATAAGCGTCATGACGGTCAGCGCGATCAGAACCGCCAGATAGGCACTGGTCCCTTGCCGCACGATGGCCTGCTTGCGATGACGCCAGCCGCCAAGCGCGAGACACATGCCGACAACGCCGGTGGACGTGATCATCACCGTCGAGAAGACGGACTCCCGTGCCAGCGTCGGGTTGTTCTCTCCATGCAGCATCATGGAAACAATGATCGACACTTCGATCGCCGTGACGGCAAACGTCAGCACCAGCGTGCCGTACGGCTCCCCTACCCGCCGAGCTACCGCCTCGGCGTGGTCGAGCACCACGAAAATGGTGACGAACATGATCGCACTCGACAGCGCACCGACAAGGATCCTGGCATTCAACGAACCCTGGTCCACCGACAGCCCGCTGGCTCTGACCGCGACAGCCATCGCCAGCGCAGCGAGGGGCATCGCGTAGGAAATCGCCGATCGTCCGAAACCAGTCATGCAAGCCCCCCATGTGTCCGCGGCTCCTGAAGATGCCGCGAGGTCGCGCGACCTTGGCATTATCGAGCGCAATGACGAAATCGAGGCGCCCGCCCCTCACGCCGTCTTCTGCGTCACCAGTCCCAGTTCCTCCACCATCGCTTCGCGCATCAGGAATTTTTGCGGCTTGCCGGTCACCGTCATCGGCAATTCGGTGCGGAAGCGGATGTGGCGGGGGATCTTATAGTGGGCGATCTGGCCGGCGCAGAAGTTCTTGATCTCCTGCTCGGTGGCGATCTGGCCGGGCTTGAGCACGATCCAGGCGCACAGCTCCTCGCCATATTTGGTGTCGGGAATGCCGAATACCTGCACTTCCCGGACCTTGGGATGGCGGTAGAGAAATTCCTCCACCTCTCTCGGGTAGACGTTCTCGCCGCCGCGGATGACCATGTCCTTGACCCGGCCGACGATGTTGCAATAGCCCTCGGCGTCGATGGTGGCGAGGTCGCCGGTGTGCATCCAGCCGTCGGCATCGATCGCCTCGCGTGTCTTGTCGTCGTCGTCCCAGTAGCCCTTCATCACGGAATAGCCGCGTGTGCACAGCTCGCCCGGCGCGCCGATCGCAACCGTGGCGCCGTCGGCATCGACCGCCTTGACCTCGACATGGGGATGAATGCGCCCGACGGTCGAGACGCGCTTTTCCAGGGGATCGTCGACGCCGCTCTGGAACGACACCGGGCTGGTCTCGGTCATGCCGTAGGCGATGGTCACCTGCGACATATGCATCAGCGACACCACCTTCTTCATCACCTCGATCGGGCATGGCGAGCCGGCCATGATGCCGGTGCGCAGGCTGGAGAGATCGAAGGATTGGAAATCCGGATGATCGAGCAGGCCGACAAACATGGTCGGCACGCCATAGAGCCCGGTGCAACGCTCCTGCGCCACGGCTTTCAGCGTGGCGCCGGCATCGAAGCCCTCGCCCGGGAAAACCATGGTCGCGCCCTTCGAGACGCAGCCCATCGTGCCCATCGACATGCCGAAGCAGTGATAGAGCGGCACCGGGATGCACAGCCGGTCGTCGACGGTCAATTTGATCGCCGAAGTGACGAAATTGCCGTTGTTGACGATGTTCGAATGGGTCAGCGTCGCGCCCTTGGGCGCGCCCGTGGTGCCTGACGTGAACTGGATGTTGATGGCGTCGCCAGGCTTCAGACTCTCGGAAATGCGGTCGAGACTGTCATGCTCGTCGCGGCCGGCCATTGCCAGCACGTCGCCGAAATTGAACATGCCGGGCGAGTTCTCTTCGCCCATGCGGATGACGATCTTCAGCGCCGGCAGCTTTTGCGCCTTGAGCTTGCCGGGCGTGGCCTCGGCGATCTCCGGCGCCAGCGTCTCGATCATGCCGAGGTAATCGGAGGTCTTGAAGCTGGCCGCCGTCACCAGCGCCTTGCAGGCGACCTTGTTCAGCGCATAGTCCAATTCGGTCAGTCGGTAGGCAGGGTTGATGTTGACCAGGATCAAGCCGATGCGGGCGGTGGCGAACTGGGTCACCAGCCACTCCCAGCGGTTTGGCGACCAGATGCCGACGCGGTCGCCCTTTTCCAGTCCCAGCGCCAAGAAGCCGGCGGCCAGCGCATCGACCGTGTCCGACAGTTCGCTCCAGGTGAAGCGCTTGTCCTGGCCAACGAAGACGGCGGCATCTTGCGTGGCATATTTGCTGGCGGTGTCGGAGAACAGCGCGGGGATCGTCTCCTTGAGCAGCGGCGGCGCGCGCTCGCCGGAGACATGCGCCTTGCCATCGACAGGGGCCACGAAGACATTGCCATTGCGAACGGCGCGGCCACGCAGATTGGTGGCGTTCTTCAGCTCGTCGAGATTGACCGGCATCGCTGTATCCTCCCAGGACGAACCAAACCTATCAGCCTGCCGGGACGGTGGAAATCCCGCCGATGGTAGTGGAGGTGCTGCCCGCCTTCAGCGGCTGCCTTTCAAGTCACCTGCCCTTCAAGGAGGAGGGCGCTCATCTTCGACGCGATGTCGCGCAGCAGGGCTTCATCGGCCGCCGCACGCGGCTTCTTCGACGCCACCAGGCAGGCTTGCGACTTCAGGACAACGCCATCGCCCAGCACCTTGAGGTGATTGGCGCGCAGCGTCGAGCCTGACGTGGTGATGTCGACGATGACATCGGCGAGGCCAGCCGCCGGCGCGCCCTCGGTGGCACCCAAGCTTTCGACGATGCGATAGACCTGGATGCCGTGCTTCTGCGAAAAGAACTGCTGGGTCAGCCGCCAGTATTTGGTGGCGATGCGCAGCCGCCGGCCGTGACGCTGGCGGAAATCGGCGGCGACGTCATCGAGATCGGCCATGGTGTCGACGTCGAGCCAGATCTCGGGCACCGCAACCACGACATTGGCATGGCCGAAGCCGAGACGGGCGACGATTTCCACGCGGGCCTCCCAATCGGCGAGGTTCTCGCGCACCAGGTCCTCTCCGGTGATGCCGAGATCGACCGCGCCCTGGCCGATCTCGCCAGCTATCTCGGAAGCCGACAGGAGCGCGACCTCGATGCCTTCCGCGCCCTCGATGCGGGCGCGATAGGAGCGCTCGTCGCCGGGCAGGCTGACGGTGAGGCCAGCCTTGGCCAGCACCTCCAGCGCCTGCTCCTTCAGCCGACCCTTCGAGGGAATGGCCAACGTGATCATGGTGCCGTCTCCCGCAACGCCTCGATGCGGTCGAGCCAGACCGAAAAGCCGACGCCGGGGATCGCGGTCTTGGCGCCGAGCAGCGTCAGCAATCGGTCGTAGCGGCCGCCGCCGGCCAGGGGGCGCTCGCCATCCTGCGCCGCGATTTCGAAGACCACACCGGTGTAATAGTCGAGCGGTCGGCCGAAAGCGGCATCGTAGCGGATTGTTCCTACCGGCAAGCCATGCGCCTCGATCGCCCTGGCGCGTGCCGCGAACTTTTCCAGCGCCGCACCCAGCGAAAGACCTGCAGCGGCGGCGAAGCTCTCCAGCGCCTGGGCCGCGCCATCGAGCGGCACATCGATGGCCAGAAAGTTCTTGAGCGCCGCGAAAGCCTCGTTCGACAGTCGCACGCTGCGCAACTCGGCCTTTTCGATCAGCCGCCGTGCAATGTCCGACGGCGAGCGCCCGGCCGACGCCGACAGGCCGGCCTCCTCCATGCCGCCGGCGATGTGCGCCGAAAGACCTTCAACATCGCCGTCGAGGACAAGCGCCGCGACATCGCCTGAAAGCTGGCTGTTGCGTTGCGGATTGGCGAGATCGGCGAGTGCTGCCTCAAGCATCGGCGCCGAGCCGAAGGCCCGGGCAAGCCGCATGCGCCAGCCACGCGGCAACCCAAGGGCGGCGAGCACGGCTTCGAAAATGGCCTGGTCGCCGAGCGTCACCGCCAGGGAACGGTTGGGCAGCACCAGCGACAGCAAAGCATGCGCGTCGGCCACGGAGCGCGCATCGGCCTCGGCCGTGTCGCGGTCGCCGAGATCCTCGATGCCGGCCTGGAAAAACTCGTTGCCGCCTTCGCGGCGCTGGCGAAACACCTCGCCCAGATAGGAATAACGGCGCGGCGTTCCAGCCTGAGAGCTTATATGGTCGAGACAGACCGGAATGGTGAATTCCGGCCGCAGGCATAGCGTCTGCCCGGTCTCGCTCTCGGTAAGGAAGATGCGCCGCCGCAGATCCTCACCGGCCATGTCGAGGAAGGGATCTGCCGGCTGCAGGATGGCAACCTCGACCGCATGCGTGTTGCGCGTGGCGAAGAGGCTGGTGATGTCGGCTGAGATGGCGGGATAGCGGGAGGTCATGGACAGGATGGGCGCGAGGCACCCCCCTCTGGCCTGCCGGCCATCTCCCCCGCAAGGAGGGAGATCGGCAGCTTGAGACACGGCGCCTCTTCTTCGACGGTGGAGATTGGCGAAGGCCTACGGAACATCCAATCTCCCCCCTTGCGGGGGAGATGGCCGGCAGGCCAGAGGGGGGTGTTCAAGCGCCACCCTCTGCGCGATCGGCAGCCTGCGCCGCCAATATCCGGCTTACCTCGGCGACCAGCTCGCTTTCGGCCACCGTCACCTGCGCGGGGCGCGCGGCGCGCCATTCGGCGTTGTCGGTGATCTCGGCCGACATGCGCGCGCCTTCGATCAGATCCTTGATCTGCAGTTCACCCTTGGCGCGCTCGTCGCCGCCCTGGATGATTGCGACCGGGCAGCCGCGCCGGTCGGCATATTTGAGCTGCGCCTTCATGCCGGCGCCGCCGAGATACATCTCGGAACGGATGCCGGCAGCGCGCAGTTCGCTCACCATCTTCTGGTAGCGGCCGAGGCTGTCGGTGTCCTTGTCCATCACCAGCACGACGACCGGCGCGATCACGTCGGCGCTGTCGAGCTTGCCGAGGTTCTTCAGCGCCGTCATCAGCCTGGAGACGCCGATGGAGAAACCGGTCGCCGGCACCGGCTCGCCACGGAAGCGCGAGACCAGGCCATCATAACGGCCGCCACCGCCGACCGAGCCGAAGCGCACGATCTGGCCGTCTTCATTGGGGATCTCGGCCAGAAGCTCGGCTTCGAAAACCGGACCGGTGTAGTATTCGAGGCCACGCACGACGGAGCGGTCCATGGCAATACGGTCTTCGCCATATCCCGCAGCCCGGACCAAAGCTTCAATTATCGAGAGTTCCCCGACACCTTCCTGGTAGACTGAGTTCGCGCTGACGCTGGCATCCTGGCCCTGCGCATTTCTCGCCGTCGCAAGAAGAACCGCTTCGGATTGCGCGTTGTCCAGCCCGGCACCCTTGGCGAAATCTCCCTCGCCTTCCTTGCCGCCGTCCCAGCGCCCGGGGCCAAGCAGGAGCCTCACGCCTTCCGGACCGAGCTTGTCGAGCTTGTCGATGGCGCGCAGCACGGTCAGCCGGCGTCCGGCATTGTCGTCGCCGCCAAGGCCGATCGCCTCCAGCACACCATCCAGCACCTTGCGGTTGTTGACGCGGATGACGTAGTCGCCGCGCTTGATGCCGAGCGCTTCCATGACATCGGCCATCATCATCGCCATCTCGGCGTCCGCCGCGACACCCGGCGTGCCGATCGTGTCGGCGTCGAACTGCATGAACTGGCGGAAGCGGCCGGGGCCCGGCTTCTCGTTGCGGAACACCCAGCCGGAGCGGTAGCTGCGGTAGGGTTTTGGCAGGCGCTCATAATTCTCGGCAACGAAGCGCGCCGTCGGCGCGGTCAGGTCATACCGCAGCGACAGCCACTGGTCGTCATCGTCCTGGAACGAGAACACGCCCTCGTTCGGCCGGTCCTGGTCGGGCAGAAATTTGCCCAGCGCGTCGGTGTATTCGATTAGCGGCTGGTCGGCCGGTTCGAAACCATAGAGCTCATAAACCGAGCGGATCGTCGCCATCATCTTCTCGACGGCGCGGATATCCTCGGCGCTGCGGTCGGCAAAACCGCGCGGCAGCCGCGCTTTCGTCTTTTCCGATTTGTCGGCCATGAGATGGGGTCTTTTTGCTAGGTAAATGACGACTTATTTTGAGTGCGCGTGTCCTAACCGATGCAGCCGGGACCGGCAAGGGTCACCGCCTCTGCCTTCTCCCTTGCGGGAGAAGTGGCCTCGCGAAGCGGGGTCGGATGAGGGGTGTTCTCATCCGTCTCGGCGCTGCGCGCCGATCCACCTTCTCCCACAAGGGGAGAAGGAAAACGATTGAAACAAAAACGAACCGAAAATGAAACAGTCCGGCCATGAGCACGGCATCGTGCCGACACAATCGCGGCCGATATAGCGCACCACATGAAGGGGTTCGGGACATGACCAGCGCAACAAAATTCCATGCCAACATCGATGCCGGCGAACTGCCGGCGCGCTTGCGTCCGGCCGACATCCGCGCTCCGAAGATGGTTGGCCAGCCCGCCGGGCCATTCGAGATACCGGCCGATATCGGCAAGGGGCCTTCGATGCGCGATGCATTGGTGACCGGCCTGCTCGTGATCTACCCGACGGTGGCCACCGTGGTTGCGATCGTCGCCGGCCTGTTCCTGGCCAGCATCAACGGCACCTGAGCCCTACTTCGGCCGCTTGAAAGCCTTCCTTTCCTTCTCGACCTCCTTGCGGCAAACACAACCCTCGAGGTGGTCGTTGACCAGGCCCATGGCCTGCATGAAGGCATAGACCGTGGTCGGGCCGACAAAACTCCAGCCGCGCTTCTTCAATTCCTTCGAAATCCGCACCGAGACCGCCGTGGTCGGGTTGGCGCGCAGATGGGCGAGGTCGACGATCCTGGGCCGCTCGTCCTTGCCGGGTTCGAACTTCCAGAACCAGGCGGCCAGCGAGCCGAACTCGTCCACCATTTCGCGAGCGCGCTTGGCGTTGTTGATGGTCGAGACGATCTTGCCGCGATGGCGGATGATGCCGGCATTGCCAAGCAGGCGCTCGACATCCTTGTCGGTGAAGGCGGCGACCTTGTCGAAGTCGAAGCCGGCGAAGGCCTCGCGAAAATTCTCGCGCTTGCGCAGGATGGTCAGCCACGACAGGCCCGACTGGAAACCTTCGAGGCAGATCTTTTCGAACAGCCTGCGGTCGTCCGACACCGGCCGGCCCCATTCATGGTCATGATAGTGCAGATAGTCGGGCAAATTGCCATGCCAGAAGCAGCGCGCGACACCGTCGGGACCGGCGAGCAGGCCGCTATTGTCTTTTTCCATTGGCCCAAATCCGTTCGTTAATGCGCTTGCGCGCTGCATTTACTGTGGCTTTACCAGATTCCTGAACCCGGCGGTAACCACACCAAAAGGTTTACTGACAGAACCGCATTTTACGCATTCCGATTCATGTTTCGGTTGCTGCTTGCGCGCCAATGATCGCTGAACCGGGAGGTCGTTTCCACCCGGTTTTATCAGACGATCAAGGGTGCGTTCCCGATGAAGAGAGTTTTGTTTCCCGTGCTTGGCGCCATGGCTGTGTTTGCCTCCGGCGTCACGCCCTCAGCCGCTGACGACCGCTATGCCGACAGGCCGCCGGTGATGGTCAGCCCCGACCTTTCCGCCCCCTGGGTGCTGCAGCTGGGCAATGCGCCCGGCATCGTGCGGCAGAACCGCCAGGTCGTGCAGCAGCCGCGCCTGCGCACCGCGCAACCGGCGCAGCCCGACCGCGTGCGGACGGCAGCCGTGCAGGCTCCGGCCAAGCGTGTGGCCATGCGCCCGCAGATCAACCCGATCTACCTGCCGCAGGAAGTCGCCTATGACGGCCCGCAGAAGCCGGGCACGATCGTCATCGACACGACGCAGAATTTCCTCTTCCTGGTCGAGAAGAACGGCAAGGCGCGGCGCTACGGCGTCGGCACCGGCAAGCCGGGCTTCGAATGGTCGGGCACGCACAAGATCACCAACAAGCGCGAGTGGCCGGACTGGCGCCCGCCAGCGCAGATGATCAAGCGCGAAGCCGCCAAGGGCCGCTATCTGCCGACCTATCTGGCCGGCGGCATGGAGAACCCGCTCGGCGCGCGCGCGCTCTATCTCGGCACGACCGAGTACCGCATCCATGGCACCAACCAGCCGTGGACGATCGGCGGCGCAGTGTCGTCTGGCTGCATCCGCATGCGCAACGAGGACGTGGTCGACCTCTATGAGCGGGTCAATGTCGGAACCACGGTCGAGGTGATATAATAGTTCTCGCGAATCACTTGGCGGCAAAGCATTGAGCTTTTAGGGGCCAGTCTAGGAGATAACGGGGGACGGGCCGTATGGGGATGCGGCCGGTCAGGAAGGGCAGCACGGGAAACCGCGCTGCCCTTTCCGTTTTCCTGTGAAAACCGAGCCAACACCCAGGCAAGGCTGCGCCCGAACGTCGCGCCGAAGGCATGGTGGTTCGCTTTCGTGCTGCCATTTTCGATGTTCCTTTGCTATGGGAGCGCCACCAGACAAAAGAGTTCATCCATGTCCCTGTCCGACGACAACCGCTATCTCAAAGGCGGCCCGGTTGCCCAGCGCATCATCGCCGCCGTGCGCGAGGATGCTGCGATTGCCAAAGCCGAGGGTTTTCCGCCCAAACTGATCTCGATCACCGTCGGCGATACCGACGCGGTCGATGTCTATGTGCGCAACCAGCGCGCCAAGGCCGAGCTCGCCGGCATCGATTTCGAGGAAAGGCGTTTTCCCGCCACCATCACGTCGGGCGAACTGGAGGCCGCCATCCACGGCCTGAACGCCGATCCGCGCGTCACCGGCATCATCATCCAACGACCTGTGCCCGCCCATATCCCGATCAAGACGCTGCAGGCGGCGGTGCATCCGCTCAAGGATGTCGAGGGCATGCACCCGGCCTCGATCGGCAACATCGTCTACAACCAGCTCGATCTCGCGCCCTGCACGGCGGCCGCCTCGGTCGAGCTGCTCAAGGAAACCGGGCTAGACCTCAAGGGATTGGAAGTCGTCATCGTCGGCCATTCGGAAATCGTCGGCAAGCCGATCGCGTTCCTGCTGATGAGCGAAGGCGCGACGGTGACCGTCTGCCACCACATGACGCGGTCGGTCGCAGCACACGCGCGGCGCGCCGACGCGCTGTTCGTTGCAGTGGGCAAGCCAAGGCTGATCAAGGCCGACATGGTCAAGCCCGGTGCTGCCGTCATCGACATCGGCATCAATTCCGAAATCGGGCCGGACGGGACGAGCCGCATCGTCGGCGATGTCGACACCGAAAGCGTGCGCGAGGTCGCCTCCTGGATCACGCCTGTGCCGGGCGGCGTCGGTCCGATCACCGTGGCGATCCTGCTGCGCAACACGATGGTGGCGCTCAGCCGCCAGCGCGCGCTTTACGAGGCGACATACGGAACCGCAGACCGGCTCGCGGCGGAGTAACCGCCGAGCGCGGCCCTACTCCGCGCCGATCAGGCTCTCGTCAAGAACGCCTTGCGGCTTCGGTCCGCCATAGGCCCAGTCGAGCAGTTTTACTGTGTGCACCACTGGCATCCTGGCGGCGGACGCGATCTGCGTGATGCAGCCGATGTTGCCGGTGGCGACGATCGAGGCGCCCGTTGCCTCGATGTTTTTCACCTTGCGGTCGCGTAGCCTGGCCGAAATCTCGGGCTGCAGGATGTTGTAGGTGCCGGCCGAACCGCAGCACAGATGGCCCTCGCGCGGCTCGCGCACGACGAAGCCGGCCTTCGTCAACAGCTCCTTCGGCTGGCGGCTGATTTTCTGGCCGTGCTGCATCGAGCAGGCCGAGTGATAGGCAACGACCGTGCCTGGCTTGCGCACAGGTTCGGGCAGGCCAAAAGCGGCCAGATATTCGGTGATGTCTTTGGCCAGCGCCGACACGCGCGCGGCCTTTTCGGCATAGGCCGGATCGAGACGCAGCATGAAGCCATAGTCCTTGATCGTCGTGCCGCAACCCGACGCGGTGATGATGATAGCGTCGAGACCGCCCTGGTCGATGGCGCGCGTCCAGGCATCGACGTTCTGCCGTGCCGAGGCAAGGGCTGCCTCTTCGCGCCCCATATGGTGGACCAGCGCGCCGCAGCAGCCCTCGCCCGGAGGCACCACGACCTCGACGCCGAGCCGCCTCAGCAGCGAAATGGTCGTGTCGTTGATGGCAGGATCGAGCACCGACTGCGCGCAGCCGGTGAGGATGGCGACACGGCCCTTTTTCCTCCCCTGCCCGGCATGGATGCCTGGCGAGGCCATCGGCGAAGCTGCCGGGATCGACGCCGGCGCGAGCTTGAGCATGGCGCCAATCGGCTTCAGCGCCGGGACCTTCTCGAACAGGCCGATGAACGGCTTGCCCAGCTTGGCAAGCTTGAGCGCCGCGCGGAAGCGCTGGGGATAGGGCAGCACGAAGGCCAGCATGGCGCGGGTCAGGCGATCGAGCAGCGGCCGCTTGTAGGTCTCCTCGATATGGGCGCGGGCATGGTCGACCAAGTGCATGTAGTTGACGCCCGACGGGCAAGTGGTCATGCAGGCCAGGCAGGACAGGCAGCGGTCGATGTGGGTGACGATCGCCTTGTCGGCGGGTCGGCCGTTTTCCAGCATGTCCTTCATCAGGTAGATGCGCCCGCGCGGTGAATCGAGTTCGTTGCCAAGCGTCACATAGGTCGGGCAGGTGGCGGTGCAGAAGCCGCAATGCACGCATTTGCGCAGGATCTTCTCCGATTCCGCGACATCGGGATCGGCCAGCTGGGCAAGCGAGAAATTGGTCTGCATCGCGTTAGTCCTGGGCCATGCGGCCGGGATTGAGGATGTTCTTCGGATCGAATTCCTGCTTCAGCCGCCTGCTCAGTGCGGCAAGCGCCGGCGACTGCGGCTCGAACACCGGCAGCGCGGCACGATGGGCAGGTGCCGCGCGCACCATAGTCGCATGGCCGCCGCCATGTTTGCGCAACAAACCACGCAGCAGGGCGGCCTCCGGATCGCCCTCTTCCATACGCAGCCACACCAACCCGCCCTGCCAGTCATAGAAGGCGCTGACGGCGGCCTGCATGCGCAAGGTCAGGACCATTTGATGCCCTTGGGAAGGCGTCATCGAGACGCGCCAGACCGGTTTCTCGCTGCCGTCGGCGAACGGCCTGCAGTCGCGCACATCGCGCCAGATCTGCCGCGAAACGTCCCCGGAAATTTCCTCCAGCGGTCCGGCCTTGCCGAGCAGCGTCTTCAGCGCGGCGATACGATAGGCGACGGACGGACCAAAACCCTCGACCCGCAGCAGCGTGGCGGCATCGCTGCCGAGAGCGCCGCCGGCGACACGCGCGGCAATGCGCTCGGGCAAATGGGCAGCGCTCGACACTTCCGCGCTGGAGCCGAGCGCCAGGGCCATGGCGCTTGCTGCCGCCTCGTCGAGCAAGCCACGCAGCGCGAGCGTGACCTCGGTCTCGGCCGCGGGCAGCACCTTGAAGGTGACATCGGTGAACACGGCCAATGTGCCCCAGCTGTTGGCCATCAGCTTCGACAGATCGTAACCGGTGACATTCTTGACCACGCGGCCGCCCGACTTGAATTCCTCGCCCCGCCCGGACACCACATTGATGCCAAGGATATGGTCGCGCGCGGCACCGGCCTTCAGCCGGCGCGGACCGGCCAGGTTCGCGCCGAGCACACCACCTATGGTGCCCCTGCCCGGCTCGCCACCGAGCAGCGGGCCGTAATCCATCGGTTCGAAAGCGAGCTGCTGGCCGTTTTCCGCCAGCAGCTTCTCGATGTCGACCAGCGCCGTGCCGGCCTTTGCCGACAGCACCAGCTCGGCGGGCTCGTAGAGCGTGACGCCGGTGAGTTCCGAGAGGTCGAGCGTGTGTTCCGTCTGCAGCGGACGGCCGATGCCGCGCTTGGAGCCGTGGCCGAGGATTTCGAGCGGCGCCTCTTCCGCCACCGCCCAGGCTACGGTGGAGAGGACTTCGGATGAGGTGGTCGGGGTGAAGGTGGTCATGAAGAGAACGCGTCCTCGAATGCGGAAACGCCGCGTTCCTTCGCACCCCCCTCTGTCCTGCCGGACATCTCCCCCGCAAGGGGGGAGATTGGCAGCTTCAGCCACTCACCTCGCTGGCAGCGCTGGAGATTAGCGAAACCCCACGCGACATCCGATCTCCCCCCTTGCGGGGGAGATGTCCGGCAGGACAGAGGGGGGTGTTCACGCACCGACATGCCCTTCAAAACCTCGGAATGTCCGGAAACGGCAGCTTGCCGCCCGAAATATGCATGCGTCCAAGCTCAGCGCAGCGGCGAAGCTGCGGGAACACTTTTCCCGGATTGAGCAGGTGGTTGGGATCGAAGGCGCATTTGACGCGCATCTGCTGGTCCAGGGCGACCTGGTTGAACATCTCAGGCATCAGGTCTCGCTTCTCGACCCCCACACCGTGTTCGCCGGTCAGCACGCCGCCGACCTTGACGCAGAGCCGCAATATGTCGGCGCCGAAGCTTTCGGCCTTGTCGAGTTCGCCCGGCACGTTGGCATCGTAGAGGATCAGCGGGTGCAGATTGCCATCGCCAGCGTGAAAGACGTTGGCGACGCCGAGCCCGTATTTTTCCGACAGTTCGCGCATGCCGGCCAGCACGCGTGGCAATTCCTTGCGAGGGATGGTGCCATCCATGCAGTAATAGTCGGGCGAAATGCGGCCCACCGCCGGAAATGCCGCCTTGCGGCCAGCCCAGAAGCTCAGCCGCTCCTGCTCGGACTGCGAGATGCGGCAGGTGGTCGAACCGTTGCGGATGGCGATTGCCTCGACCGCGGTGATGAGATGATCGACCTCGACGCCCGGCCCGTCGAGCTCGACGATCAGCAGTGCCTCGACATCGAGGGGATAGCCGGCATGGACGAAATCCTCGGCTGCGTGGATCGCCGGCCGGTCCATCATCTCCATGCCGCCCGGAATGATGCCGGCGCCGATGATGTCGGCGACGCACTGGCCGCCCTGCTCGCTGGTCGGGAAGCCGATCAGCAGCGCGCGCGCCGTCTCCGGCTTCTTCAGGATGCGCACGGTGACCTCGGTGACGACGCCGAGCAAGCCTTCCGAACCGGTCATGACGCCTAGCAGGTCGTAGCCTTCCGAGTCGAGATGATTGCCGCCGAGCCGGACCACTTCGCCGCTCATCAGCACCATCTCGATGCCGAGCACATTGTTGGCGGTGAGGCCGTATTTCAGGCAATGCACGCCGCCGGAATTCTCCGCGACGTTGCCGCCGATCGAGCAGGCGATCTGGGAGGATGGATCGGGGGCATAGTAGAAGCCCTCCTGCTCGACGGCGGTGGTGATGCCAAGATTGGTGACGCCCGGCTGGGCGACGACGATGCGATTGGGGTAGTCGATCGCAAGGATGCGATTGAAGCGGCTCATAACCAGCAGCACCGCGTCCTCGAGCGGCAGCGCGCCGCCCGACAGCGAGGTGCCGGAGCCGCGCGGCACGACGCGGATGTTGCGATCGTTGCAGTATTTCAGCACCCGGGAAACCTGCGCCACCGTTTCGGGCAGCACCACTACCAGCGGCAGTTGGCGATAGGCGGTCAGGCCGTCGCTCTCGAACGCCCGCATGGCATTGGCCGCATCGACAACGCCTTCGCCCGGCACGATGATGCGCATGTCGGCGACGATCTCGTCGCGCCGGCGGATCGTGGCGTCGTCTGGTTTCGGCATGGCCAAGCCGGACATCAGCAGCCTCATTTCGCTTGACTGGTCAAAATCTTTTACCAGTGAAGCGCGATGGTTGCAAATATCTCGGCAGCGAAGATCCAAGTCCAGGGACGAGCGAACCTTCCGCAGCGGCAATCTGCCGCTGTCTCACCCTCCCCTTGTGGGGAGGGTCGCGAACGAAGTGAGCGGGTGGGGTCGGCGCGGCGCTTTATGATGCCCCCCACCCCGTCTCACGATCTTCGCTTCGCTGCGATCATGAGCCAACCTCCCCACAAGGGGGAGGGTAAGGGCTGCCGCTATTCGCCCGGGTGCTTGCCGGGCTCGGAATGCATCTGGCGCACGCGGCGCACGCCCCACCAGACCAGCAGGATGGCGATAGGCACCGATGCGGCGGTGACGATTTCGGGCGCGAAGGCATGGCCGAAAATCGAGGCGCCCTTGGCGACATAGCCGATGAGGCCGACCACATAGTAGGAGACGGCGGCGACCGAGAGGCCTTCGACGGTCTGCTGCAGGCGCAGTTGCAGGCGGGCGCGGTTGTTCATCGAGGCGAGCAGGTCGCGGTTCTGCTTTTCGACCTCGACATCGACCCAGGTGCGCAGCAGCGTCGTGGCGCGGGTCAGCTTGCGCGACAGATTGGCTTGCCGCTCCTCGACCGACCGGCAGGTGCGCATGGCCGGTGCCACGCGCCGCTGCAGGAACCCGCCCCAGGTGTCGTAGCCGGGCACGGCTTCTTCCTCGAGCGCCTCCAGCCGCTCGACGACGATGCCGTCATAGGCGCGGCTGGCGCCGAAGCGGTAGAGGCTCGATGCCGCGTCCGCCTCCAGTTCCGCGGCCAATTCGGTCAGGTCGGCGAGCAGCGTCTGGCTGTCGCGGGTCTCGGCGACCTTCATTTCCAGCGTGGTCTGGGCAAGCCTGTCCTCGATGCGGCGGGCGCGGCCGGACAGGGTCAGCGCCAGCGGCAGGCCGAGCATGGCGAGCGTGCGGTAGGTCTCGATGTCGATCAGCCGCTGCGACAACGCTCCGGTGCGCGCCGGAGTCAGGCCACGATCGAGCACCAGCATGCGCGTCATGCCGTCGCCGTCCTGGCGGAAATCGGTGACTATGGCCGCATTGCCGCGTTCGACCAGCGAGTAGCACAGGCTGGTCGGGTCGAAAGCGGCGATCAGCCGCTCGCTCGCCTGCGTCCACTTGCGAATTTCCAGGCGGATGCCCGAGATGACGGTTCCCGGCGGCGAAAAGCCATTGCCGAAGGGCGAGTCCTCCTGCGTTCTGCCGTTTTCGGAAAGCGGCCCCTCCCACAGATAGGTCGAGAATTCCGTGTGCCGCTCCCAACGCAGCGAGCCCTTGCCCGACTTCATGGCATGATGGCGGGCCTGGCGATCCGGCGCGGCGATGCCGAGCCGCCGCGACAGTTCGGAAAGGACGGCATGATCGACACTGGAGCCGCCCTCGGTCATGAAGGCAAGCTGGATCAGGACGCGCGGCTTTTGGATCAGCGGATGCGGCCGGGCATGCACCTCACCCAGCGCGCCGGGCCGGCCTTCATGCGCCGGAAAGCCCATGACGCTGCCTTGGGCGCGCGGCTGGAACTCGAGATTGGACGGGTCGTCTGACACGGCTAGTTCCCCGGTTTCTCTGAACCGTCTTTCTTTGACCTTTTGGCAATTGCGTCCCTCTAGGACCAATAGGCTGGTGACGCAAACAGCAAATTTTAGCCGAAGACGATATGACGCCGCGCGGCAAAACCGACCCGCCTCGACCAATTGGATAAATAATTTGACCAGTTGGCGACGCAGGCTTTATCCTGCGCGACACCGTTTTCACCTTCCAGGCATTCTGTTGAGCGACATTTTTTCCAGGATCGAGCATTCGCGCACCGCCGACGAGGTGGTGCAGCAGATCGAGAGCCTCATCCTCGAAGGCGTGCTGCGCACCGGCGACCGGCTGCCGGGCGAGCGCGAACTGGCACGCCAGTTCGACGTATCGCGGCCGATCCTGCGCGATGCCCTGAAGGCGCTCGAAGGGCGCGGGCTTTTGACGACCAAGGCCGGCGGCGGCACGCATGTCGCAGACATCATCGGCCAGCTGTTCACCAAACCGGTGGCGGACCTGATTTCGATGCATCGCAAGGCGGTCACCGACTATCTGGAATACCGCCGCGAGATCGAAGGCATAGCCGCCGAATATGCCGCGCGGCGCGCCACGCCGGAGGATCTCGCGCTGCTCGACCGCATCATGGCACGCATGGACCAGGCGGATCGCACCGGCGATTTCGACGACGAGGCCGAAATCGACGTCGAATTCCATCAAGCGATCTGCGAATGCGCGCACAACATCCTGCTGCTGCACACGTTGCGCTCCTGCTATCGGCTGCTGTCGGAAGGCGTGTTCCAGAACCGGCTGCTGGTCTTCACCGTACCTGGCGCACGCGAGGCCCTGCTAGCACAACACCGGGCAATTCACGCCGCGGTGAAGGCCGGCGACCCGGCCGGCGCCCGCCAGGCGGCGATGGATCACATCACCTATGTCGAGCGGTCGATGGCCGAGGCGGAGCGCAGCGGCGACTGGCAACGCGTGTCGCGGCTGCGGCTGCGGCAGCGCTCGGAAGCCGGCGACACCGAACCGGCACGCGGACGCACCTAATCAATTCGATCAAGCGGGGACTATCATGAGCGACATTCTCACCATCGCGGACCTCAAGGATCTCGCGCGCCGGCGCGTGCCCAAGATGTTCTTCGACTATGCCGATTCGGGCGCCTGGACCGAGAGCACCTATCGGGCAAACGAAGAAGACTTCCAGAAGATCAAGTTCCGCCAGCGCGTGCTGGTCGACATGAGCAACCGCTCGCTGGAATCGACCATGATCGGCCAGAAGGTGACGATGCCGGTGGCCTTGGCGCCGACCGGCCTGACCGGCATGCAGCATGCCGATGGCGAGATGCTGGCGGCGCAGGCGGCCGAGGAATTCGGCGTGCCGTTCACGCTCTCGACGATGAGCATCTGTTCGATCGAGGATGTCGCCTCGGTGACGAAAAAGCCTTTCTGGTTCCAGCTCTATGTCCTGCGCGACAAGGATTTTGTGGTCAATTTGATCGACCGGGCGAAGGCGGCGAAGTGCTCGGCGCTGGTGCTGACGCTCGACCTGCAGATCCTCGGTCAGCGCCACAAGGATGTCCGCAACGGGTTGACCGCGCCGCCCCGCATGACGCTTACAAACATCATCGACATGGCCATCCGGCCGCGCTGGTGCCTGGGCATGGCCGGCACCAAGCGCCGCACTTTCCGCAACATCGTCGGCCACGCCAAGGGCGTCGGCGACGTGGCCTCGCTGTCGTCATGGACGACGGAGCAGTTCGATCCGCAGCTGTCGTGGAAGGATGTCGCCTGGATCAAGGAACGCTGGGGTGGCAAGCTGATCCTGAAAGGCATTCTCGACAAGGAAGACGCGCTGATGGCGGCCAAGACCGGCGCCGACGCGATCATCGTTTCCAACCATGGCGGACGCCAGCTCGACGGCGCGTCGTCCTCGATCATGGCGCTGGAGGAGATTGCGGACGCGGTCGGTGACAGAATAGAGGTGCATATGGATGGCGGCATCCGCTCCGGCCAGGACGTGTTGAAAGCGCTCTGCCTCGGCGCCAAGGGCACCTATATCGGCCGGCCATTTCTTTACGGGCTGGGCGCGCTCGGCAAGGAAGGGGTTACCAAAGCCTTGGAAATCATCCGCAAGGAGATGGACATCACGCTGGCGCTGTGCGGAAAGCGTCTGGTCACCGACATGGGCAAGGACCAGCTCCGGCGCTAGCATCGGGTGACGACCTGACCACGGAGAACAGCGAGAGTTGGCGGAACCCGGGATCCATTTTCTCGACGCGCATGGGCCTGACGGCATGCGGCTCTACGCGATCGGCGATGTGCATGGCCGACTCGACCTGCTGGCCGCCATGCACCGGCGGATCGAGAGCGAGCTGCAGTGGGAACCGGTTCGCGACTGGCGGGTGATCCACCTCGGCGATTATGTCGACCGCGGGCCGGACTCCAAGGGCGTCATCGATTTTCTGATCGAGGCGCGCGAACGCGATCCGCGAAATCTGATGCTCGCCGGCAACCACGATATCGGCTTTCTCGATTTTCTGGGAACCCCTGACCCGGAAGGGCTTTTCATGCGCTATGGCGGCGTGCAGACGGCGCTGTCCTATGGTGTGTCACTCGCCGCCGATGCCAGCTGGTTCGGCAAGACGGAAACGCTGAGACGAAGACACGCGGCGCTGCTGGAGGCAATGCCACCCGGCCATGTCGATTTCCTGCGGTCGCTGCCGTTCTCGGCAACGTTCGACGACTTCTTCTTCTGCCATGCCGGCATCAGGCCGGGCATCCCCCTGGAGAAGCAGAACCCGCAGGACCTGATCTGGATCCGCGACGTTTTCCACGATTACACCGGCCTCTTCCCGAAGATCGTGGTGCACGGCCACACGCCGGTGCCGGAAGCGGAAGTGATGGCCAACCGCGTCAATGTCGACACGCTTGCCTGGCAATCAGGCATGCTGACCGCGCTCGTCGTGGACGGCGCGGACAAACGCATCCTAGAAATCACGATAAAGGAAGCTTGAGCGCCCGCGTCCGAGGACGCGAAGACGTTGCGGCTTTAGAGCAATTCCAGGAAAAGTGTGACACGGTTTTCCCGGGAAAAGCGCGTAGCGCTTTCCCTTGGGAATTGCGTAAAAACAAAGAGATAGAGCGGTTCGCCGTTCCGTAAAACGGTGAAATGCTCTAGCGCAAGGAAGCGGTGACGCCGTAGCCGTCGACCGCATTGTGGTTGTTTGCCGCGTCGGCGGCATAGATACCCAGACCGCAAAGCACGATGGCGGAGAGCATGGCAAAGGACAGAAGCGCTGCTTTCACGGAAGTCATCTCTTGTTGAGCTTTCTGCATCTGTGCACGAGGCGGTTACCAATGCGTTGAAACGGAAAAATCGCTTCAAAATTTCGACGATTTCGCGCTTCTAGGCATGTTCTGTATCGGCGGTGTGTCGCACGGGTCACACAAAAGGTTCATCGCGGTTGCACAGCCGATGCAAGGCGCGCGCCTTCTAGGATGGCGGGCGGACACAAGCCAAGGAAGAAAGGGGTTTTCCCGGAAGGATTCACGGCTGCGTGCCAATTATGTCACGCAGCAGAGCGCCCCAAAGGGCGGAGGCTCAGATAGTCGCCACCCAGGCGCGGGCAATGGCGAGGCCGGCGGCGTCGGCGTCGGGGCCGTTACGCGCCATTTCGCCATCGAGCTCGCCGGCCCAGTCTGGATGGCGCGCGGCAATGATCGGCGCGAAGGAGGAACTCCAGTCCTTGACCATCGGCCGGTTGGCCTCGAAGTGGAACTGGAAGCCATAGACGGCGCGGCCGACGCGAAACGCCTGATTTTGGGCAACATCGTTGCCGGCGAGCCGTACGGCGTTTCGCGGCAGCTCGAACGTGTCGTCGTGCCACTGGAAGATCGGGAACTTTTCCGGCAGTGCGCCCAGCACCGGATCGGCCTTGGCATCCGGCGTCAGCGACACGCCGCGCCAGCCGAATTCGTTGGCGCCGCCGATGCGGTTCTCGCCACCGAAGGCGCGTGCGACCAGCTGGCTGCCAAGGCAGATGCCGAGCACGGCGCGGTCCTTGCCGGCGAAATCGCGGGTCAGTTCGAGCAGCGCCGGAAAATAGGGATATTCATCGTCGGCCAGCGCATTCTGGCCGCCGCCGAGCACCACCATGGCGTCGTGCCCGGCCGCATCTTCCGGCAGGGGGTCGCCCTTGTAGGGCAGGCGCACATCGAGATCGGCACCCGCTTCCGCAAGTGCGGCTCCGACCTGGCCGAGGCCGGTATTGTCGTAGTTCTGGACCACCAGCACCCGCATCGCAAAACCCTGCTGACATGAAAAAGATGCGACGAGCGATATCATGCCGCCAGCGTTGCAGCCAAGATGCGTATCCCAGGAGAGAACTATGCCACTGCAGAACCGGGTCGATCCATTCGGCGCCATCCACGCCGTGCCCGAGCGCGGGCTGTTCACGGGCAATCGCGGTATCATCCACGACCCCGAGACCAGGACGCTGCTCAGGAAACGCTGGGCGCTTCAAGCCTGGATCATCTGCGTCTGCCAATTCCGCAATGTGCGTCGCCAGCCGATGGGCCGCAACCGCAAGAGCGACGACCATCTGGGCGGCAAGGCCGGCTGGACGGAATTGTTCTTCCTCGACGAGGTGACGGCACTGGCGGCGGGGCATCGTCCCTGCTTCTTCTGCCAGCGCGAACGGGCCAAGGATTTCGTCGGCCATTTCGGTGAAGCCTTCGGTATTGCCGAGCCGCGGGCGCCGCAGGTCGACAAGCGACTGCACAAGGAGCGGCTGGCCTCGGGCGGCAAAAGGCCGGATGTCGCAACGGCCGAGCTTGCCTCCCTGCCCGACGGTGCGGTGATCGCGGCCAACGGCTGCGCATATGCCTTACGCAACGGCAAGGCGTTGCCGTGGTCCTTTGCCGGATATGGCCCGCCCATCGACCTTGACCAGTTCGAAGGCAAGGCGCTTGTCCTGCTGACCCCGGAGACGACGCTTGCGGTCCTGCGTCATCGCTTTCGGCCGGTGTGGCATCCGTCGGCCGAGGCTTGACGCCAGCGGCCGGCTCGCCCATTCCTCGGCCATGCGCGCCAACTACAAGATGCAACGGCTGTTCGTGCCCGACGATCTCGCAGGGGATGCCGAGTTCGATGCCGGCCAGCAGCAAAGCCATTATCTCATGCACGTGCTGCGGCTCGGCGAAGGGGCCGAGATCCTTGTCTTCAATGGCCGCGACGGCGAGTGGTCGGCGGCCATCGCCGCGAAGACAAAAAGGGCGGTGCGGCTGAAGGTGCTGGCGCTGCAGCGGCCGCAGCCGCCGCTGCCCGACCTGATCTATTGTTTCGCGCCCCTGAAACAGGGGCGGCTCGACTATCTCGTGCAGAAGGCGGTCGAGATGGGCGCCGGCATCCTGCAGCCCGTCATCACCCAGCATACGCAAGTGGCAAAGCCCTCCATCGACCGACTGCGCGCCAATGTCGTCGAAGCCGCCGAGCAATGCGGCATCCTGGCGGTGCCGGAGATTCGCGAGGCGGAAAAATTCGAGCGCCTGCTGACCGGCTGGGACAAGGAACGGCGGCTGATCTTCTGTGACGAGGACGCCTCGACCAACAATCCGCTGCCGGCCTTGCAGGCGATAAAGGAAAAGAAGCTCGGGCTGCTGGTCGGGCCGGAGGGCGGCTTTTCCGATGAGGAGCGCAAGATGCTGCGCGCCCTGCCCTTCGTGAGCGCCATTCCGCTCGGGCCGCGCATCCTGCGCGCCGACACGGCAGCCGTGGCCGCGCTTGCGGTGATCCAGGCAAGTGTCGGAGACTGGTAAAGGATCTTCCCTTCTCCCCTTGCGGGAGAAGGTGGCCGAGCGAAGCTCGGTCGGATGAGGGGTGCTCCAGCTTGGCGCGGACATTACTCCGTCACCCACCCCTCAACCGTCTCGGCGCTGTGCGCCGATCCACCTTCTCCCACAGGGGGAGAAGGAAAGAAGCCGCAGTTCAATTCCTCTTGACCTGTGGCTCAGGATTTTTCGCTTGATCGGCTACTGACATTTCGTCCATCTAGCGCCGGCGGTCGTCCGGCCGCTCTACAGCGCCGCGCGTCCTTTCGGACGCGCAAAGGACGCTGTAGCATTCGATTGGGGCACATGATCCTTTCCGAAAATCGAAAGTCGATTTTCGGGGTCATGTGCTGAGGGCTAAATCATGGCGCGCGACACAACCGATTTCCGGCCGATCGAAGACATCGACGAACTCGTCGAGCACCTGGCCGAAGGCAACAAGCCGCGCGACAAGTGGCGCATCGGCACCGAGCACGAGAAATTCCCCTTCTACGTCGATGGCAATGCGCCGGTGCCCTATGGCGGCGAGCGCGGCATCCGCGCCATCCTCGAAGGCATGCAGTCAAAGCTCGGCTGGGATCCGATCATGGATGACGGCCGCATCATCGGCCTGGTCGAGCCGACCGGCCAAGGTGCGATTTCGCTCGAGCCTGGCGGCCAGTTCGAACTCTCCGGCGCGCCGCTGGAAACCATCCATCAGACCTGCCGCGAGGGCAATGCGCATCTGGCCCAGGTGCGCGAGATCGCCGAGCCGATGGGAATCCGCTTCCTTGGCCTTGGCGGCAGCCCGAAATGGTCGCTGGTCGAGACGCCGAAAATGCCCAAGTCGCGCTATGAGATCATGACGCGCTACATGCCCAAGGTCGGCACCAAGGGCCTCGACATGATGTACCGCACCTGCACGATCCAGGTTAACCTCGACTTCGAGAGCGAGGCCGACATGCGCCGCAAGATGCAGGTGTCGCTGAAGCTGCAGCCGCTGTCGACGGCGCTGTTCGCCAATTCGCCCTTCACGGAGAGCCGGCCGAACGGCCTGCAGAGTTGGCGCGGCGACATCTGGCGCGATACCGACAACCAGCGCTCGGGCCTGCTGGAATTCTGCTTCTCGCCCGAGTTCGGGTTCGCCGACTATGTCGAATGGGCGCTCGACGTGCCGATGTATTTCGTCATTCGCGACGGCCGCTATCATGACATGACCCATATCACCTTCCGCCAGTTCATGGCCGGTGCGGCGCGCAATGAAGTGCCCGACGGGCTGCCGACGATGGGTGACTGGGCCAACCATCTGTCGACGCTATTCCCGGACGTGCGCCTGAAGCGGTTCCTCGAGATGCGCGGCGCCGATGGCGGGCCGTGGCGGCGTATCTGCGCGCTGCCGGCCTTCTGGGTCGGACTGCTCTACGACGAGGCCGCGCTCGACGCGGCGGAGGCATTGACCTCGAGCTGGACATATGAAGAAACACTGGCCATGCGCAATGCGGTGCCTGAGCTCGGCATTTCCGCGCCTTTCCGCAACACCACGCTGCGGGAGATCGCGCGCGACGTGCTGGCCATTTCGCGCACGGGGCTGAAGAACCGCGGCAAGAAGAACCGCGACGGCTACGACGAGACCTCGTTCCTCAACACACTGGACGAAGTGGTTGCGCGCGGCACCACCAGCGCCGAGGAGATGCTTTCCGCCTATCACACGCGCTGGGGCGGTTCGATCGAGCCGGTGTTCATGGAATATGCCTATTAACCGCGAGCCATAACGAGCGACAAAAGCTGCTTCAATCGGGCGTTGAAACGAATTAGGCTCTCCGCCCAGGATTTCCCGGAGGAGAAGCCGATGCCTACCTTGTTCGACATGCTGACCCAGGCCCAGAACGGCAATGGCATGCAGGCGCTTGCCCAACAATATGGGCTTTCGATGCAACAGACACAGGCGGCGGTCGCAGCACTGCTGCCGGCCTTTTCGCAGGGGCTGCAACGCAACACCGCCGACCCTTATGGGCTCGGCGCCTTCATGACGGCGATGGCAAGCGGACAGCACGCCAAATATTTCGAGGACGCGACCCGGGCTTTCTCGCCGCAGGGCGTCGATGAGGGCAACGGCATTCTGGGGCATCTGTTCGGCTCCAAGGACCTGTCGCGCGCGGTCGCCAGCCAGGCGGCGCAAGCCAGCGGTGTCAGCCAGCAGATCCTGCAGCAGATGCTGCCCGCGATCGCCTCGATGGTGATGGGCGGGCTGTTCAAGCAGACGACCAATCAGATGCAGGCCGCCGGCGGTTTCGGCGGTGGCGGCAACAATCCGCTCGGCGAGATCATCGAGCAGATGATGCGGCAAGGCGGGGGCATGCAGGCTCCGGCTCCACAGCCGCGCCAGGCGCCGCCACCTCAAAACCCCATGGACAACCCGCTTGGCAAGGTCTTGCAGGACATGTTCGGCGGCGGTACGCCGCAACCGCAAAGCCAGCCGCAACCGGCACCCAATCCCTATGGCGACAACCCGCTCGGCAAGGTGCTGCAGGACATGTTCGGCGGTGGCACGCCGCAGCCGCAAGGCCGGCCCCAGCCGCAGCAGCAGACCCAGAGTCCCTATGGCGACAATCCGCTCGGGAAGATCTTCGAGGAGATGCTACGGCAAGGAGGTGGTGGCGGCGGCTTGCCCGGCGGACAGCCGGCGCCACAACCTCAGGCGTCGCAACGGCCGCAGCAACGACAGGCGCCGCAGCCAGAGACCAATCCGAGCGGTAGGGCGAGGAACCCGTTCGACGATTTGTTCGGCAAAATGTTCGAGACCGGCGCCCAGCAGCGTGACGAGTACCAGAAGGGCGTGGAAACGATCTTCGATCAATTCAAGCGGGACATGGACCGGCGGTAGGAGTCAAGCCAACAGCCATTTCCCGGCAAGCCACAAAAGAAAAGCCCGGTCCTGGGAGGACCGGGCAACGTGCAGGCAGGCCGGCGGGGACCGGCAGGGAGTGGGGAGCCTGCAGAACCTTTGTCGCGCTGAACCGTGAATAGGTTCACCGCTCAATGATCAAGCCACCTTGCGGGCGATGTCCTCGATCGTTTCCACACGATCGCTGGCAATTTCCCGCAACATCGCCGTCGGGTCGCGGCCAAACGGCACGTCGATGGCGACATGCAGGTCGGCGCGCGTCAGGCCGATGTCGGCGAGCTCGGCGTCCGACATCTCGCCGAGGCGGTAGAAGGCGCGGCGATTTTTCCAGGCGCGATAGGCGTTTGAGACGGTGTTTGCCACGCGCGCCGCAACAGCCGGACGCGAGGTGATGCGCGAGGTCTCGGTGGCGAAATCGATCGTGGTCATAGCAGTTTCCTTCGGAGTCGAGCGAACAAAGCCGAGCGATCGGCGCTGGCGACAGCGGCCGTTTCGGCTTCGATTCACATGCCTTCATGTGGACAATACCAATTTGCCATCAGCCGATTGATTAATCCAACGAATGTTTCTAATCATAGACATCAACAACAATGATGGATTGGACTGATGAAAGCGCCACTCGATCTCGATCAGTTGCAGACCTTCATCTCGATCGCCGACACCGGCAGTTTCACCCGCGCGGCGGAGGAGGTTCACCGCACCCAGTCGGCGGTGTCCATGCAGATGCGCCGGCTGGAGGAGCGGATCGGCAAGCCGCTGTTCGAGAAGGAGGGGCGCACCAACAGGCTGAGCGAGGAAGGCGACAAGCTGCTTTCCTATGCAAGACGGCTGCTCTATCTCAACCGCGAAACGCTCGCCGCCTTCGACGACCAGCGCCTCGAAGGCACGATCCGCATCGGCACGCCGGACGACTATGCCGACCGTTTCCTGCCTGAGATCATGGCCCGCTTCACGCGCTCCAACCCGCGCGTCGAGCTGACCGTCATCTGCGAGCCGACGCCGGGGCTGGTCGAGCATATCAAGCGCGGCAATCTCGATCTGGCGCTGGTGACGCACAACGATGTCCGCGGCCAGTCGGAGGTCGTGCGGCGCGAGCCGCTGCTGTGGGTCACCTCGGCCAACCATGCCACGCATGAACAGGTAACGCTGCCTATGGCCTTTGGCCGGCCGAACTGCATCTGGCGGCGCGCCGCCGTCGATGTGCTCGACCAGCAGAACCGCGACTACCGCATCCTGTTCACCAGCTTCTCGGCGACCGTCATCACCGCCGCGGTGCTTTCGGGCCTGGCGATCTCGGTGCTGCCGGAATGCGCGCTCAGGCCCGGCATGCGGGTGCTGGGTGAAGCCGACGGCTTTGGCGCCCTGCCCGATTGCCGCATCGGCATCATGCGCGGCCAGACGTCGCGGCCGGAGATCGTCGACGCACTCGCCCGCCATATTTCGGAAAGCCTGGACAATATTTCCGTGCCGCTTGGCGAGGAGACGGGAACATTCGACTTCGCGGCACTCGCCTTCGCCAAGATGAAGCGGAGCAAGCCAAACCAGATCCTCCCGGGCTGGTAGGAGGGATCAGGCATATGCGGACCATGAGTGCCTGGATCGACACTGCGCCTTGACGCGGAACGCCAACCGGCCCCCAATCGAGCGATGAGCGACGCAGCATCCGAATCACGCACCAACGCCACCGAATACACGGTCAGCGAGATTTCCGGCGCGCTGAAGCGCACGGTCGAGGACGTCTTCGGCAATGTGCGGGTGCGCGGGGAAATCTCCGGCTATCGCGGGCCGCACTCCTCCGGCCATGCCTATTTCGCGCTGAAGGACGACCGCGCCCGGCTCGACGCCGTGGTGTGGAAGGGGACGATGAGCCGGCTGAAATTCCGTCCCGAGGAAGGGATGGAGGTGATCGCCACCGGCAAGCTCACCACCTATCCCGGCAAGTCCAACTACCAGATCGTCATAGACAATCTGGAACCGGCAGGTGCCGGAGCGCTGATGGCGCTGCTGGAGGAGCGCAAGCGCCGGCTGCAGGGAGAAGGGCTTTTCGACGCCGACCGCAAGCGCCGGCTGCCGTTCATGCCGCGCGTCATCGGTGTCGTCACCTCGCCGACCGGATCCGTCATCCGTGACATCATCCACCGCATCAAGGATCGCTTTCCACTGCACGTGCTGGTCTGGCCGGTCCGCGTGCAGGGCGAGACGTCAGGCTTGGAAGTGACCAATGCCGTCGCTGGGTTCAACGCCTTGGCATGGGACGGCGCCATCCAGCGCCCCGATCTCTTGATCGTGGCGCGCGGCGGCGGCAGCCTCGAGGATCTGTGGGGTTTTAACGACGAGGCGCTGGCGCGCGCCGTTGCCGCCTCCGGCATTCCGGTGATCTCGGCCGTCGGCCATGAAACGGACTGGACGCTGATCGACCTCGCCGCCGATGTGCGGGCGCCGACACCGACGGGCGCCGCCGAAATCGCCGTGCCGGTGAAGGCCGACCTCGAAGCGACGCTTGCCAGCCTGGGCGCGCGGCTCAAGGCGGCGGTCCTGCGCAACTTCGAACGCAAGCGGCAGGCCGCCCGTGCGGCGGCCCGTGCCCTGCCCTCGCCCGATCAATTGCTGGCGCTGCCGCGCCGGCGCCTCGACGAGGCGACAAGCCGGCTCGGCCGCGGCCTGATGGTTTCCACCGAACGAAAGCGGGCACGATTTGTTGCCGTGAAGCTGACGCCGACGATGCTTTCGCAGCGAATTGCCGAGGCGCGGCGTACCAACGAACGCAATCTTTTGCGGGCGCAAGGAGCGCTGCGCGCGCTGGCGCGGGCCCGGCGTGCGGAGCTAAATCGGGCAGCGGACCAGTTGCCGAAATGCGCGAGGGCATCGCTACAGCGGCACAGGCAGCAGCTGGCCTTGCTGCAAGGCCGCATCACGATCGAGCCGACAGCGCGGCGCCAGCGCGTGCAAAGGGATTTTCTGACGGCTCTGGTGCGACGCGGCGGCCAGGCGATGCTGATCAGGCTGGAGCGGTTGCGCGGGCGCGTCGTCCAAGCAGACCGGCTGTTGGCGACGCTTTCGCACAAGGCCGTGCTGGCGCGTGGCTTCGCGCTGGTGAAGGATGCCGACGGCGCCGTCATCAAGCAGGCCGCCGACGTGGCGTCGGGAATGGCGCTTTCATTGGAGTTCGCCGACGGCATTGCTGATGCGGTGGCGACCAGCGGTGCGGCCCGGCCGAAGCCGGCTGCCAAGCCATCCGCCAAGACCCCGGTTGCCAAGACTAGGGAACCCGGCAATCAGGGATCGCTGTTCTAAGACCATGACCGACAATCCGCACCATCTGGCAACGCCGTCCGGCAAGCCGCGCGCGCGAAGCTTCGGCATCGGCTTCGACGGAACGCCAGGGCCGTTCAACGCGATCACCGACGTGCCGGGCGTCGCAGTCGGCTATGCGACGCTGATATCGGGCGACGGCGCGCTCGTCGTCGGCAAGGGGCCGGTACGCACCGGCGTCACCGCGATCCTGCCCAGGCCGCGCGCCGAGTTGGCCACGCCGGTCTTTGCCGGCATTTTCAGCCAGAACGGCAATGGCGAACTGACCGGCTCGCACATCATCGAGGAAACCGGCGCCTTCAACTTCCCGATCACCATCACCAACACGCATTCCTGCGGTGTTTCACGCGATGGCACGCTGCGCTGGATGCATCATGTGCTGCCGGCAGCACTCGACAGCGCCTGGGGCCTGCCGGTGGCGGCGGAGACCTATGACGGGTTTCTCAACGATATCAACGGCCACCATCTGACGTCAGAGCATGTTGCGCAGGCGCTCGACGGCGCCGCCAGCGGCCCGATCGAGGAAGGCAGCGTCGGCGGCGGCACCGGCATGATCACCTTCGCCTTCAAAGCCGGTTCCGGTACTGCGTCGCGCGTCGTCGAATGGCAAGGCCGCGGCTATACGGTCGGCGCCTTCGTGCAGTCGAATTTCGGCAAGCGGCGCAATTTTATCCTTCGCGGCCTGCGTGCCGGGCCGGAGCTCGTGGAGCCGGCGATCCGCGAAGGCACGCCGCGCGCCGAAGAAGGCTCGATCATCGCCGTCATCGCCACCGATGCGCCATTCCTGCCGCACCAGATGAAACGACTGGCCCGCCGCGTGCCGCTCGGCGTCGCCATGACCGGCGGCTTCGGCTATCACAGCTCGGGCGACATCTTTCTCGCCTTCTCGACAGCCAATCCCGCCGCGGCGCTGGCGCCGTCGGGCCGGATCGCCAATGCCGATTTCATCCCGGATAGCGACATTGACCCGTTCTTCGACGCGGTGATCCAGGCCGTGGAGGAGGCGATCCTCAACGCGCTGACCGCCAATGACGATATGACCGGGCGCGACGGCAATTTCGTGCCGGCACTGCCGAAGGCTTGGCTAAGAGAAAAGTTCGGCTGAGACGAAAACGCGGGCCGAAGGGCTCGCGCATTCAGACAGGGTCGCCCCTAAAATCTATTCGGCGGCTTTGCTGGACGCCTGCTGGTTCTCGTCCGCCTCGGCTGCCTCCTCGAGCCGAGATGCGATGAGTTCCTTGATGTCGCCGACTTCTTCCTGGATGTCTTCCAACGGAATGCCGACCTCCGCCGCCTTGGCAGCGCATTCCTTGGCCAGGGTCTCGGCCTGCTTCTCGATCCTGGCGTGGGACTGGCAATGGACCTTTTCGCCGATCCATCCCTGCAAGAACTCGATCGCGTGTTCACTCATACTGCTGTTCCCTGGCGGCAAAGCCGGTTGGTAATCATAAACGCCGACATCCCGCAAAGGATGCCTGTCCCCATTCCAACCGAGTCGTAACGCCCCGGCAAGCCGATGCCGTCCAAGGTCCACAGAGCCGTAGGAAATCGAGGTTTGAAGAACATTTTCTGATTCTGGAGGGGCTGGTACCGTTTAGCCGGATCGACCCGGCTGTGCGCCACTGTTTCTATTTGCTTTTTTCCGGTTTTCGAGCCGATTTTCGTCACAAAAGATGGCGCAGTACCTAGCACATTTACAGTCGCTTCCGTGGTGCAGCCCTCAGGCATGCGTTACGAAGCCGCCGCTATATAGTGATATCCCCGCTCAATGTCGACTCCTCTCGATCTTGCCCGCAAGACGCGGAAAGTCGCACCTTTTGCCAGCCCCGTCAGCCAGCCCCGTCAGAATGTCTCCACCCAAGGCCTGAGCTCCATTTCCCAGGTCCAGGCGCTGCGCTGCTGGCGATGGATGGAGAGATAGGCCTCGGCAATCGCATCCGGTGACAGCCGGCGATCCTGCGGCTCGGACTCCTGGCCGGACATGGCCGAAGCGATGGCGCCATCGATGATGAAATGCGCGACGTGGATGTTCTTCGGGGCCAGTTCGCGGGCCATGGATTGCGCCAGTCCGCGCAAGCCGAATTTCGGCATGGCAAAACCGGCGGAGCCGGCGAATCCTTTCACGCTTGCCGTCGCGCCGGTGAAGAAGATCGAGCCCGCCCCTCGAGCGAGGAGCCGCCGGGCCGCTTGCTGACCGACCAGGAACCCGCCATAGGCACCGACCAGCAATGCCTGCCGGACCGCCTCGGGATCGAGCTCGGTTATCGGGCCGCGGGCGCGCCCGCTGGCATTGAAAGTCACGATCGAAAGCGGACCGACCTTGTCGGCGACATCGAACAAACGCTCGACCGATGCGGGATCGGAGACATCCGTTGCCACGGCCTGCGCGCCGATTTGTGCCTGCAAGGCGCCGAGTTTCTCGATGTTGCGGGCGGCCAGGACCACGCGAAAGCCCTCGCCGGCGAGCAGGCGCGCCAGCGAGGCGCTCAATCCGGAGCCCGCGCCGGCGATGACGGCGACATTGGATGTCATGAGACCCTCCTTCTTTCCATTGATTGCGGCCGATCACTCCAGACGAAACCTGCCGGATCGGCGTGGCCATGGCAACGCGCATGTCAGGAAGAAAAATGGCCGGGCGCGAAAGCGGCCCGGCCAAAAAGAAGGTCAAAACCTTCAGAGGGGAACACCGTTCAACGAAATGGGAGGAAAACGCTGAACGGATCTTTTCTTTTTGGGCCGATTTCCGCCCGGATACGACGAATGATTTTCTAAAAATCGGCATGAGTTGCGAAAATCCTGTCCTTTCGAGCTGTGAAGCTCAGCCGGCCCGGATTTCCGGCTCCAGCAGATCCGCATAATGGCGGCGCGCGACGTCGGGATGCGAACGCAGCCGGCTTTTCAGCACATTGGTTCCGACATCGCGAAACAGCGGATTGTCCGGATCGCTGGCCGGCCCGCGTGCCTGCGCCGCCAATTCCTCGGAAAGACCAAGCAGCGGTATCGTTGCGTCGAGCCTGGCGCTGAAGAAGAACGGCACCGAAATGCGCTCGACACCGGCGGGCGGCGTCACCACGCGGTGCACTGTTGCGCGCAAATAGCCGTTCGAGGCCAGTTCAAGCAGTTCGCCGATGTTGACGACGAGCGTTCCGGGGATGGGGTCCACATCCACCCAGCTTCCATCATAATCGACCTGCAGCCCTTTGCTGTCGTCCTGGAGCAGCATCGTCAGGAAGCCGCCATCCTTGTGCGCGCCGACACCCTGGTCGCCGCCGGTTGCATCGCGGCCGGGGTAGCGCACGATCTTCATGCGGTGATTGGGCTGCCTTTCATAGATAGGGTCGAAAGCGTCCTCGGGTTGATCGAGCGACAGTGCGAAGGCTTTCAACAGCCGGATCGCCACCGCCGTCGCCTTGCTCTGCCAGGCAAGCAACGCCGGCTTGAGCTCCGGCAGTGCGGCGGGCCACTGGTTTGGTCCTTGCAGCCGCGTCCAGGCGGGAATTCCCGGTCCTTGCGCAATGGGCTGGCGTTCGACGCCGATGTCGAGTTGTTCGCGCCAGTCCTCCTTGCCCCTGGTCAGTTCGCCGCCGGCGCGCGTGTAGCCGCGGAACTGCGGGGACCTGACCATCTCGATCGCAAGCTTGTCGGCCTCCGGCAAGGCAAAGAAATGGCGCGATGCGGTGAGCACCTCGCTGATCTCGGCCCAGGAGATGCCATGTCCGGCCAGATAGAAAAAGCCGATATCGCGCGAAGCGGAACGCAAGTCCGCCAGAAATGTCCGGCGCTCCGACGCGCCTTGCTCCAGACGGCTGAGATCGAGCACAGGCACTATTCTTGGCATATCAGGTTCCTTCCCCTGGTCTTTCGGGACGTGGCATGAACTTCCACTTGGAAAACCCAGCCAATTGAATATGCAGGCACTTTTCCGCGACCGGAGTCGCCATCAGTGCTTGCAAGTTTCATCGACTTCCTATTGCCGGGAAAGGAACGATCGGCCCTTCGGGGCCGCCAGGGCGAACGATTTTTCCACGCACGCATGCGGGCAGAAGATCCCGGGCAGGCAGAAGTCGCGGGCGGAGTGGCCTATTGAAGGTCAACTGGCAGGCAAGTTTCTCGTCGGTCAGTCGCAGCGATGGGCATTGTGCGTCTTCATCATAGCCGCCAGCGCCGGATCGGTTTCCTCCAGCGCGCCGATGGCTCCGTCCGTGTCGTAGAGGCGCTCATCCTGGCCCATCTTGAACTTGGCTTCGAGGCGCTCGATCGGCATGTCGAAGCCGATGATGCTGGGCATGCGCCTCTCCATGCCGCCGGGACCGAGTTCGCGCATGCGCCAGCGGTCGTCGCGATCTCTTTCCAACATGTCGACAAGTTGCAGGAGATGCCGGGCGGTGCCGTGGTCGTCGAGCGGCACCGGCCGGCCATGGCAGTGCACCACGGCAAAGTTCCAGGTCGGCGCACTGTCGCGCACCGGATTGCGCGGATACCAGGACGGCGAAATGTAGCCGTGCGGCCCCTGGAAGACGGCGACGGCCGCCCTGCCCTCGGCAATCAGCGCGCTGTGCGGATTGGCCCTGGTGAGGTGTGAGACCAGCGTGCCGTTTGCGCCGCGCGTGCGGTCGAGCACGAAGGGCAGGTGCGAGACGACGAGCCCTTGCGGTCCCGATGTCACCACAGTGGCAAAGACGGCCGCCTCGATCAGGCCGAAGACATCGTCGCGCGACAGCGGCGCGAATTCTGGCTTGCTGTACATGACATCAACTGCGCTGGACGCGGACTGCCGGGATCAGGCCTTGCGGGCGCAGCAGCAGCACGGCGATGACCCCCGACAGCACGATGGCGTCGCGATAGGGCGCGATCGCCCCCGGCAGCGTCGCCTGCAGCAGCACCTCGATAATGCCGAGCAGAAAGCCGCCGGCGACCGCGCCCGGCAAGCTGCCGAGACCACCGACGACAGCGGCGATGAAGGCCTTCAGCACCGGCGTGAAGCCCATCAGCGGATCGACGGAAGCGCGCTGCGCCACCCACAGCATTGCCGCGAGCCCGGCCAGCAGGCCGGAGAGCAGGAAGGCGGTGGCGATGATGCGGCTGGCAGGAATGCCCATCAGGCGCACGACGTCGAAATCCTCGGCCGCGGCGCGCATCGCCGTACCGGTCACCGAACGGCGCAGGAAGACTTCCAGCGCGACCAGCGCCAACGCCGAGACGACGATGGAGATGCTGGGGCCAACGCCGATGGTGAAGTCGCCGAAGGAGAAGGCGCCGGTCATCCAGCCGGGCATGGCGACAGCTTGCGGCCGGGCCGAGATGCCATTCTGGAAAACGACTTTCAGCAGGCTGGAAACGGCGAAGCTGGTCAGCAAAAGGCTGGTGACGCTGGCGCCGCGCATCGGCCGGAAGGCGACGCGCTCCATGGCGACGGCGGCGAGCGCGCCGCAGGACACGGCGACAAGCACCGCCACGGGGAAGGGAAGGCCGAAGACCAGCGAGGCCAGGAGCGCATAGCCCGACAATGTCATCAGTTCGCCATGGGCAAAGTTGATCAGCCCGACGATGGAAAAGACGATCGCCAGCCCGAGCGCCAACAGCGCGTAGACGCCGCCGAGGCTGACCGCATTGATGATCTGCTGCGCGATCATGCTTCTCAAGCTCCCAGATAGGCCTGGCGGACGAGGTCCGAGGAGGCGAGTTCCTTTGCGGTGCCCGACAAGACCACCTCGCCATTGGCGAGCACGACGGCGCGGTCGGCGATTTCGAGCGCCAGAGCCACATTCTGCTCGACCAGAAGGATGGTCAGGCCCTTGCGGCGCAGTTCGGCGATCAGGTCGAAGACGGTGTCGATCAATTGCGGGGCGAGGCCGAGCGAAGGCTCGTCGAGCAGCACCATGCGCGGCTTGCCCATCAGGGCGCGGGCGATGGCCAGCATCTGCTGTTCGCCGCCCGACAGATTGCCGCCCTTGACGCGATGGTAGCGGCGCAGGATCGGGAACAGCTCCAGCATCTCCTCCTCGCGCACCCGTGCCTCGGCCGCGGGCTGATGCACCGCGCCGCCCAGACGCAGATTGTCGGCCACCGTCAGGCTGGCAAAGATGCGGCGGCCTTCGGGAACCAGCGCGACGCCCTTGCGGGCGATCGCCTCCGGCGCCAGGCCGGTAATGTCGACACCGTCGAACACCACCTTGCCGGACGCTGCCGGTACCAGCCCGGCGACGGCGCCGAGCGTCGAGCTCTTGCCGGCGCCATTGGCGCCGACCAGCGCGATGATCTCGCCGCTGTCGACGGTGAGGTCGACGCGGCGCACCGCCTCGACTTCGCCGTAGCGTATCTTGAGGGCTTCGACGCTCAGCATGATATCACGGCGCGGGAACGTCGGAGGCGTCGGGGATCAGCGTCTGCACGTGCTTGCCCTCGCCGCCCTCATAGCGCATCAGCGCCACCGGCCGCAGCGGCATGCGGTCGGTGCCGGCATAGGTGATCTTGCCGGTGATGCCGTCGAAATCCCTGAGGTTGGCGATGGCGTCGCGGATTGCCTTCGGATCGTCGGAGCCGGCGGTCTTCACCGCCTGGTCGAGGATCAGGCCGATCTCATAGCCATTGACCTCATAGGTCGATTCCGGGGCATGGCCGGCATATTTGGTGAAGGCGGCATTGAAGGCCTCGAGCTTGCTGCCCGGCTCGGCATAGCCGGCCGCAGTGTAGACGACGCCTTCGACCAGCTTGCCCAGGGCCTTGATGGTCGGCGTGCCGATGGCGTCGGCGCCATAGACCGGGATGGTGACGCCGGCGCCGCGCAATTGCTGGATGAAGGCCGGGAAGTCCGGCTCGTAGGCCGCCGTCATGATCAGGTCCGGCTTGTCGGCCAGCCCCTTGATGTTGGTGATCTCGGCGGAGAAGTCCGGCTGGCCCATGGTGAAGGTGCCGCGGCCGACGACGGCCCCGCCCTTCTTCTCGAACACCTTGCCGAAATATTCCGGCAGGTTGGCGGTGTAGGTGGAATCCGGCGAGGTCAGCAGGAACACCTTCTTCTTGCCTTCGGAGACGGCGAAATCGGCGACCGCCGTCGCCTGGACGTTGTCGGCCGGATAGGTGCCGAACATGACGTCGCCGACCGCGCCGGTGAGCACGGGTGCCGAGCCGCACAGCGTCAATGTCGGGATGCCGAGCGGCTGCGTGAGCTGTCCTGCCGAAATCGACGGATCGGCATCGCACGGCGTGATCATGATCTTGGCGCCGGCGTCGATCAGTTCCTGGGCAACGGTGGCGGTCTGGGCGGTGTCGGAGCGCGTGTCCTTGATTATCAGCTTGACGGTGTATTTGCCGCCGAGCCCGCCCTTGGCGTTGAGCTCGTCGAGCGACATGCGCAGCCCGGCAAGGGCCGGCTGGTCGTATGGGGCAAGGCCGCCGGTCTGCGCGGTCGCCGCACCGATGATGATCTCCTCGGCGCTGGCCGTGGACATGGCGGCGATGCCGAACGCAGCCGCGCACAAAGCGGCGCGGTGGCGGCGATAGAGGCTTGGCATGTCGGTTCTCCTTCTGGATTTGTTATCGTTGGTCGTTGCGGTCTATGCGGTCTGGCTTTCGGCTGTTGCCTGCGCTGTCTTGGCGCGGGCGGTGCGGCTGCCGAGATAGGCGGCGATGACGGCGGGGTTTTTCTGCACCTCGCCGGGCGTGCCATCGGCGATGACGCGACCATGATCGATGACGACGATGCGCTCGCAGAGGTTCATCACCAGCCGCATGTCGTGCTCGATAAGCACGACGCCGATGCGGCGCTCGGCGCGAACCGCCGACAGGATGGAGACAAGCTCGGCGGTCTCGACCGCATTCATGCCGGCGGCCGGCTCATCGAGCAGCAGGAAGCGCGGCTTCAGTGCTAGCGCGCGGGCCACTTCCAGCCGGCGACGCTGGCCATAGGCAAGCCTGGCGGCGGGCTGATCGGCAAATTTCTCCAGGCCCATGCGAGACAGCTCGCGCATGGCGGCCGCCTCGGCGTGGCCGAGACCGGGTTCGACCTGGCGTGCGGCGACGACGACATTTTCCAGCACGGTCATGTGCGGGAAGACGCGGATGTTCTGGAAGGTGCGGGCGATGCCCGATCGGGCAAAGCGGAAGGCCGAGGCCTGCCGCGCCACGCCACCGACGGATACGCTGCCGGCACTTGGCTCGACATCGCCAGCCAGCATGTTGAGCAGCGTCGTCTTGCCGGCGCCATTGGGACCGATGATGCCGGTGATGCTGTCGGTCTCGAAGCTCAGGCTGACGTCGTCCACCGCCACGACACCGGCGTAGCGGCGCGACAGATGGTCAGCCACCAGCCGGTCCGCGCCGACCTTGAGCGGCGGTGCGGCCGAAGCCGTCTCCGCTGGGCGTCCGGGCCGCCGCAGAAGGTTGAGCTCGCGCTCGCCGAAAAGGCCGGTCGGCCGCTGCCAGATGACGAGGATCATGGCGATGGCGAGCACACCCTGGGTGAGGCCGAACAGGACCGGCAGATGCAGGCCGAGCACCTCACCGCCGCCTTCGAAGCGGCGCACCACCTCGATCACCACGATGGTGACGATGACGCCGGCAAAAGCACCGAGCGACGAGGTCATGCCACCGACGATCAGCATGGCGAGCATGGTGAAGCCGAGGTCGAAATAGAAATCGCGCGGCGAAAACGCACCGAGGAACTGCGCCATCATGGCGCCGGCGGCCATCGCCGCGACCACGCCCGCCACCCAGGCGGCAAGCCGCGCCGTGCGCTGGTCGACGCCGACGGCGGCGGCGCCGCGCTCGTCATTGGCGGCGGCACGGCTGGCGAGACCGAAAGAGGTTTCGCGAAACAGCCTTGCCGCCACCAGCGCCACGGAAGCGACCGCCGCGGCGGTCCACAGCCCTACCTCGCGCGGTACGCCGTAGAAGGGCTGGCTGCCGCGGGTGATCTCGCGCCCGGCGACCAACAGCGTGTAGACGATGATCAGCATGGCGAGCGTGGCGATCGAGGCACTCGACCCGGTCAGCCGGAGCAGTGGCGTGCCGGTCAACAGGCCGATGACGACAGCCAGCACCAGCACCACGGCCAGCGCCGCGAAGAAGGAGAGCTGATAGCCGGCGAGGAATTCCGGCAGGTCGCGCAGCGCCGTTCGCTGCAGCGCCGTCGGCATGGTGAGAATGCCAGTGGCGTAGGCGCCGAGGCCGACAAAGGCGGCCTGGCCGAAAGAGACGATGCCGCTGTTGCCGGAGAATATCTGCAGGCCGAGCACCGCGGTCAGCATGATCGCGGCATAGGTAACGACGCGCTGCATGGCGGCGCCACCGAAGACAAAGGCGGCAAGCGCCATAAGCAGCAGCACCACCACCATGCACAAGGCATCGGCCGTGGCGTTGCGGAACGCTGCCGGCATGAAACCGCGCGGCTTGCTCTCGCTGATTGTCGCCGACACCATCACGCGGCCCTGAAGCGGCTGGGCGAGAACGGCGCAAGGATCGGTTGCGCCCCCTCGGTGACCAGCCTTGCCACCGCCTCGCCGACGGCTGGTCCAGTCTTGAACCCATGGCCGGACGACCCCGCCGAGACGACCAGCCCTTCGACACCCGGCATGGGTCCGATGACAGGCAGATCGTCAGGGCTCATGTCGTAGAGCCCGGCATAACCGGGCCGTATGCCGAGCTCGGCCATGGCGGGCACGCGAGAGGCGAAGGTCTCGAGAATCTCGACCGATTCAGACTCCTCGACACCTTCCATGTAGGTGTCGGGATTCTCGACGAAACGCGGGCGGCCGGCATGTTCGCGGCGCAGGCCGGTGCCGCCGCCGGCCCAGGTGCCGGCCAGGATGACACCGTCATTGTCCGGCCGCGCGTAGTTGCAGGAAATGTCATCGCACCAGGCGAAGGGCATCACATGCCTGGCTTTGCCGGCGGCATCGAGGACGGCCATCGGATGGCGTTCGACATGCAATGGCAGGTCCAGCCCCACCGTCTCCAACAGGCGGCGCGTCCATGGCCCGGCGGCGAGCACGACCGTCTCGGCTTCCAGCACCGTTCCATCCGTCAAGGTGACGCCGGTGATGCGGTCGCCCTCCCGCCGAAGGCTTTCGACAAGCGTGTTCTGCAGGACCTTCGCGCCGTTGGTACGGGCGGCGCGGGCGATCGCATTGGTGGCGCCGAAGGCATCGGCATAGCCGTATTCCGGCTCCCACAGCGCCAGCGCGACATCGTCGAGCGCAAAGCCGGGCGCGGCATCGGCGAAGGCTTGCGGTGACAAGGTCTCGATGCGAGCGCCCTCGCCGCGGATGCGTTCGGCCGCCGCTTTCCAGCTCGCCTCATTGTCGGCGCCGCAGACCCACATCATGCCGACTTCGGTCACAAAGGACCCCTCGCCAGCGATCTCCGGCAGCGACACCAATATCTCGCGGCCACGGATGGAGAGCTGCGACAGTTCCGGCATCAGGTAGAAGGCGTGCAGCAGCGCCGACGATTTGCCGGACGGGCCACCAGCCGGATGCGTCTGCTCGACCAGCGTGACGTTCACACCCGCCTTGGCCAGATGATAGGCGGTGCTCGAGCCGACAATACCCGCACCGACGACGATGACGTCGCTTCCATTTCGCATGGCTGTTCCCCACAGTCTCTTGGCTGCTTTCCGACAAGGTAAGGCCAGCGATCGAGCAATGTCAACATCTCTTCATTCTTGACCGAGATTTAAATCTCTGTAATAAACTCGACAAAACAAGAGAACACGGATTCGGGGAGGCCAATGGCGATACGCGATGTTCTGATGCGCGGGGATCTGGCGCTGACGCCGTCGGAAGAGAAGATCGTCCGGCTGCTCTTGACGGACTACCCGACCTCCGGCCTCGGCACTGCTTCCTCGCTCGCCCGGCGCGCCGGCGTCAGCGATCCGACCGTGGTCAGGCTGGTCGTCAAGCTCGGCTATGACGGGTTTCCGGATTTCCAGGCAAAGCTGTTGGCCGAGGTCGAGGCGAGACTGCATTCGCCGCTGTTGATGATGGAGGCAAAGCGGCAAAGCGGCTCCAGTGACAGCGCCGTGCTCGCCTATCTCGATTCCGTCACTACGGCCCTACAGAAGGCCACCGCCGCGACACCGGTGCAGACCTACGAGCGGGCCGCGCGCCTTTTGATGGAGGCCAAGGGCGAGATCGTGCTGCTCGGTGGCCGCTTCAGCCGGCACATCGCCGGCATGCTCGCCGGATATCTCGTGCAGTTCCGGTCCGGGGTCCGCGATCTCGGCGTGCTCTCTCCCCAGACATTCGACACGCTGGCCGACCTCGGCCGCCGCGATGTGCTTGTCGTCTTCGACTATCGCCGCTACCAGCTCGACGTGATGGCCTATGCAAGCCAGGCGGCGGCGCTCGATGTGCGCATCCTGCTTTTCACCGACCAATGGCTGTCGCCGATCGCCGATCTCGCCGAAGTCACGATCGTCAGCCCGCTCGAAGTCGCCTCGCCCTATGACACGCTGGCACCGGCGATCGCACAGATGGAGGCGCTTACCGCCCACATCGTTTCGACGCTGGGCGATGATGCCCGGGCTCGCATCGAGAGGATCGAGAAAGTACGGCACGCCAATGCGGTGACGCTCGACAGCAACCCAAACGAGAATGGCGCAGGCCAACCCGGGCCACGCAGGACACCTGGACCCAAATCAGTAAAGCGGGACGACAAAGCATGACCGAAACCTTACCCAAGCGAGACGAAGCCTTCCGTGCCGGCGAGACGGCGCTGCTGCTCGTCGACATGCAGCGTATCTGGCTGGAACCGGGTGCCGATCCATCGCATCCGGAGCGCGGCCCCGACCACTATTTTTACCGGCAGACATCCTCGCTGACGATCCCCAACCAGGAGCGACTGCTGGCGGCGGCGCGGGCCAACGGCGTCGAGGTGCTGCACACCATCATCCAAAGCCTGACCGAAGACGGCCGCGACCGCTCGCTCGACCACAAGCTGACGCCGATCCATGTCGCGCCCAGCCTTCCCGAAGGCCTGCCGGTCGCCTCGCTGGCGCCGGTCGGCGACGAGATCATGTTGCCGAAGACATCGTCCGGCATCTTCAACTCGACCAATGTCGACTATCTCCTGAAGAACCTCGGCATCCGTTATCTCGTCGTGGTCGGCGTGCTCACCGACCAGTGCGTCGACATGGCGGTGCGCGACGGAGCCGACCGCGGTTACCTCGTCACCTGCGTGGCGGATGCTTGCGCCACCATCACCCAGGAGCGACACGACATCGCGCTCAAGGCCTTCGGCGGGTATTGCTGGGTCACCGATACCGACAGTGTCGTCGCTCGTTTCAATGCCTTGGGAAAAGCAGCATGACATCGATCGTCGAGCCGCTCGTTGCCGTCGTCACCACCGATCTCTCCGCCGTCACGCGGGGCCGCTTCGTCGTCGAAAGCAAGTTGCAGAAGACCGCGACGACCGGCGTCGGCTGGCTGCAGGCCAACCTGTCGCTAACGCCGTTCAACTCGATCGTCGATCCCAATCCTTGGGGATCGTCAGGCGACCTGCGGCTGATCCCCGATCTCAAGGCGCGCTTTCGCACCGCACGGACCGGATCGGCGACACCGTTCGACATGGTGGCTGGCGACATTGTCGAGCTCGACGGCAGCCCCTGGCTCGGTTGCACGCGAACCATGCTCAGGGATGCGCTGGCGGAGCTGAAGGCGGCGACCGGGCTCTCCGTCATCGCCGCTTTCGAGCATGAATTCCACATTGCCGACGGCGGCTTCGCGCCGGCGCATTCGATGTCCTTCGCCGCGCTCAGGCGGACGGACCCCTTCGCCCCCAATCTGATGGCGGCACTGGAGGAAGCGGGCGTCGGACCCGAAGTGGTCATCGCCGAATTCGGCGCGGAGCAGTTCGAAGTGACGCACGAGCCCGCCGATGCGCTGACCGCGGCAGACCGCGCCGTCGCCATCCGCGAGATCACGCGCGAAGTGGCGCGCAATGCCGGCTGGCGCGCCAGTTTCGCGCCCAAGACCGCCCCGGATGCCGTCGGCAATGGCGTGCACATCCATTTCAGCTTCGTCGACGAGGCCGGCAAGCCGGCAACCTACGATGCGGCACAGCCCGGCGGCCTCTCCGGCAAAGCCGGTGCGTTCTGTGCCGGCGTGCTGCGTCATCTGCCTGGGATGACCGCCATGACGGCATCGAGCGTCTCATCCTTCTACCGGCTGAAGCCGCACAGCTGGAGTTCGTCCTACACCTGGCTCGCCGACCGCGACCGCGAAGCGTCGCTGCGCATCTGTCCGACGGTGACGATCGGCGGACGCGATCCGGCGCGGCAGTACAATATCGAGTATCGGGCAGCCGACGCCACCGGCAATCCCTATTTGTCGCTGGCCGCGATCATCCGCGCCGGGCTGGAAGGCTTGAAGGCGGATCTGCCGTCGCCGCCGCTGGTCACCGGCGACCCGACGCTGATGAGCGATGCGGAACGGGCAAAGCTTGGCCTGGTGCGGCTGCCTGAAACGCTGCCGGCGGCGCTGGACGCGCTTCTCGCCGACAGCACTGTCACGGGATGGTTCGCTCCGGTCTTCATCGAGACCTTCGTCGGACTCAAGCGGCACGAGGCCGAGCGCCTGGCCGGCCTCGATCCGGTTGCCGTCTGCGATCTCTATCGGACGCTTTATTGATGACTGCGCGGACTGAAAAAGACCTGCTTCCTCGAAAAGACTGGCCCGACGCCGTCGAGGTTCTCAACGAGCACGGCCTCTCGGACATCGTCCTGTTGTGCGAGCACGCCTCCAATCACATGCCGGCGGAATATCGCCAGCTCGGGCTCGATGCCAGCCATCTGCGGCGCCACATCGCCTGGGATATCGGCGCCGCGGAGGTGACGCGCCTGTTGTCGGCACGGCTCGATGCGCCGGCCTTCCTCAGCGGCTATTCGCGGCTGCTGATCGACCTCAACCGGCCGCTGGGCACGCCGGGCAGCATTCCGATGGTGTCTGAGGACACCGGCATTCCCGGCAATGTCGGCCTCGACAAGGCGGAACGGGACCGGCGCGCCAAAATCATGTTTTCGCCGTTCCATGAGCGTGTGGCCGCGCATCTCGATCGCCGGGTAGCTGAAGGCCGGCCGACGCGGATCGTGACGATCCACTCCTTCACGCCCGTCTTCCTCGGTGTCGTCAGGCCTTGGCATGCGGGCGTACTGCATGCGAATGGAATCGATCTCGCCGAAACAATTCTTTCAGCCCTGCGCACCGATGCGACACTAAACGTCGCGGCCAACGTGCCTTATGTGATCAGCCGCGACGCCGATTACGCCGTGCCCATCCATGGTGACGACCGCGGCATCCCCGCCGTCCTCGTCGAAATCCGGCAGGACCTTTTGTCGACAAGGCACGGCATCGAAGAATGGGCTGATCGGCTGGCGGCGGCGCTGCCCGCACAGACGGAGGCGATCCCTTGAGCAATCTCAGCCTGCGCGAGCGCGACGCCGCGACCATCGCGCAGATCGGCAAGCTGCGGTTCTCGCCGCTGAGCGTGATTGGTGGCCAAGGCAACCGGCTGATCGAGGAAGGCGGCCGGTCGGTGCTCGACCTGTCGGGGTCGGCCGGTCCAGCGGTGCTCGGCTACGGCCATCCGGCTGTTGTCGAGGCGGTCGAATCCTCGATCCGCAACATGGCGGGCGCCAGCCTGCTGCTCTACCCGAACGAACCAGCGGTCTCGCTGGCCGAACGCTTGCTCGCGGTCACGCCTGGAGAAGGCGAACGGCGCGTCTGGTTCGGCCATTCCGGGTCGGACGCCAATGACTGCGCGGTGCGCGTGCTGCAGGCGGCCACCGGCCGCTCGCGCTTCATCTCCTTCATCGGCTCCTATCACGGCAACCTGTCGGGCTCGATGGGCATCAGCGGCCACACCGCCATGACGCATACCTTGCCACGGCCGGGCGTGGTCCTGCTGCCGTATCCCGATCCTTACAGGCCGATCTTCAGCGCCGAGGATGTGCTTGCCCTGCTCGATTACCAGTTCGAGACGACCTGTCCGCCGCACCAGGTCGCGGCTGTATTCATCGAGCCGCTGATGTCGGATGGCGGCCTGATCGTGCCGCCACCGGGCTTTCTGAAAGCGCTGCAGGAGCGCTGCCGCAAGCATGGCATCAAGATCGTGCTCGACGAGGTCAAGGTCGGGCTTGCCCGCAGCGGCATGATGCACTGCTTCCAGCATGAAGGGCTGACGCCGGACCTCGTCGTGTTCGGCAAGGGCATCGGCGGCGGGCTGCCGCTGTCGGCCGTGGTCGGGCCGAAGGAGATCATGGATCATGCACCGGCCTTCGCCTTGCAGACGACCGCCGGCAATCCGGTGGCGACATCGGCCGGCAACGCGATGCTGAAGACGATCGAGAGCGAAGGCCTGGTCGAACGCTCGGCGCGGATCGGCAAACTCTTCGCCGATGCACTGCGGGTGCTCGGTGCAAAACACGAGATCATCGGCGATGTGCGCGGGCGTGGCCTCGCCATCGGCGTCGACCTGGTCAGGGACCGCGCGACGCGCGAGCCGGTGCCTGCCACGACCACGGCCAAGATCATCTATCGCGGCTATGAGCTGGGCGCGGCCTTCACCTATGTCGGGCTGAAGGCAAATGTGCTGGAATTCATGCCGCCGCTGACCCTGACCGAAGACGAAGTGGCCGAGGGCGTGGCGATCGTCGACCAGGCGATCGCCGACGTGAATGCCGGCAAGGTCTCGGACGCGGATGTCGCGTCCTTCATGATGTGGTGACGGGCGGGCGCGCCTGCGGGGAAACACAGTCGCCGTCCAACCTCGAGCAATTCACCGTTTCACGGAAACGGCGAACCGCTCTATCTTTTTTTTACGCAATTCCGGACAGAAAACCGTGTCACACTTTTCCTGAAATTGCTTTAGGCAGCGCCGCCAGATCGATCTCGGTGATGTGCCAGCGGCCAAGATTTGCGGTGTAGAGTTTGTCGCCCTTGAAGGCGATGTTGGTGGGGTGCGCCAGCGTTGTCGCGACTGGATCCTCGATCAGCACTTCGAGGCCTCTGTCCTTGCACCAGCGATAGATGCGGCTTGGTTCGTAGCACGAGATGAAGAGCGAGCCGTCGGGTGCGAAGGCGACGCCATCAGGGACATTGTGCACGCCTTCGACGACCACTTCTCGCGGCCCTGCCGTGCCGTCGGCGAGGATCGGCACATGGCTGATGCGAGACGCGTCGCTTTCCACGACATAAAGGCCGCTTCCGTCGGGCGCCATGGCCATGCCGTTGGCGAAGGACATCGCCTCCCGGCACCACAGGCCGCCCTCGCCTGTCTCGAGGTCATAGCGGAAGATGCCAGAGCGATTGTCCTCGCCGACACTGTCCGACACGTAGAGGCAGTTCCTCGTCTCGTCGACGATTGGATAATTCGGTACCCGGATGCCCGACGAAGCGAAGCGTTCCATGCGCCCGGTCGCGACATCCCAGCGAAAGATCGCGGCATGCTTGAGATCGCAGGCAAAGCAGTTGCCAGCGCTGTCGAAGGCAATGCCGAGCAGAAAGCCGTCCGTGGCGCCCATGCGCTCGACCGAACCGCCGTCGGCGGCCAGGCGCAGCAGGTCACCGGTCTCGGTGCCGCACCAGATCGACCCATCGCTGTGGACGGCCACGCCTTCCGGATGCGCGACGCGCGGATTGGTGAAGATGCCGTCGAAGAAGACGCGCGCGGCGGACATATCGAGCAACGGCTTTGCCATGGGTTCCTCAGCTTGCGATTTTGATCCCTGTACGGCGATGCAGCGCTCGACCATGGCGCGATCGGCGGCAAGGATTTCGGCGATCAGCGCGCCGCGCTGCTTGGCGCTGACGAATTCCAGGCGACGCAGACCGAGCGGGTCGATGCGGTTTCGCAAAACAGCGAGCGTATCGCCGGAAGGCAGCGGGACCTCCAGGCAATCGGCGTCGAAGGTCACCGCAAAGCCGGTGGCGTCACGGATCTGTTGCCGCGTGACGCCAGGCATGATTTCGATGACGGTCAACTCCCTGGATGTCGGGTCGAGCCTGAAGACGCAGAGATCGGTGAAGACCAGCGCCTCGCCGGTGCGATAGCCGATCGGTTCGCGCTCGGCCGGCGTCAGCAGTCCACGGGCGGAACTGACGATCTCGACCTCATCCACCAGCGACTGGGCCGAATGACGGGGGATGTAGAGCAGATAGTCGCGATGCATGTTGGCGACATCGGCCATCCCGCCTTGTCCGGGCAGCCGGATCAGACCGCCGCTTGGTTTGCGCAGCGCGATGGTGTTGACGCGGCCGCGCCGGTCGACTTGTGCCGCGCCGACGATCTCATGCGTCACGGCCCCGGCCTGGTAGTAGGCCGAATAGGTGTCGTCGCCGCCGGCATGCGCCACCGCCGTCTCGCAATCCAGGCTTTCGATCAGCGACAGGATCATCGGGCTCGGCGCGATGTCCAGGTGACCGCAGCTCATCGTCGCGATGATCATGTCCGGCGCATGTGTTGCCTTGGCCAGCCGGTAGGCGACATTGGCCAGCGGCGAGACGGCGCCGGCGCTGGCAAAACTCTCATTGTCGAGTTCGGCGGCGATGCGGGCAGCGATGATCTCGTCGACAGATGCTTTTTCTTCGCTCCGCGCGAGCGCCGGCATGGCAAGGACCGTCTCGGGGCGGACCTTCGCAGCCTCTCGAAGCCATGCCGGCACGCCTTCGGACGGCAGGCGCAGATTGTCCGCCAGGGGCTTTTCCCTGGCCGCGAATGCCTCAGACAATGCCTGATAATCGGTGGCGTAAAGCGGCAGGCAGGAGGCCGGCCAGGCACCGCCCGGCGCCAGGGCTATGGCCGACACCTGGTTGCGGGTCAGGATGCTCTGGCGCCCGTCCTTCCGCAGCGCCCCGACCGGGACGATTTCCTCGACGGTGACCAGCACCTTGCGCGCCGCCCCCGCCATGGCGAAGTCGAGCGCGCGTGGGCCGATGATCTGCACATTGCCGCTTTCATCGGCGCGCTGCGCGTGGACGATGAAAGTATCGAGCCGCAATGGCGGAATGAATCCCGTAGTGGTCCCCGCAATCGGATCGGGCCTGGCGCTTGCCCCCGGTATCCGCGCGAGCATGTCCGATCCCTCGGGAAGCTGGAATGGCATCGATGGCAGGTTTTGCTGTGCCGCCCGCAGCGCCTGGATCATGGCCAGCGCCGTCCAATCACGAACCGGTATTACGCCGCTTTCGGCCGTGGCGCGGAACCGGGGCGGCAGGCCGAAAATGTCGAGGCTGGAAAAACAGAGGTCGATTTCAGCCACCGCGCCCGCTTCGAGCAGCAGCTCGAGCGGCAAGCCGCCTGCCCAGCAGATGTAGTGCAGATCCTTGATGCCGGACTTGGCTATGGCGCGCAGCAAGGCGATCGGCAGCCGGGCGAAATGGTGGCCGCCGACGCCGAGTGCATCGCCTTGGCCGACCATCGCGGCTAGCCCCTCGATATCGGTGAAGCGCGGCCGGTTCGGCTTGACCAGCGACATTGCGGCACGGTTGGTCACAGCGCAGATGCCTCGATGCGGTAGCGGGTCACGAAAGGCTTTTCTGGCGAGGATTCCAGCGCTGTCGCGATACCGGATTGCGCAATTGGATTGTCGGCCAGCGCGGCTGCCGGACCGAGCCCGAAGGGCGAGCAGATCGGCTCGATGCCGATGGCGACATGACGCCCATTCCATGGTGCCGCCTTGCGGCCGCGATTGGAGTACCAGAGCAGAAGGCTTGGGAAATGCTCTTTCTGCCAGGAGAGTTTTACCCGGTAGCCGTCCTCATGATTGGCAAGCGCCACCGTGCCGTTCAGACCCTCGATCTGCAGCAATTCTTCCGTGTCGGCGGTCAGCGGGAGTCGCGAGGCATCCGTCGTGCCGCCGGCTCGCGCCGGTACGCTGGTCAGCTCCGTGAAGGATCTGTTTCGGGCGAACAGTGCGGCGCCGGGTTCGACATCGTGTGGATAGGTGCGGCCTTCATCGAAGCCGCCGAATTCCAGCGTGGCGGCACCCGTCTCTAACGGCAGTCGGAACACTGGATGAAGACCGATCGGCAGGCGGCAGGCATGGCGAACGACGACCTTGAATTCAATGTCGATGGCCGGCGCCGACGGATCGGGTGTGATCGTCCGCTCAACGCGCTCGACCGGACTTCCCTCGGGATAGGCGAGCCCCAGCGACAAGGATGCGCCGTCGCTGTCGCGCCATGTCCAGTCATGGTTGGAGCTGTGGCCATGGACTTCTTCGTCGCGCTCCGGCGGCCCCATCACGCCTGCCCAGTCGTCCGGCCAACCGTCGGCGGGCACCGAATAGCCGAAGGGCACGCAAGGCCATTCGCCGCGCAATTTCCGCAGAATACCCGGCAGCGTTTCCGCCTCCGGCTCGTCCGACCAGGGTGCGATGTGCATCGGCGAGACCTGCCGGCCATTGTCCAGGACGAAGGTCACCGGCGCCAGCATCGCGCCGAGCCGCTGGACGGTCAGGGCGCCGTGCGCCCAGCCCAGTCCGCGATAGGCGTCACCGGTCTTCACGGTCCGGCCTTCTTCGCCTTTGTCGTGCTCCGCTCGGCGAACTCCCTGACACGCCGCTGGCCGATCTCGCTGCGATAGAGGTCACCCAATATGTCGCGTTCCCTCGCGAGGCCTTCAGCCAGATCGCCCGACATCGCATGTGCCGTCAGCGCCTTCAGGCCTTCGATCGCCGCGGCCGGTTCGGCGGCGATCATCTCGGCCAGTTCCAGTGCGCGCGGCATCAGCCGGTCGACATCGACGATCTCGTTGACCAGGCCGGCGGCAACGAATTCGGAGGCCGGCACGATGGCGCCGGTCATCAGCAGAAGATTGGCGCGGTTGCGGCCGAGCCTGGCGACGCTGCGTTGCGTACCACCACCACCGGGGATCAGCCCGAGCTTGATCTCCGGTAGGCCGAGTTTGGCGAACTGGTTGGCGACGACGATGTCGCAGCACAGCACCAGCTCCATGCCGCCGCCCAAGGCGAAACCGTTGACCGCCGCGATCACCGGCTTGCGGTTGTTTTCGATGGCCGCGTACATGCGCGTGCCGGCGGCCTGGAACAGGTCGAATTCAGGGCCGGTCTGCGCGGCATATTCCTTGATGTCGGCGCCGGCCATGAAGCCGCGTCCCTCGCCGGTCACCACGATCGCGCCGACACTCGCATCTTCAGACAGCGCCTCGAACACCTCGGTGATCTCACCTTGCATCAGCCTGTTCATGGCGTTGAGCTGATCGGCGCGCCGGAAGGTGACGATCGCGACGCGACCCGACGTTTCGACCGTGAGTGTCTGGTAGACGCGCATCGTCAGGCCGCGTCCACGGTCATGTCGCCGGATGCCTCGAGAGCGGCGATCTCGTCCTTCGACAGGCCGAACTCGGCCAGGATCTCACGGCCGTGCTGGCCGACCAGCGGCGCCGGCCGGTCGATGGTCGCCGGCGTCTCGCTCATCTTGACCGCGGGCGCCACCACCCGCACCTTGCCGCCGCGTGGATGATCGTAGCTGGTGATCATGCCCATATGCGTGACCTGCGGGTCCTCGGCCGCGCGGCGGATGTCCTTCACCTCGGCGCACCAGATGTCGACCGAGAGCAGGCGTTCCAGCAGATCCTGCGTGCCGAACTTCTTGGTCTCGGCATTGACCTTGTCGAACACTTCGTCGCGCTTGTCGAACAAGGTTTTCAGGTCGTCGTAGACGGCAAGCTGCGGCGCCTCCAGCACCTCGTACAGTGTCTTGAACGGGCTCATGGCGATCGACACATAGCCGCCGTCCCTCGTCTCGTAGATGCCGAACGGCGCCTGCATGCCGGGATGGCCGATGCCGGAATTCGGCCGCACGAAATCCTCGCCGAGATTGAGCACGGCGACATATTCCTGGTTGAGATGCGCCAGCAGGCCAGCCAGCAGGTTGACCTCGATCTTCTGGCCCTTGCCGGTCTTCTCGCGATAGTAGAGCGCCGACAGGATGCCGTAGACCATGTTCATGGCGCCGATCTGGTCGGCAAGACCGGCGCCGGCGGGAACCGGCGCCTGGTCGCCGCGGCCGGTGTTGGCAATCAGCCCGGCCAGCCCCTGGATCAGCATGTCCTGGCCGGGGCGCTCGACATAGGGACCCTCCTCGCCATAGCCCGAACCCGAGCAGTAGATGATACGCGGATTGACGGCCTTGAAGTCCTCGTAGCCATAGCCGAGCTTGGCCAGCACGCCGGGGCGGAAATTCTGCACCACGACGTCGGCGCTCCTGGCCATCTCCATGAGGATGGCATGCACCTTGCGGCTCTTCAGATTGAGCGCGATCGAACGCTTGTTGCGGTTCCAGGCGAGGAAATTCGGGCTCTCGGAGCCGCCCACCCATTTGGCGAAAAAGGTCATGCCACGGAACATGTCGCCGGCGCCGGCACGCTCGATCTTGATGACGTCGGCGCCCATGTCACCGAGCAACTGGGTGGCGAACGGTCCTTGCAGCAGATGGCTGAAATCGAGGATGCGGACGCCTTCGAGGGCCTTGTTCATTTCAGATCTCGTTTCAAAGTTTTCAAAGCAGTTCGGGAACGTAGCGCGGAGCCGCGGTCAGCCCGCCGTCGACACGCAGGTCAGTGCCGGTGGTGAAGCCGGCGGCGTCCGACGCCAGATAGACGGCGGCCTCCGCCACTTCGGAAGGCTCGCCGATGCGGCCAAGCGGATGCATCTTGACCCAGGCTTTCGCCAGATTGCCGCCGATCTCCTTGATCAGCCTGTCGTTCATCGGCGTGTTGATGGTGCCCGGCGAGATCGAATTGATACGGACGTTCATCGGCCCGAACTCGACCGCCATCTGCCGCGTCATCGCCATCACCGCGCCCTTGGCGCCGGCATAGGCGGTCCAGCCGTCGAGGCCGATATGGCCCTGCGCCGAGGCCATGTTGATGATCGAGCCCGACTTTTGCGCGATCATGTGCGGCAGCGCGTATTTGCAGCCGCGAAATACGCTGGTCAGGTTGACCGATATCAGCCGGTGCCACTGCTCGTCGGTCATCTCGTGCACCGGCATGCCGCCAATGGCGATGGCGGCATTGTTGACCAGGATGTCGAGGTGCCCGGTCTTGTCGATGGCACTATCGATGAGGCCGGCGATGTCAGCTTCCTTCGAGACGTCGCAATGGACATAGTCGGCACGGTGGCCCGCCGCGCGAAGTGCGGCCGCGAAATCCTCGCCCGCACTGTCGGCGATATCGCCCAGGAAGACATGCGCGCCTTCGCGCGCCATCGCCTGCGCGATCGCATGGCCGATGCCGTCGGCGGCACCGGTGATGACAGCGGTTTTCCCTTCAAGACGAGCCATGTCAGCCTCCGTTCGCGCGCCGGCGTTTCGCCTCGTCGAAGGCAACGGCGGCAATGATGATCATGCCGGTGATGACCAGCTGCCATTCGGTCGGCAGGCCGAGCCCGCGCAGGCCGTTGGACAGGAACTGCAGGATCAGCACGCCGAGCGCCATGCCGGTCAGGCTGCCGATGCCGCCAGCAAGGCTGACGCCGCCGAGCACCGTCGCGGCAACGACCTGGAATTCGAAATTCAGCCCTGCCGTATGCTGCGCCGAACCGACGCGCGCGGCCAGGATGATGCCGGCGACCGTCGCCAGCAGCGCGCTGATGATGAAGCAGATGAACTTGACGCGCCGCACGTCATAGCCCGCCAGCCTCGCCACTTCCTGGTTGCCACCGACGGCATAGATCTGCCGTCCGAACGGCCGGTGCTGCATCATGTAGGCGAAGGCGGCGAGCAGGACGATGGCGATGACGGCCGAATAGGGGATGATGTTGAACAGGCGGCCATCCGACAGCGCAATGAAACTATCGAGACTGGCGTCGTCCGGGATCGCGCGCTGGCCGGTGTAGAGATAGACGCCGCCGCGCATGATGAACATCGTGCCCAGCGTCACGATCAGCGAGTTGATGCCGGCATAGGCGGTGAGATAGCCGTTCACCACGCCGATGATCAGCCCGAACAGCAGCGCGCCACCGACGCCGAGCAGCAGTGAGTTGGTGTCGTTCATGATGATGATCAGCGGCAGCGCGATGGTCGCCAGCAGCGAGCCGATCGAAATGTCGACCTCGCCGGAAATGAAGACGACGGCACAGCCGATGCCGGCGATCAGCGGCAGCGACGCCTGGCCGAGCACGTTGGTCAGGTTGCGCACGGAGAAGAAATTCTCGACTGTGAAGGAAAAGAACGCCAACACCAGGATGAAGCAGACCAGCAGCGCCAGTTCCTGCCGGGCAAAAAGCCGCGCCAGCATCGAAGGCTGGGTTTTTGCGGAAGCCGTGCTTGCAAGGCTCATCGCTTGCTCCTTTTCAAGAACGGACCATGGGGTAGGCCGCGAGCCATCATGGTCTCACCCGATCGCCGCATTGAGGATTTTTTCCTGCGTAGCCTCTTCGCGCGACATGATCACGGTGAGGCGGCCTTCGCACATCACCGCGATCCGGTCGGCGAGACCGAGCAGTTCCGGCATCTCGGACGTCATCATGACCACCGCCAAACCTTCGCCGGCGAGGCGGTCGATCAACGCGAAGATCTCCGACTTGGCGCCGACATCGATGCCGCGCGTCGGCTCGTCGACGACGATCACCTTCAGGCCTCGCATCAGCCAGCGCGATATCAGCACCTTCTGCTGATTGCCGCCCGACAGATTCTTCACTTGCTGGAACAGGCTGGGGGTCTTGATGCGAAAGCGGTCGACATAGTCCTGCACCGCCCGGTGTTCCCTGGCCTTGTCGACGAACCCCAGGCGAGCGAAAGCGCCAAGCGATGCCAAGCTGGCATTCTGGTAGACGGGCAGCTCGGCCATCAGCCCTTCGCTCTTGCGATCCTCGGTAAGCAGGCCGATGCCAAGCCTGACGCCGGTGCGTGTGTCGTGCGGTGCAAGGCGACCGCCATCAACGGTGATTGTCCCCGACGTGATCGGGTCGTAACCGACGATCGCCTTGGCGAGCTCGGTGCGGCCCGCGCCCATCAAGCCGAAGAAGCCTAGCACTTCGCCGGCACGGGCCTCGAAAGATATGTCATGCAGCTTCTTGGCGGTGCTCAGTCCCTCCACGGACAGGGCAATCTTGCTGCCCGCCACGCCGCGCTGGCGAGGAAACAGATTGTCGATGCGCCGGCCGATCATGTCCTGGATCAGCGTGTCGTTGGTGTGCTCGCCGATCGGCATGGTCGAGATGTGCTTGCCATCGCGCAGCACCGTCACCGTGTCGGCGATCTCGAACACCTCGTCGAGCTTATGGCTGACATAGACCACCGCAATGCCGAGGGCGGCCAACCGGCGGATGACGGTGAACAGCAGCGAGACTTCATTTGGCGTGAGTGAGGAGGTCGGCTCGTCCATCACCACAACGCGCGCCTCATGAGCGAGCGCGCGGGCAATCTCGACCATCTGCTGCTGGCTGACCGGCAGCGATCCGGTGCGCGCCGCCGGGTCGACATTGAAGCCGATGCGGTTGAAGAGCGCTGCCGAATCGGCGCGGATCTTCTTCCAGTCGATCGAGCCCATCTTGCCGGTCGGATAGCCTTCGAGGAAGATGTTCTCGGCGACGGTGAATTCGGAGATCAGCGCGATCTCCTGGAACACGACCTTGATGCCTTCCTTCAGACTGTCGCGCGGCGACTTGATGTCGACCTCGCGTCCGCGCATGCGGATGATCCCGGCATCCTTGCCGTAGACGCCGGCCATGATCTTGATCAGCGTCGACTTGCCGGCGCCGTTCTCGCCCATCAGGGCATGGATCTTGCCGGGCTCCAGGGTGAAGTCGACATTGTCCAGCGCCACGACGCCAGGGAAGCGCTTGTCGATGCCGCGCAATTCCAGCGCCGGCACGTTGGTGTCGATGGCCGCGGCTTCGCCGGGGTGCAGGAAATCAACGGACATTGGCTCTGTTCCGGATGATATCGAGATAGGTGGCGAGGATGATGACGACGCCCGGCACCACCATCTGCAGGTCCTGGTTCCAGCCGAGGATGATGATGCCGTTGTCGATCACCTTCAGCACCAGCACGCCGAGCAAGGTACCGAACAGCGAACCGCGTCCGCCGAGCAGGCTGGTGCCACCCAGAATGACGGCGGCGATGACGGTCAGTTCGAAGCCGCGGCCGGCGGTCGGCTGGCCGGCATTCATCATCGACGACAGAATCATGCCGGCAATGCCGACGCACAGCCCGGTGACGACGAAGGCGAACAGCTTGAGGCGCTCCGAGCGCAGGCCGGACAGGCGCACCGCCTTTTCATTGGCGCCGACCGCATAGAGGTAGCGGCCGAGCGTGGTGAAGCGCAGCGTCACATAGGCGACGACGAAGATCAGCGCCGCCAGGATGACGGGAACCGGCGCCGCGCCGACATAGCCGGCGCCAAGATCGGTGAAGCTAGCGAGCTGATTGTGGTTCTGCACCGCCTCGCGGGTGAACAGGTAGACGCCACCCTGCAGCATCATCATCGTGCCGATGGTGGCGATCAGCGAGTTGACCCTCAGCCGGGTAACGACCAGGCCGTTGAACAGGCCGACACCGCCGGCAAAGGCGAGCGCTGCCAGCATGCCGAGTGTGAGGCTGTGGGTTGAATTCAGCACCGCCATGCCGATGCAGCCGACGAAGGCGAGCGATGCACCGACCGAGAGGTCGACCTCGGCGGTGATGATGAGCATGGTCATGCCCGAGGCGACGATCAGAACCAGCGCGCATTGGCGCAGGATGGCGATGATGTTGGCCTCCGAATAGAATTGCGGCGCCGCGATCGAGATGGCGATGCACAGCACCGCCAGGATGACGCCCAGCACAAGCTGGCTGCTGCCCAGCAGCTGGCCGCCCATGAAGCGCTTCGGCGCGGAGGCGTGTGTAAGCTCGCTCATGTCAGTCCATTCCCGGCCACTTGCCAAGTACCCTTCCCGCGATGCGGGAAGGGCACTGTCGGCGGCCCTACTTTTTCAGGTCAGCCGAGGTCTTCATGCATTTTGCCGGCGGCTGCAGCGCGTTGACGGCATCCCATTTGATGGTGCGGGTGGTGCCGTCATAGTCGTAATATTTCTTCCAGTCCTCGCCATTCATCGGCGCGGTCGGGCTGACGATGTGCTCCGGCACTTCCTCGTTGTTGAAGAGCTTGACAGCGGCGTCGATGGCGGTGAAGCCTTCCTTTTCAGGGAACATCGCTGCCTCGATGCGGTAGGACGGCTCGTTCTGCATGGCGTTGATGAAGGCAAGGCCCTCGCCACCGGTGCCGACGGTCAGCAAGCCATCCTGCGACTTGCCGGCCGCTTTCCAGGCCTGCAGGCCACCCAGCGAGGACGAGTCGTTGATGCCATAGATGATGTTGATGTCGGCATTCTTGGCGAGCGCGGCCGAAGACACTTCGAGCGCGCGGTCCGGATTGCCACCGCCATCAAGGTCGTGGACCATGACCGCGTCGGGGATGATGGTCTTCAGCCCGTCCATGAAGCCGTGCGAGCGCAGCACCGTGGCGGAAAGCAGGGGAAGGCCGACATTCATCACCTTGGCGACACCGCCGAGCTTGTCCTTGGCGTATTTGCCGGCTTCCACGCCGGACATATAGCCGGTGTCGTAGTCGCAGATGGCGACCATGGTGGTCATGCCCTTGACCGGGTTGCCTTCGAGCACCACGGGGATATTGGCGGCCTTGGCCTGACGCAGCAGCGGCACCACGCCTTCTTCATTCACCGGGGTGATGATCAGCACGTCGACGCCCTTGGCGATAAAATCCTCGGCCGCGGCGACCTGCTTGGATATGTCGAGATTGGCGTCCTGGACCTCGACCTCGATTCCGAGTTCCTTGCCGTGAGCTTTCATGCCCTTGATGACGTTCTGATACCACTCATGGGTAGCGTAATTGGTGACATAGCCGATGCGCTTGGGCATGTTCTCGGCATGCGCCGCCGCGGCGCCCAGGGCCAGCAGGGCTGCGGATGCGAACAGGATTGATTTGGACCGATGCATTTTCTTCTCCCAGGTTTTATCGCTTTTGTTAGTCGCTGAACGGGTAATCCCGCCGTTCCGGGTCGGCACGTAACGAAGAGGTGGATTCGCCCCAGCCAAGTGCCGCCGATATCTTCTCGGCGGCGGCCCGGGTACGCTCGAAGACGGTTTCGCGGTCGAATCGCGCCGCCTTCTGCGGCAGCAGCGGGACGGTGAGCGCAGCGATGACGGCGCCGGTATGATCGCGCACCGGCATGGAGATGTTGGTGCAGGCTTCGACCGCGAGCGAAGCGCGCATTTCGTAGCCGAGCCTTGCCACCTCGTTCAGCCGAGCCTCGATCTCGGCCCGTGTGCCCTGCCCTTCACCGGCGGCCACGATGCGCTCGATTATGCGCTCGCGCTCGGCGCGGTTCGAATGGGCAAGCAGCACGGCACCCGAACTGGTTTCGAGAATCGGGAAATGCGACCCGAGTGCAACCGAATAACGCATCGGCAGCGGCGAATCGATCTGCAGCACCACCAGCGCGCTCCGGCCCTCGCGCACCACGAGATGGCAGCTCTGATCGGCATTGGCGGTCAGTTCGCGCATCACAGGCAGCGCGCATTCGACCAGCCGGTTCACCGGTGGATGCATGTGCGCCAGTTCGAACAGTTTCAGCGACAGCCGGAAGCGATCGGACTGCGTGCGGAAGATGTAGCCGCGCTTCTCCAGCAGAAGCAGGATGCGGTAGATTTCGTGGATGGAGCGGCCGAGAGCGGCCGCGATCTCGGTCTGGGTCAGCGTCTCGGCGCTGGAGGCCATGAACTCCAGGACGTCGAGCGCCTTCTCCACAGCCGGCACGCGGTAGCCGTTGCGGCCGGCTTCGGCTTCGTCTGGTGTCTCGGCGACACTGGCCATCACGCAACGCTCCGTTGCGGCTGGCCCTGCCGGGTTTCGCGGTAGAGGCGGTTCAGATGGTCGGCGAGTTCGGCCGCCGGCATGTCGCCGGCGATGGCGGCAGCCGCATGCGGCGCGCACTCGCGGAAGAAGGTGATGAAGCCCGGATGCGTCGGGCGCAGATAGGACGAGGCGATCGTGCGCAGCGTCGAACTGAAGAAATTGCCGGAGAGATGGTTGACCTCGACATCCTTCCAGGCCGCCAGCGATCCCGGCTGCCCGCCCGACCTGACATAATCGCCCCGCTGATACTCGGGCGAGCACAGGAACAGCGCGTAGTCGATCGCTTCCTGCTTGTGTTTCGACTGCGCGCTGACGCCGATGCCGGCGCCGCCGAGCAAGGCGCCGGCCGCATTCGGGGTCGCGACGTCGGCGAAGCGCAGATAGGGCCTGTCGGTCTTCGCGGCGTAATTCACATAACCGAAGGCGAACGGCACATAGACCACATCATCATGCGCGACCATGTGGTCGTAGCAGCGGATCGGGTTCCATTTCGCTGAGTTCGGATGCGACAGTGCCGCAAGCTCGCGTAACTGCCCGATGGCCCGTTCGATCGTGTCCCGGGCAATGAAGTGCTCGCCGTTCTCCTGTGGATGGCCAAGCGTCAGGAGCGTGCACATGGCATCCGTTGGCACCGAGGGCAGGCCCAGCCACTTGCCATCCTTGCGCGCCTGCCGGCCGAGCTCGACCACATCGTCATGCGTGCGCGGCACCGGCCCGTAGCGTTCCAGGAGATCCGGGCGATAGGAAGCGACCTGGCAGGCGGCATCGATGGGCAGCGCCCACTGGCGTCCGTTCTTTTCGTAGGATTGCCAGGACGCACCGACGGAATCGCGTTCGAAGAACCGGATTTGCTCCGCCGACAGATAGGCGTCGAAGGGCACCATCAGCTCCTCCTGCGCGATGTCGCCGATGAAGGGATGGTCGAATACGACCAGATCGTAAGCGGCAAGCACCGGGCCGAGCGCACCCTCGCCGAATTCATACAGGCTGCGGCGGTCCCATTCGATTTCCAGGCCCGGATTGCCAGCGCAATACGGCCCGACACTGGCGTCGAGCGGACCCCAGCAACGTCGATGATCCCACGCAAGACCGCGCAGTCTTGTCATTTCAGGCAATTCCTCCCTGGAACCGGGCATGCGTGCCCGGCCCGCTGTGGTAGCAGGTATTTTCACCTAGACAAATAGTTTTTACATATGCAAACGGCGAACCTATCGCCCGCCGACCATCCTCATGCCAGCCCGAACCGCTCCACGGCGCGCATGATGCCGCGCAGTTCGGCGAGGCCTTTCAGCCGGCCGATCAGTGAATAGCCGGGATTGATCTTCTTCTTGCCGATGTCGTCGGCAAGCAGATGACCGTGATCGGGACGCATCGGGATCCGCCAGTCGGCACGGCCTTCCCCGCGGCGGCGCGTCTCTTCTTGCATCAGAGCTAGAATGACATGCGCCATGTCGGTGCCGCCCTCGAGATGCTCGGCCTCATAGAAGGAGCCATCCTCCTCGATGGTGATGTTGCGCAGATGAACGAAGTGGATGCGATCGGCGAATTCCTTGACCATGGCGACGATGTCGTTGTCGGCGCGCGTGCCGTAGGAGCCGGTGCAGAACGTCAGGCCATTGGCCGGGCTGTCGACGGTTTTGAGGATGAAACGCGCATCCTCGGCGGTCGAGACGATGCGCGGCAGGCCGTAGAGCGAGAAGGGCGGGTCGTCGGGATGGATGCACATGCGCACCCCTTCCTCTTCAGCCACCGGAATGATCTCGCGCAGGAACCAGGCAAGGTTTTCGCGCAGTTCCTTCGGGCCGATCGCATCATATTCCGCCAGCGCCTCGCGAAAGCTGTCGCGGTTGTAACTGCGCTCGGTCGCCGGCAGGCCGGCGATGAGGTTGCGCTCGACCTGGTCGATCTTCTCAGGCGTCAATTCCTTCAGCCGCGTCTCGGCCTCCGCGATGCGAGCCGGCGTATAGCTTGCCTCGGCATTCCTGCGCTTCAGCACGAACAGGTCATAGGCTGCGAAATCGATCGCATCGAAACGCAGGGCATAGCCCGTCGTCGGCAGCCGATAGGCCAGGTCCGTGCGGGTCCAGTCGACCACGGGCATGAAATTGTAGCAGATCGTCGCGATGCCGGCCTTGGCAAGCGATCGGATCGAGTCGCGATAGTAGCCGGCATAGCGCTCACGTTCTGGCGCGCCGATCTTGAAGGAATTGTGGACCGGGATGCTTTCGACGACCGACCATGTCAGGCCGGCGGCCTCGATGATCCGCTTGCGCTCGAGCACTTCGGGCTCAGACCAGGCCCTGCCGTCATAGATGTGATGAAGCGCCGAAACCACGCCGGTCGCTCCAGCCTGCCTGACATGCTCAAGCGTCACCGGATCATCCGGACCATACCAGCGCCAACACTGTTCCATGAAGCCTCCTCGACATTTTCGGCAACCATATTGTTGGACCACAAGGCTGTCAACAAGCCAGACTATGGCTCCCAAGAGCTACCTCTGGCTATTTCATCTCGCTTCCAGTTGATTTCCCGTCGTGTTCGCCGTAGCCTTGGTCCAACAAATTGCACGAGGTATTCGCGTGGAACAAGGTGATTCCAACCTAGCCGGAGCGACAGACGACGCCGGGGTCAGCAGTTCGGCCGTCGACCAGACCGTACGGCAGATCCTCGACCTCATCCGCAATCGCTCGATGTCCGTCGGCGACGTGCTGCCCACCGAACGGGAACTTTGCGAACTGTTCGGCGCCAGCCGCAACACGATACGCGAGGCGCTGCGCACCATCCGGACCTATGGCCTGATCGATCCCAAGCCGCGTGTCGGCGCGGTGCTGGCCGATCGCCAGAATGTCGCGATCCAGAATTTCTTCGCCGCCCAGATGGACATTTCGAAGACCTCCTTTCACGACATCCAGGGGTTTCGCCGCATCATCGAAGTGAGCATCGGCGACCACGTCATTCTCAATGCCAGCGCCACCGAAATCGACGCCCTTGACGAGGTCAACGGCCTGATAGAGGCCAGCAAGGATGTGCAGGAGGCCGCGCAGCGCGATTTCGATTTCCACCTCGCGCTGGTGAAGCTCGCCGGCAACCGCATGCTGGTGCAGACCTATCAGTTCCTGTCGCCGGTCATCCTGCACATCATGACGGTCGGCAAATCCATCCGGCCGATCCTCAGCGAAACACGCCGTGCCCATGGCGAGATCATCGCGGCGCTGCGCGCGCGAGACCGTATCGCCTACAGCTATCTGATGAGCCGGCATCTCGATTTCGGCTTGCGCTTCGTTCCCGACGACCTCGAAAACGTACGGACCCCGATTTCTTCCAGGGATTTGCCTTCTTCCAAGGATTTGCACCATGTCTGATTTTGAGAACAAGGTCGTGCTGATCACCGGCACGACTGGAATAGCACTCGCCACCGCAAGGCGGCTGGCGCAGGGCGGTGCCGCCATCATAGCCTGCGGCATCGACCGGGCGGCCAATGCCGCCATGCAGGAAGGCCTCCTCAAGGCCGGAGCCAAGGCGCTGGTGCAGACAGTGGATGTCTCGGTTTCCGACCAGGTTCGCGACGCGGTCGCGGCCGGCGTCGAACGGTTTGGCGGCATCGACATCATCGTCAATTCCGCGGCGGTCCATCCCTATGGAACCGCGACGACGACCGACTGGGAGACGTGGAACAGGGCAATGACCGTCAATGTCGGATCGATCTACCTGACCGCGCATTTCGGCATTCCGGAGATGGTCAAGCGCGGCGGCGGCGCCATCGTCAACGTCGCTTCGGTGCAAGGCTTCGCCTGCCAGCAGAACGTGGCCGCCTATGCCACGACCAAGGGCGCCATCCATACGCTGACGCGCTCGCTGGCGCTCGATTACGCGGCATCCGGCATCCGGGTCAATTCCGTCAGCCCGGGCTCGATCCGCACGCCGATCCTCGAGAAGGCCGCGCGTGGCGAAGGCGGCAGCGACGCCGATGTCGAAGAGGCCTACAGGCGCTTCGGGGCGGCGCATCCGCTTGGCCGTATCGGCGAACCGGAGGAGGTGGCGGAACTCATCGCCTTCCTGTGTTCGGCGAAAGCCGGCTTCTGCACCGGCGCGGACTACAAAATCGACGGCGGCCTGACCGCCGGCATCGGCGTGAAGTAGAGCCATGAAGATCGGTCTGGGCCTTTACCGGGAGTCGCTCACCCCTGACAATTTCCGCTTCGCCCGTCAGGCGGGCGCCACTCATATCGTCGCCCACCTCACCAACTATTTTCGCGGCCGCGATCCTTCGCTGTCCGCCGGCAGCGAGAAGGAAGGCTGGGGCGACTGCTCCACCGACGAACTTTGGAACTACGAGGATTTCGCCGGCCTGGTGAAGACCGTGCGCGACAATGGTCTGGAAATCGCCGCGATCGAGAATTTCTCGCCGCGATTCTGGTCGGACGTGCTGCTCGGCGGTCCCGACAGGGCCAAGCAGATCGAAGGCTTGAAGCGCCTTGTCCGCGATGCCGGGCGTGCCGGCATTCCCTGCATCGGCTACAATTTTTCGATCGCCGGGGTCTGGGGCTGGTCGCGCGGGCCGTTCGCGCGCGGCGAGGCGATGTCGGTGGGGCTCGATCTCGCCGCCATCGACCCCGACCTGCCGCTGCCCGACGGCGTCGTCTGGAACATGCGCTACCGTGCCGGCCGGCCGAATGCCGAACCGGTGACGGTCAGCAGCGAGGAACTTTGGCAGCGGCTCGGCGGCTTCCTGCAGGAACTCGTTCCGGTGGCCGAGGAGGCCGGCGTGATGCTGGCGGCGCACCCTGACGATCCGCCGGCAGAGGCGCTGCGTGGTGCCGCGCGGCTGGTCAACCGGCCGCAGAAATACGACCGGCTGATGGGCATCGTCGACTCGCCGTCCAACGGGCTGGAACTCTGCCTCGGCTCGCTGCAGGAAATGCCGGGCTCGGACGAGATCTACGGACATGTCCGGCGCTTCGCCCGGACCAGACGCATCGGCTACATCCACTTCCGCAACGTGCGCGGCAAGGTGCCGAGCTATCACGAGACCTTCGTCGACGATGGCGACATCGACATGGCCGAGATCGTGCGCATCCTGCGCGATGAAAACTATGACGGCGTGATGATCCCCGACCATACGCCGGAAATGTCCTGCGACGCGCCATGGCACGCCGGAAAGGCATTTGCGTTGGGCTACATGCGCGCGCTGGTCCAGAATGCCGCGGCACTCGGGCCTTCGCGCACCCAATCCACCAGCATCCGGATGCACGCCTGATGTCCATTCGCGACGGCATGAGCGCCGTGGAGGCCATGGGGCGGCACGGAACCGGACCAGGCCTGGCGGGTTAATCCGGCTGGGCAGTCAGGTGCCGATATGCCGTCGACCGCGATCCGGAACACACAATACGATCCCGCCACCAGGATCCTCTCCGTCTGGTTCGTGCCGAGCGGCAATCGCTACGACTATCTGGACGTTGCCCCGGCGACCTATGCCGCTTTCAGGAAGGCTTCCTCGAAAGGCCGCTTCTTCAACGAATTCATCCGGGATCGCTACAGCTACCGTCGCGTGGCATGACAGGCGCTACGCGCTTTTCCTGACGAGGTTCCAGCTCTTTGTTTTGACGCAATTCCGGACGGAAAACCGCTTCACACTTTTCCTAGCATTGCTCCTAGAAGCAATGCGCCATCTGCCCGAAGCCGCTCGGGCTGCATGTGCGGCCGGCGTGGCTGACGTGGGGCTTCGGACCTGACCGATAGCGGTGACCGCTCTGGCAGCCGCTTATCGCCAGCAACAGACCCAACACCAGGAGTTTTCTTCCAACCTTGATCACCACGGCAACTCCTGGCGCGGGTACGTCTGACGGGAGTCTGTCGGCCCTCGGATCGCATTTCATCGCATCTCGCGACAGGCACGTCGGGGTTTTGCCGACAGCGCGACCGCGGACGCGATCGATTGCCGTTGGAATGGCAAACATCCTTGCCGTCGAAGCCCGAATGAGCGTCGGCAAACCGGGGTTGGAGGGCTTGGTTCGCCGACGCTCGACGATCGCGGTGTTTGGGGGTACTGGGGGGTCGTCGGTACCGCGAACCATCATTTATTAGCACTTGCGAATATAAAGATACAGGGCCATTCGCGAATAAACACAGCTGATTTTTCAGAGGAATGCTGCTGGGAGCCTGGTATCCTTTTGTGCCATGGAGGTTTCACCCGGAACCGGGCCGGCTGATCAGCCCTGAGGCGAAAGACCTTGCCGTCATTCGAATTGACCAAACGATATACCCCGATATAGCTGACTTAACCTTCTGTGAACCATCTTCTTGCGCATGGGGCGCCTGCCGTGCTTCTACTTCGGGATGAGCGCCAGTCGAAACCGTTTTATTGTTGTTGTCATTGCCGCTGCCGCCCTGTTTGCGGTGGCAGACTTGCTTATGCTATCGCATTCTTGGGTTGAGGTTGATCCCAGCGGCTTCATCATTCTTGCAAAAACCCTCGCTTTGGTGACTGCGATCTATGGGCTCGGGTGGATCGTCACTTTTCGACTAAGATCGGATCGCTCGCGGCTGGCTTTGGGGATGAAGCGATATAGCGAATCGCTCAAGACGCTGTCGCAGGCACTCGCTCTGTTCCTTCCGCTTTCGTTTCTGGACTGCCTGTTCATGTATTTGGCCACCGCCACCAACAAACCGTTGGTTGACTCGAATATCGCCGCCATTGATAGCGCGCTCGGGTTCGATTGGTTGGCTGTGGTACAAGCCCTGAACTCATCCCCAATCATGGCTTCCATTCTGATGTTCGCCTACACAGCAATCGGTCTGCTCATGATCGGGCTTCTTTTTTTGCTGGCCTTATCTTCGGAAACCGATGCATTGATGGAATTCATTGCGTTGATCGCGGTGTCATCGGCCTTTACTGGATTCCTGATGATGGCATTTCCAACCGCTGGCGCTTACGCCTTCTATGCACCGCCCCATGACGCATATAGCAATTTCACCGGCATGGGTGGTCTAACGCACTTGCAAACGCTGGGCGCCTTGCGATCGGGAAGTCCTTTCGTTTTTCATATCAACAAAGTGGTGGGGCTCGTATCCTTCCCTTCCTTTCATTGCGCGCTTGGCATCATCATGACCTACAGCTGCCGCCGAACATATTGGCTGCTGGTGCCCGTTGGAGTGCTTGTTACCATCATGATCCCAGCGACCATCCCTGAAGGCGGCCATCATCTCGCCGATGCCATCGCCGGCATTTTGATCGGGCTTGCCTCCATTGGTATAGTCTCCGCCGTCTCAACAAGAAGACGCCCTGCGGCTACGCTTGTAACGGAGGGATAGGCTGGGAATCGCCCGCTAAGCCGGCCGTCCCCACTCGCCTGAGCGTGCGGGACCGTAGGAACGGCCCCCATGGACGCGATCTATTTACTGGCTAGTCGCCGACACTACCGCACGTAGGAAGCGCGGGAGAAGCATTGGAACACGCCGAGCATACTCGTCGTACTCGGGGAAGGTCTGCCGCAGGATGGCCTCCTCATTCCTGGCGCGTCGGTACTGCAACAGAAACTGCAGCGCACCCAAAGCCACCATCAGCACTGAAAAATGCGAAAGGATCATCCCGAGAACGAATACCGCCTCACAGATATAAAGCGGATGCCGGACAATCGAGTATGGGCCAGTGGTAACCAGGCGCCGAGCTGTTGCCATGAGAGAGAAAGAACGGCCCAGCCAATAAAGACAGAAAATCGAACTGGCCGTACCGATGAAGACCAGGCAGAGAGCCGTCACTTGCACCGCCTCACTTTGCAATGCCGACGTCAGGCTCAATGCGAGCAGGACCGTAAATGTTCCAGCTACCGAGGTTACCCTCGGTTCAATTCCTTGCGCTGTTCCCTTCGGCGGAAGGCGTGTGATGGTCATCACAAGCTGCAACAACAGAAACACGGTTGACGCCAGTTGATTGACAACTGCGAGCGAACTGGCTGACGTATCCTGATGTAAATAGAGGAACAAAGGTATCGCGCCGGATGTCGCCAAAACCGTCATGACAAAGACGATGGCAATACGACCGAAGAGATCCTCGTTCAACATTTCAGTCCCCTCCCAAAGAGACACTGAAGCACTACTTGCTCGCCGCGACAAGAACATGGTTTGCAAAGAGTTAACGGCTGCGTCTCAACTCTTGATTAATCTGTCCGGCCTATCGTGGCCGAATGACGAACCTTCTCCCCGCGCTTCGTGTCCTGGCCCCGATCTCAATTGCGATTTCAGCCATCATGATAATCGCGCTCAATCCTCACAGCACAACGTTTGCCCTTTGGCTGACGTTGCCTGTGAATGCGGCGGGATGGCCCGCGCCTCGAACAGCACAGCGGACTGCTTCAGTTCAGTTAAGCTGATCCAGAACTCCAGAGCTGGTTGCCAGTATCAAGGCGTTGTAGAGCTGGAAGGCTATCGTGCAGATCGCAGCCAACGAAATCGGCACCCCAAAAGGCACGACCCCCTTGCGGTCCAGATGCTGAACGTAAAGACGGAAAGCGCCTTGCGGCAGCATGAACGGAGTTTTCACGACTACGGCCGTGACAAGAGCAAAAGCCAACAGCAGAACGGAAAATAGGATGAGGTCGGTTCCGCCGATCAGAAACGGCACGACTGCCATTAGCTTGACATCGCCAGCACCGATCTTGCGCAGCGCCCAGAACGGGAAGAGTGCGACAAACAACAGAAGCCCGGCCATGGCGCTCAACCCCATGTCCCACCAGGACCAGGACCGGAGCGACAGCAGCAATAGCGATCCCGCTCCCAGGCAGAGCAGCAGCAGCACATCGCGATTGGCTATCTTTTGGGTGGAGAAATCGAACCACGCAATCCATGCGAGCAGAGGGACGGCGAGCGCCTTCAGCAGCAGCGATTCGACGAGCAACATGCTAGCGCTCGATGTTCTGCACGCTGGATGACAGCAGCTTCAGATTGTTGGCCACGGTCGGATCGTTAGGCGCCAGTTCATAGGCCTTGAGGAAGTTCGCGCGTGCATCCTGCAGCTTGCCGCGCAGCAGATAGGAATAGCCGACATTGTTGTAGTATTCGGGCGACGCACCAACCAGCTTGAAGGCTCGGCCATAGGCCCGGTCGGAGAGGTCGAACCGGTGGATTCGGTCGGTACAGGCGGCCAGCCCCATCCAGGCGCCACCATCATTGGGTGCCAGTTGCGTCGCCTTGAAGAACAAAGCGCCGGCATTGCCATAATTTTCCGCTCGGAACTGGTTCTTGGCTTCCGCGACGGCCTGGTCCGAGGCGTAATATTCGACGTCGCTGACCGTCTTCAACCCATCGAAGGCATCGCCGAAAGACGTTACGTCGCCTTTCGACGGTTCGTTGGTGCGGACGACACCACCTGTGGTGTCCGCGCCGTTCGTCTGGCAGCCGACAAGTGCCATCATCAACAGACTGGCTGCGGCTGCGACTGAGAGGCGCATTGGCCCTGTCATTTTGTCCCCCAAGAGTCGACCGACTCTATTTTAGAATCAAAGCATATAACCATTTAGAAGAAAATGCCCTTCATTCGGATGATCAGCGGCAACATGATGATCATCATCACCACCGGGAAAATGCACAATCCCAATGGAATCATTATCTTAACCGGCAAAGCGTTGGCGACCTCTTCAGCGCGAAGGATTCTCTGGCCGCGCATTTCATCGCTATAGACACGCAAGGCGTCGGTAAGGCTTGTGCCAAGTTCCTCGGATTGTCGAAACAGCACCGCCAGCGCGCGTGCCTCCTCAAGACCGATTCGGTCGGCAAGTTCGCGCAGCGCTTCCCGCAGCGGCTTGCCGGCGCGCAACTGCAGATTCATGATCGAAAGCTGGACGCCCAACCATTTGTGAGTGCCGGCCAGTTCGACGGTGACACGCTCGACCGCCGCCTCGAGGCTCATCCCCGCGTCGGCGCAGGTGATCATCATGTCCATGAAATCGGGGAAGCCGCGACGATAGACCTGTTTCTGAGAACTCTCGAAGCGATCGAGAGCGACGCTTGGAATGATAATACCCGCCAGCCCCAGCAGCCCTGCAATAAAAAAAGCGATGAGACTGGGCACCTGAGGCGGCAACAACCGCGACAGCAGTGCATACGTCACTCCAAAGCCGATACAGACCGTACCAAGGCGAGACAGTGTATAGATTAGCGGCGCGCTCGATTGATAGAAGCCGGCGCGAAAGAGCTTTGCTTCCAGGGCGTTTGGCTCCTGCCGCTCCTTCTCGATCGACTTGAAGTAGGCGTCTACCGGCCGTTGTGCTGAAATCCTGGCAAGCTGGTCTTGCCCAAGCATAGAGCGGCGATTGGTAATTCCCTCTGCCATCAGGCTCTGCGAAACCAGTTTCCGCGTTTGCAATGCAGGCATGAAGACAAGCGCGCCGAAAAGGAAGAGCGCCACTGCTGCCAGGAAGACAGCAATAGAAACCAGGAGGCTCAAATCCAGAGGGTTGGAGAACAGGTTTATGACACGCTCCCGTCAGAAATCAAAGTTGACCATGCGGTGCATGATAAAGGTACCCAACAATGCCAACGACCCGAAGCCGAGGAACACAGGACTAATGAGAGGACTATCCCAGACGTCGCCATAGAATCTCGGCGCAATGAGCATAAGGATTGCGAGCATGAACACCGGGAACAACGAGAGTATCCACGCGGAAATTCGACCTTCCGCCGAAAGCGCCCTGATCTTCATCCGCAGTTTCTGCCTTTCGCGCAATACGGACGAAAGATTGGACAGGATCTCGGTCAGATTGCCGCCGGTCTTTGCCTGGATAGATAGCGATACTGATAATAGGTGAAGGCCCTCGAACCCGACGCGCTGCGAAAGCTTCCGCACGGCTTGCTCGATGCTGAGGCCAAAGGTGATCTCGTCGGAAACGATGCCGAATTCGGTGCCGAGCGGGTCGGGCATTTCGCGAGCGACGAGGCTAACCGCCACCGAAGCCGGATGTCCGGCACGTAGCGAACGGACGATCATGTCGAGTGCGTTCGGAAGTTGCTTCGCGAATTTCTGGATCCGCTTGTTGCGGGCGCGTCGAAGAACGAGGAGCGGCAGGGCAAATCCAATCACCACAAAGATGATGATGGAAGACAAATCGGAAAAACTCAGAAGCAGCGAGAGCAGCAGCGCTAGGGCAAGACCAGCAAGGAGGAACATCGCGGCGAAAGACAGCGGATTTCCGGTGATGCCGGATTGGGTATAGAGCCTGTTCAACCCGACTAGGCCGAAGAGAAAGTCACCCGAGCCCGTCAGCCCACGTTCACGGAGCAACCCCTGCAACGTCTGTTCGGCTGGGGCCTCTTCGGAAAGCCGTCTCAGCCGCCGGTTGATTGTGCCGACACGGGAGCGGCGCTTGGCATAGGTGACGTATAGCGCCTCCGCCGCGAGGACCACCGACGCAGCTGCCAGCACGTAAATGAAGTAGAGCAAGGTCTGGCCGGTCGGCATCAGAGCGGAACCTGCGGATTGAAAGCATCTTTTGCGAAATGGTGACCAAGCGTGGCCGCCTCCTGGGCAAAACGCGGTCGAACGCCGGTGGCGCGAAAATCGCCAATGATCTTGCCTTCCGCGGTCACATCGCGACGAACGAAGTGATAGATTTCCTGAAGCTGGATGACATTGCCTTCCATGCCGGTCAGTTCCGATATGGAAACGACGCGCCTGCCGCCGTCCGAGAGCCGTTGTGTCTGCACGACAATGTCGATAGCCGAAGCGATCTGCGCGCGAATGGAATCATTGGTCATCGGCATGCCCGCCATGCCGACCATCTGCTCCAGCCGCGAGATCGCGTCGCGCGGCGTGTTGGCATGGATCGTGGTCATCGAGCCCTCGTGACCGGTGTTCATCGCCTGCAGCATGTCGAACGCTTCCTCGCCGCGCACCTCGCCGACGATGATGCGGTCGGGCCGCATGCGCAGCGCGTTCTTCAGCAGTTCGCGCTGGCGAACCTCGCCCTTGCCCTCGACATTGGGCGGGCGCGTCTCCAGCCGGCCGACATGCGGCTGCTGCAATTGCAACTCCGCCGCATCCTCGATGGTGATCAGGCGTTCCCTGGACGGGATGTAGCTGGATAGCGCATTGAGCAAGGTTGTCTTGCCGCTGCCGGTGCCGCCGGAAACCAGGATCGATTTGCGTGCCTGCACGGCGATCCTCAGCAGATCGATCATCGGCTGCCGGATCGAGTTGAACGCCACCAAACGCTCAAGCGAATAGGGGTTCTTGGAGAATTTGCGAATCGAGACCAGCGGCCCATCGACTGAAATCGGTCGTACCGCGATGTTGACGCGCGAGCCGTCTTCCAGACGGGCATCGACCATCGGCGCTGATTCATCGACGCGCCGGCCAATAGCCGAGACGATCTTGTTGATGACACGCAGTAAATGCGCCTCGTCACGGAAGCGGATCGACGTTTCCTCGATCACGCCGCGTCGTTCAATGAACACGCGCTTATGCGTGTTGATCAATATGTCGGCGATCGAATCGTCCTTGAGCAGCGGTTCGATCGGCCCGAGCCCTAGCATCTCGTCGGCGGTGTCGCTGGTCAGTAGATCGAGCTCGCGAGCATTAAGAGGCACCGCACGGGCGCGGACAAATTCGCGTACGATCGGCCGGATCTCGTTGAGTATCTCATCCTTCGATGCCGTTTCGAGTGCTGCGAGATTGAACCGGTCGATCAGATGACTGTGGAGTTCGACCTTGAGTGTTAGGAAATCGTCGCCATGCGATTCGATGCCGGCGGCAGGCGACTGTATCGGGGCAACAGGGAGGACCGCGATCGACTCCATCTTTGGTTCGATCCGCGCCTCGCCACCCTTGATGAACCGCCCCAGCATAATCCCTTATACCCCTCTAGCCCATATTAGCGGAAACTAAACGTTAACCAAGCGACGCACAAGCGCCGGGTGCCTCACGCTCGGCCAATACTTTCAACATAGTTAAGGAGCGTGCCAAAAAAATATCGTTTTTATTTCCAACCTCGAAGCTGTCAAACACCGGAGGCACGCTGAGCGTTTTAGTGCCCTGCACCCATGCGCACTCCGGCACGGGAATCCCGCTCCACAAATTGGCTCTAACCCCTTAGATATAAGGGAATATGCAGCATTCCTAAAATAGTGGTCCCTCAATTAGCTGGCGGACATAATTGTGAACGAATGGTTAAGAGCGCTTGAAAAATTAGACGAATCAAGCTCTTGCTGAAATTTAAGCGCCCTCTCGAATCTAAAATCCATGTATTGGAAAGTTAAGGAACCGTTAATCCCGTTTGACACCGCATTTTCTCGGGACCTAGGATCGAGATGACGGGGGATGCTGGGTATGGGGTACATCCTTGGCTCTGTCTCGTCGGGTTCAAACTCCAAAGGGAGAAATTGACATGAAGAAGCTCATGACGATGACCCGGCAGTTCCGCGACGACGAAAACGGCGCTGCTATGGTCGAATATACGATTCTTCTCGGCCTGATTGCGGGGGCTACAATCGCCGCCGTTATTACGATCGGCGTTTACGTGACCGGTGCGTTCACCAGCCTTTGCACTACGCTCAATGGCGCGATCACTGGAAGCTGCGTCGCAACACCGGCTTGATTTGAAATACATCGAGCCCGGACCGACGGTCCGGGCTCCAGTTCCAAGCGACAAGACTGTGGGTCGGCAGCAGACGACTTTGTAGGCTGCGGGGGCAGCGAAGAATGCGCGCAAACACTGTTATCATGATCGTTCTCGCCGGCGTGTTCGGCGTGCTCGCTGTAGTACTGGTCAATATCTGGCTGGCTGGACAGCGCAGCGCGATGGCGAAGGCGGACGGCGTGCAGGAAGACACGGTCGTGGTGGCGACGGCCGCACTCAAGTTCGGCGACATACTGTCAGCCGACAAATTGCGCGAAGTTGCATGGCCGGCGGGCGCGGTTCCAGCCGGTGCGTTCAAGACAACAAAGGAACTATTGGCTGGTGATGGCGCCAAGCAGGCGCTGCAGGCGATCGGCATCAACGAGCCTGTTCTCGCAACCAAGATCACCGGCCCCGGCCAGCGTGCCACGCTTTCCGCGGTGCTTGGCGAAGGCATGAAAGCCGTGTCCATCCGCGTCAACGACGTGCTTGGCGTTGCCGGCTTCGTCTTCCCGGGCGATCGGGTGGATGTGCTGCTGACGCGCACAGTGCGTGACAATGATGGGGCGGACAAGAGTTTTGTCGACGTGCTGCTGCAGAGCATGAAGGTGCTCGCCGTCGACCAGGTGGCCGACGAGAGCAAGGACAGCCCGACGGTGGTCAAATCGGTCACGCTCGAGGCCAGCACCAGGGACGCCCAGAAGCTGACCCTGGCGGCGGGCGCAGGCCAATTGTCGTTGGCCCTTCGCCAGGCCGCCGCCAGCAAGGGCGAGACGACCGAACGGATTACACTTTCCGACCTGACCGGCGAAACGCCGGCCGACGTCGCTGCCAGGCAAGCCGAACTCGGCAAAAAGGCCGCTGCGGAGGCCGCGGCTGCAGAGGAGCGCAAGCGCGCCGAAGAAGACCGGAAACGCGCCGACGATAAAATCGCGGGATTGGCACAGGCCGTGGACCGAGTGGGAAGCAAGCTGGACGATCTGAGCAAGATCAAGCCGGCTCCGGCCGTGGCGTCGGCGCCGGAAGTCCATGAAGTCGTCAAGGAAGTGGTCAAATATGTGCAGCCCGAGCCACCGGCACGGGCCACGGTCGGGGTTTTTCGGGGCGTGAAGCTCGAGACATACGACGTGCCGCGACAACCATAACAGCAGCGCGGCGATGAGTTTGGCGCTGCCCAAGGCAGCGATTGGGGAGACGGGGATGCAGGGGTCTTGGTTGAGGATGGCGGCGGCGTTGTCCGTTTGGACGGCGCTGTTGCTGTCGAGCCTGGCGGCCGAAGCGGCCGACCGTTTCATCGACGTGTCGAGCCCCAGCGTCCACCGTGTTTTCCTGCCGATGTCGCAATCGGTGACCATCCAGGTGAATGCCAATCTGGGCGATATCGTCGTCGGCGACGAGAAGATCGCCGATGCGCAGCCGATGACCGACCGGACGCTCTATGTCATCGGCAAGGGCGCCGGCACCACCACGGTCAATCTGTTCTCCACCGACAAGCGCTCGCTCGGCGTCATCCAGATCGAGGTCGGCGTCGACGTCAGCGACATGGCGGCGGCCATCCGCCAGGTATCGCCACGATCGCGCATCGAAATCGGCTCGATCAACGGCAAGGTCAGGCTTGGCGGCCATGTCAAGGATGGCGCCACGCTAGAGGCCATCATGCAGGTGGCGCAGCAATATGGTCCCGACGCCATCATCAATTCAGTCACCGTGGATGACAGCCAGCAGGTCAATCTGGAAGTGCGCGTGCTGGAAGCCAAGCGCAATGCTGGGCGCGATCTGGGTGTGTCGTTTAGCGGCTCTAACGGCAGCGGCTCCACTCGGCTTGGTACCGGCATCGGCACGGTGGACAAGACAGGAGAGGAACTCGGAGCTGGCGGCTTGGTCAGCGGGCTGTTGTCAAAGTCAAATCCGTTTGCTGCGCTGATCACCCAAATTATCGACAGTAACCTCAAGGTCGACCTGATCATCGAGGCGCTTGAAACCAAAGGCGTGGTGCGCACACTTGCGAATCCCAATCTCACCACGCTTTCCGGCGAGCAGGCCAGCTTCAATGCCGGTGGCCAGGTCCCAATTCGCAGCGTCGACAAAGACGGCCTTACCCAGATCGAGTACAAGCAGTTCGGCGTCAATCTTCTGTTCACGCCGATCGTGCTCGCCGACGACAAGATCCACATCCAGCTGGCGCCAGAGGTCAGCGACCTGACCGGCTTTACCACCGCAGGCGATCCGATCTTCACCAACCGCAAGCTGTCGACGGTCGTCGAACTGCGCGACGGCCAGAGCTTCGCGGTCGGCGGCCTTCTGTCCAGCAAGACCACCAAGCTGCAGGACCAGGTGCCATGGCTCGGCCAGGTGCCGGTGATCGGCACGCTGTTCCGCAATTCGAGCAACCAGAAGGAAGAGACCGAGCTGGTGGTCATCGTCACGCCGCACATCGTGCGGCCGGTGAAGCCTGGCGAGCAGCTGGCGACACCGTTCGACAAGACGCGGCCGGCCAACGATCCCGAATTCTTCGTGCTCGGTCAGCTCGAGGTGAACAAGGACATGATCCGCAAATATGAAACGGGCGACGGCGTCACCGGCCCTTATGGCCACATGCTCGACTTCAAATCGAAGGACAAGATGCTCTATGTCAAGAAATAGCGCCTTGATCCTCATTCTGAGCACCGGCCTGCTGACGGGCTGCGCCGCCGACTATCTCAACCACTACGATTCGGTGACCCTGGCCGCGGGCGACACGCAGAAGTTCAATTCGATGCTGCAGACGGTCGACCCGCTCAATCCAAACTCCAGGAACACACATATCGAAGGCGACGGCACGCGCGCCGCACTCGTCGCGCACGACTACAAATTTCCACCGCCACCGCCACCGCCGCCGGCGATCACGGTCAATGTCGGCGGATCGGGTGTGACGACGACGCCGTGAAGTGAACAGAAGGATGCGGAAGGGCGCCGGGCAAGCGAGGGGCTCTGGCGCAAGAAAGCAGAGAGTAAAGCCATGCTGCGGACCATTCGCGCGTTCTGGCACGATCAGAGGGGAATAGCGCTGATCCTCGTCTGCGTTACGTTGCCGGCGATCATCGGCTTTTCGCTGCTGGCGATCGATATGAGCCGGGTCAACAATTTACATAACGATCTGCAGAAGGGCGCCGATGCGCTGGCGCTTGCCGATGCAGCAGAGCTTGATGGCAAGGCGGACAGCATCACACGGGCCGATTTCGCTCTGGCAACGCTTGTTTCGAACAAATACACGTTCTCGACCACGGCTGGACCGCCAGCCACGCTAGCCGCTGCTGGAGTAACGAGACGTTATCTGAAATCACTGCCAGCCACCGACAATCTGCCGATAGCCGCTGCCAACATCATCACTGATGAGGTCGGCGATGCATCGAAGGCTCGATACGTCGAGATCAAGGTGACACCAGTCGGCTTCTCTGCGATCTTCCCGGTTTCTTTCCTGTCGCCAGGCGCCAGTGGGTCGTTCAATGTTGGTGCGGTTGCAGTTGCCGGCTTTTCGACTAGCGTCTGCGACTTCACGCCAATGTTCATCTGTAACCCGTATTCCAGCATCCAAGCGCTTGGCGACACCCTGCGCGGCAACAAGCGGCCGATGGTCGCCCTCAAGGCTCAGGGAGGCGGCAACAAGTACGGTCCGGGCGACTATGGCTTCCTGAAAACGCCAGACGGTAGCCAGGCGACGCCCGATTTGACTAACATGTTCGCATCCACCAAGCCCCTCACTTGCTATAAGGACGACGGGGTCGATCTGGCGCCCGGCAATGTCCCGCCTATCAATGCCGGCATAAATGTCCGGTTCGACATATACGACAAGTTGGACCCTGCGACCTATCCGCCCGCCCCCAACGTTCGAAAAGGCATGGCGAAGCAGGTCGACAAGCAAGGAAATTGCTCCTATGTCACTCCGACGGGAACCCCGGCCGCCAACTATATGAAGTTGCCGCAGGATAAATGCTTCTCTGCGCCGGGAGGCTGCGCCGGAATCACCGGGTTCAGCCGGCTTGGCAATGGCGTCTGGGACCTGCCAACTTACTGGAGCGTCAACCATGGCACCTCGACGCTGCCGGCCGACCTTCCCGCCGATTCCAGCCGGTGGACCGTCTACAACTACGAAATTACACACCCGGGGCTGACCAATGTCGCGGAACAGACGCTGCCCCAATGCAACCCCCAAAAAGCCAGTACCGACCCGAAGCGCAGGATGATCTACGTCGCCCTCCTCGACTGCGTGGCCAATCAGGTACAGGGATCTCATGGTCCCTATCCTGTCCAAGCTTTTGCCAGCGTGTTCGTGACCGAGCCGGCCGGATCGCCGCCTTCTGCTGATATCTACGGCGAGATCATCGACATCACGTCGAAAGCCGGCAACGGCACGCTCGACAATTTCCTGCGCGATGAAGTCCAGCTCTATCGGTGATGGCGATGTTCAAGATGCTGGCCCGATTTTTGGATCGATTTCGACACGACCAACGCGGCGCAGTGCTCGTCGAGATGACTCTGGTCACGCCGCTAATGCTGATCTTGTCGGCTGGGGTGTTCGAGTTTGGCAATCTGATCCATGACAAATTCCTGATGGAGGCCGGACTGACGGACGGCGCTCGCTATGCCGCGCGATGCAACAGCCAGTTGTATACGGACGCGGGGTTGGCGATCAACTGTGCCGATATCGCAGCCAACATCGCGGTTTACGGCAAGGCCGTGCTGACTGTCGTAAAAGGCGTGGTGACGGACAGCCCGCGCGTCAGCGGCTGGCAGAAATCAGGGGGAGTGTCGAACAATGCGACGGTGACCATCGCCGCCCCCGCCGATTGCCATGACGCCGTGCAAGCCGGTGTCATCAAATATCGCTCCACAACCCCACAAGTCTGCATCGTCCACGCGACCAGTTCCTACCCGTACGCCGGGGTCGGGATGCTGTCATTTATCGGCATCGGCCCGATCACTCTTCACGGCACTCACGAGGAGCGGTTGATCCGGTTCTGAACATGATCAGGCATTTCACAAAATCGGAAGACGGCGCGGCGATGGTGGAAATGGCCATTGTTTCGACCCTTCTGTTTGCGCTCGTCCTCGGTTTCGTTGATTTCGGCAATGCCTTTTATCAGTGGAATGCGGCCACCAAGGCGGTAGAGATCGGCGCGCGCCTGGCCTCTATTTCGGATCCGATTGTGCCTGAGATTGCCACTGCGGGGGTTGCGACCACGCCGGGCGCTCCAATCCCGGCGGGAAATTTCGATTATCAATGCAACGGCGCCACATCCATCTGCAGTTGTACCGGCTCCGGATGCGTGGCTGTCGCCTCTACGATCGCGACCTTCAACACGAACTTCAATCGGATTTTTCGCGGCGACGCGACCGGTACGGGCAATTGCCCGGCGCTTGCCGCGGGACAACGGCCCGGCATGTGTCATTTCTATCCATTCCTGCGGCCGGCTAACGTAGTTGTCAGATATACTGCAACCGGGCTTGGTTATCAAACCCGCCTGGGCGGCCCGGTGCCGACGATCACCGTCAGTCTGCAGAACGTGACCTTCCAGTTCTTCTTCCTCAACGGACTGATGGGTTTCAGCAACATTACCATGCCCTCCATGCTGAGCACGGTCACGGGCGAAGACCTGAAAACGAGCGCGCCATCATGAACGCCATGAACACCAAGGTTACGCCGACCAAGCGAAAGCAGGTGGCGCTGTTCTCTTCGGATCCGAACTTCAAGCGCGAAGTGGCGACGCGGCTCGATGCGCTGGCGATCTATGACGTCAGGGTTTCCGAGACGGACGATTTTCTCAAGGGCCCGCCCGCCGATGCGCGCCCGGGCATCGTCATTCTCGATCTCGGCAGCGGCGGACTGCTCGGCAGGCCCGGCATCGTCGAGGCGCGCGCGCTGTGGGCCTCCGTGCCGCTGATCGCGGTCTCCGACGAGCTGAGCTCGGAGCAGACGCGCGTGCTGGTGCGCATGAACGCCTCGGACTGGCTGCACAAGCCGCTCGACGGCAAGGAGCTGCTCAACGCGGTGACCTTCCACGACACCGGCAACCAGGGGACGAAAAGCCGCATCATCACCTTCATCAGCGCCAGCGGCGGCGCCGGCGCCACGACGCTCGCGCTGTCGGCGGCCGAGTTCCTGGCCTCGAAATCGGCCGAGCGCGCGGCTTCGACCTGCCTGGTCGATCTCGATTTCCAGAGCGCCAATTGCGGCGCCTATATCAACCAGTTCAACCAGTTCGACCTGACGGGCATCATCGGCCAGCCCGAACGGCTCGACGTCGAGCTGATGGACGTCATCAAGCTTTCGCGCCCGTCCGGCCTCACCCTCTATGCGTTCGAGCGGCCGCAACTGCCCTTCGAGCCGCGTGGCAGCGATTTCGTGTTCCGGCTTCTGGATCTCGTCGCCTACCGCTTCGACGACATCGTCATCGACCTGCCCAATCTCGAGACGCCCTGGCACAATTCGGTGCTTTCGACGAGCGACGAGATCTTCATCGTGTTCGAGCTCAATGTGGCGTCGCTGCGGCAAGGCAAGCGGCTCTACAGCAAGATCCGCGAACTGCGCGGCAACGCGGTCAATATCACGCTCGTCGCCAACAAGCACAAGCGCAAATGGTTCGGGAACCACTTCTCGCGCAGCGAGCTGGAGAAGATATTCAAGGCGCCGCACATCAAGTCGCTGGCACTCGACAACGCGCTTCTCGCCGATGCCCTGAACCGGGCGATCCTGCCTTCGGAAGTGGATGGGCGGGCGCGCTTCAACAAGGATCTGAAGACGATGTTCAAAGAGCGGCTCGATGACGCTGCCCGATAGGCATCGGATCGCCTCGGGGCTGGCCGCCGCCTGCATCGCGGGCCTGGCGCTTGTGATGCCGGGCGGCGCCCATGCCGGGTCCGCGGGTGCTCCGCCGCTGCCGGCCATGGGCCCAAGCCTGCGCAAGACAGTCGCCTTCGAAACCGCCGAACAGCCCGGAACGATCATTATCCGCAAGGACGAGAAGGCGCTTTATTTGGTGACGCGCCAGGGCCAGGCACTTCGCTACAAGATCAGCGTCGGGCGCGACGGTTTCGGCTGGACCGGGGTCGTCAAGGTCGGAGCCAAGACGGAATGGCCGCAATGGCGCCCGCCCAAGGAAATGCGTGCCCGCCAACCGGAGCTGCCGGAAATGGTGCCGGCCGGCCCCTACAATCCGCTCGGCGCCAGGGCGCTCTATTTGTCTCGGGACGGGCATGACACGCTCTATCGAATCCACGGCACCAATGACCCGTCAGGGGTCGGCTTCGACGGAACATCGGGCTGCTTCCGCCTCACCAACACCGATGTGATCGACCTTTTCAAGCGCGTCCCGATCGGCGCCAAGGTGGTGGTTCAATGACGACGATCAGCGAGCCGGGCATGCCGGCGATCGATGTTGGCAAACGCGAACAGGTCGCCGTCGACAGACCTGGCAACACAAAAGCGATCGGCGTCGCCGCCGCCGGCGCCTTGCTGATCACCTTGGTCAACATGGCGGCTGCCATCTACCTCTATCGGGGCATCAACGACCTGCGCTCCGTCGAGGCGCGGCTGGAGCAGCTCGGAGCATTCGAGCAACGGATCGCGGCGCGGCTCGATACGGTCAACAACGGCTTCCAGAGCCGGTTCGAAAAACTGGACAGCCAGTTGCAGGGCAACTTCAACGAAATCAATGGCAGCCTTGCCAGGCTGGAGCAGTCCCCGCCCGCCGTCGCCGGCAACAGTCCGCCGAATGCGGCGGAACAATCCGAGGTTACCACCAGCGCGGTGGCGGAAGCGCCCGAGGCGCTCGATAGCGAAACCGCCAGCGAGGTCAGCGTCGACGAAGCGGCACGACCGCCCAAAAGGAGGATCGCTTCGGCGCCGCCTCCCCCCAACTCCAACTACCAGCGCATAGAGCAGCCGGACGGCAAGGTCTATTACCGCAAGATCAATTGAAGCCGCCGGCGTTGACGGCCTCTTCTAGAGATCCCGCTGCAGGGTGACGAGCTGCATTGCCCGCAGCTCGGCGCGTTGTCTCGCTTCGGTGAGGAAGGCAATGTGACAGTAAACACACGCGGCCGCGCCCAGAAGCAGGACCAGGCTGTTCTGCCAGGAGAAATCGACCATCAGCGAGAATTGGAGGCCGCTGGGCGCCGTAAAGGCTGCAATGGTGCTCGCCGTCTGAGATTGGCTGCTGGCGGCTATCATCAGCCCCACGAAAAGCAACGCCAGATGGTTGGCCAGAAAGAATGGAGCCCGCTTGCGGGCGTGGCAGGCAAGCCAGCTGACGATCAAGGCGGCAGCCAGGATCGTGAAATCGAGGACCATCGAGCTGTCCAGATAGAAGTCGACCTGTTGCCAGAACATCGTCGACAACGGCCGCAGTTCAAGCCAGATCCACCACATTGTGGGGCTCGCCGGATAGGCGCCCAGCAAGAATGTCGCGATACGCGCTCCCGCCAGGATAGCAAGGACAAGAGCGGGAAAGAGAAAGAGCAGAATCGGCTTGCGTTTCATGTCGCCCTCCACATTAGCAATCGATGATAGACGGCAGAACTTGCGCAAGCCTTAACGGCCGGGATTGCCCATTAGGAAGATGCCTATTGGCCGGCGCCATCGACAGAGGCCGGCACGGCTCCACAACCGTACATGTCGGTTTATGTGCCATTTTTGCTACATCACGCGGGTCTTCTGGCTGGAAAAAGCCTTTTAGCATTTCCTAAATTAATAATTACTCACATATTTCGTGAATCTGGTAGATGATCCACCGACGGCCGGCCTGGCTTGGGCCCAGGCTTGGTTGTGGCGCCCGAAAAAGGGCGTTGGGGAAAGTTGGGGCGGGCTAAATGAAAACAACAGGCATTTCGGCCATGGGCAAGCGCCTTGGTCTTCTGATGGCAGCCACGATGCTGTCCTGCGGGGGTGCAAATGCCCTCACGCTCAAGGAGGCCGTGGCGGTAGCCGTCGAGTCCAATCCCGAGATCGGCCAGGCCATAGAAAATCGCGAGGCGATCGAATTCGAATTGCGCCAGGCAAAGGGACTCTATCTTCCCAGCGTCGACGTGGAAGCATCCGGAGGGGCTCGCCGTCTCGACAACTCGTCGCGTCGCGCGCTTTCCCTCGATGATGACAACCTCTACCCGGCAGAAGCCGATCTGACGGTTTCACAGACCGTCTATGACAGCGGCGCAAGACGCGCCGAGCTCGATCGTCAGGCCTCGCGCGTCGATGGTGCGTCGTTCCGCGTGCTGGAGCGGTCCGAGTTCATCGGGCTCTCGGTAGTCCAGGACTATCTCGAATACATGCTGCAGGCTTCCATCGTTTCAGAGGCGAAGAAGAACCTGGGCTTCCATCAGGCTATTCTCCACGACATCCAGGAAGGCATTGCGGGCGGCGGGCTGAACGAAGCCGACCGGCAACAGGCCGAGGAGCGGCTGTTCGCGGCCAAGGCCCGCATGCAGGAAGCCTCGGAGGAACTGGAGGCTTCGAAGATACGGTTTTTCAAGACCGTCGGGAAACCGCTGACCAATGCGTCGAGGCCGGGCGACGTTTCGGCCGCGCTGCCGAGGTCGCTGGACGATGCGCTGGGTCTGGCACGAGCAAACAACCCGCGCGTCCATATGGCCAACAGCGATATCGCCGCGGCGGCCTCGCTGGTGGACGCGGCCCGAGCGAAGTACGGTCCCTCGATCGTCGCCGAGGGCACAGCCCGGGCGGGATACGATATCGACGGCGACAATGGCGACACATCCGACCTGCAGGCGCGCCTGGTGTTGCGCTGGAACCTCTATCGGGGCGGCATAGACAAAGCCAATGAACAGGAGCAGATCCGCCGCACCAGCGAACAGCGGCTCGCCATGCACCAGGTTCTGCGCGAGATCGAAGAAGCCGTTCGCACCTCATGGGATCGCCGCTTCCGGCAGGCCGACCTGGCAAAGACGCTGAAGCTGCAGGCCGCCTCCAACGAAAAGCTGGTCGCGTCCTATCGCGAACAGTTCAAGGTCGGGCAGCGCTCGCTGCTAGACGTGCTCGATGCGCAGAATACGCGGTTCAACACCGCGACGCTCGCGGACACCGCATCCTATGCGTCACTCTTTGCCCAGTACCGGCTTCTGGCTGCGACCGGGGAATTGCTGAAGACGATGGATATCCAGCCGGCAAAGCAAGCCAACGCCTACGCACGGACCGAGTTCGCCGCACCGGAAACGGCTGACACCGAAACCTATGCGCGCACGCCCTCGGAACAGAAGAATGACTTGCCCTTCGACATTCTGGCGCCGGTCAGGAAAAAGTAAGCAGCGACGTAAGGCGCGACCGACAGTCCTCGCGGGCAGATCGTGAATCAGCAACCCCATATCCTGTCGCCGAAGGAGGCTTTCAAGGCCTGCTTTTCGGCCGTTGCCGCGTATCTCGGCCGACCGAGCGCCGAGACCGTGCTGTTCGCCGGCGTGCCGCTGTCGGATACCCGCGTCGAGGTCGACGACATCCGCAACCTTGCCGAACGCATAGGTCTGGAAGCGCGGGCGTTTGGCCATCGCGATTTCCTGCGCGGGCGGATCGATCTGCCCGCAATTGTCTTTCGCGTCAGCCAGTTGCCGGTTGCCTTGCTCTCCGAGGAGGAAGGCGGCGACTATTTCACCGCCCCCCAGGAGGACGGGCGCACCGCCATCAGCCGATCGGAACTCGCTGCCAGCTATATCAGCGGCGGTGTGTCCTTCTCGATCACCTACGCCAACGCCACGGAGGCGATGAGCGTCGGCTCGGCGCCGAAGATCGAGCGGCGACATTGGCTGACGGGGACGATGGGAGGCTTCTGGCGCACATATTCGAAAGTCGTGCTGTCGGCGATGTTCATCAATCTGCTCGCCATCGCCTCGCCGATCTTCACCATGAACGTGTACGACAGGATCCTCCCGAACAAGGCGATATCGACGCTCTGGGTCCTGGCCATCGGCATCGGCGCCGTCATCGTGTTCGACCTGCTTCTGAAGACCGCCAGAGCGTCGCTCATCGACTATGCCGGGCGCAAGGCCGATCTTCGGATTTCCTATATGCTGTTCGAGAAAGTCCTCAACTCGTCCTTGTCGGCGCGACCCGGTTCGACCGGCGAGTACGCAAACCGCATAACGCAATATGAGTTCGTGAGGGAGTTCTTCACCTCCAACACCATCAGCGTCTTCATCGACACCGCTTTCGTGTTCGTCTTCCTGCTGGTCATCTATGCGATCGGCGGCTGGCTGGTCATCATTCCGGCCGTGGCCTTCCTGGCGTCGGTCGCCGTTGGCCTGGTCACGCAGCGGCGCATCGGCAAGCGGGTCGCGGCCTCGATGAACGAGGCTTCGCAGCGCCAGTCGCTGCTGGTGGAGTCCATCTCCACGCTGGAAACGATCAAATCCCTGCGCGCCGAAGCCTATCTGCTGCGCAAATGGGGCGAGCATTCGAAGAACGCCGCCAACACGTCCGAGAAGATCAAGCAGCTTTCGGCGGCAGCCGGCAACATCACCCAGGCGATACAGCAATTGGTCACCGTCGCCCTGGTGGTGGCTGGCGCCTATGCCTTTTCGGAAGGGCACGTCTCGACAGGGGCTATCATCGGGACGGTGATGCTGGCGGGCCGGGCCGTGGCCCCCCTCGGCCAGATCGCCATAACACTGTCGCGGTTTCGCCAGGCCATGCTCTCCTTGCGGATGGTCAACTCGATCATGGCGCAACCGGAAGACCGGCCGGATACGGTGGGCTTCGTAAACCGCCCGATCCGCAATGGCGCTATGGCATTCAAGAACGTCGGATTCGTCTATCCCGGTTCCGAAAACGACGTTCTGTCCGGCCTGAATTTCACCGTCAGGCCCGGCGAGCGGATCGGCATAATCGGCCGGATAGGATCCGGCAAGACGACCATGGGCCGGCTGATCGGCAGGCTCTTCCTGCCGACTTCCGGCGAGTTGCTGCTGGACGGGATCGACATCCGCCAATACCACCCGTCGGAGGTTCGCGCCGCGGTCGGCATCGTTGCGCAGGCTGGCGATCTGTTCTCGGGCACCATCAAGGAAAATCTGCTGATGGCCTGCCCAGAAGCGACCGATGAGCAGATCATCGACGCGGCCAGGGCTGCCGGTGTCGACGAGTTCGTCTCCCGCCATCCGCGTGGCTACGACATGAACGTCGGCGAGCGCGGCACCAACCTTTCCGGCGGACAGAGGCAGACGGTGGCGATTGCCCGGCTGCTGCTGACCAAGCCGAAAATCGTCTTCCTGGATGAGCCATCCGGCTCGATGGACCTGGCCTCGGAACGTCAGCTGATAAAGCAGCTCAAGGTGGCCTTTGACCGCGGCACCACGCTGATCGTCTCCACCCACCGCTTCAGCATGCTCGAGCTGGCCGACAGGCTGATCGTGATCGAGCAGGGCAAGATCGTCGCCGACGGACCGAAAGAACAAGTCATACAGGCGCTGCAGAAAACAAATGTTTGAGACAAATTATATTGATCCAGATCAATATAATGGGGTTTGGTAAATGCTTGCTAGGGAAGATCGGCCGCCATTCTTTGCATCGGCGTCCATATTTATCATAGGAGCGCTGTTCGTCGCTTTTGTCGCCTGGGCGTCCTTCGCCGAAGTCGATGAAATCGCGCGTGGCGACGGCAAGGTCATACCCGCCTCCAAGACCCAGATCATTCAAGCCAGCGAGCCCGGCGTCGTTCAGGAAATTGCGGTCAAGATCGGCCAGGTCGTCAAGAAGAACGATCTGATCATTCGCCTCGACAACACGCTGAACACGTCCAGCCTGGGCGAACAACAGGCCAAGGCGCGCGCGCTGGAAGTGCGTATCGCCAGGCTCAAATACGAACAGAGCGGCAACCTGACGGGATCCTTTCCTTGTCCGGACGACATTCAGGCCGCGGCACCGCAGATTTGCGACAATGAACAGAAGCTCCTGATCGCACGACGCGAAAACTTCGACAACAAACTGTCCGTGCTGAAGTCCCGGCTCGATCAGCGCGAGAAGGAACTCGACCAGGCGATGGCCGATTCCGATCGCCTTACCAAAAACCTGGCCATCAGCGACCAGGAAACAAAGCTGGTCGAGGCCATGGTCAAAAAGGGGCTGATGGCCAGGACCGAGCAGATCCGGGTCGAGCGCGAACAGACCGAACTCCATGGGCAGCTGAACCTTGCCGGCGAGACCATAAAGAAGGCCAAATCGGCCATCACCGAAGCCCAACTCCAGGTCGAGGAACTGGGCCTTCAGCTGCAGCAGGAGGCGCTGATCGACCTGACCCAGGCGCTGGCCGATCTTTCGGTCGTCGACGAGACCATTCGAGGGGCGACCGACAAAGTGGCCCGAACCGACATTCGCTCTCCAGTGGACGGTATCGTCAACACGCTGGAGTTCAACACGGTCGGCGCTTTTGTCCAGCCTGGCGTGATCGTGGCCGGGATCGTGCCGACCTCCGAGACCTTGCTGGTGGAGGCACGGGTTTCGCCCCGGGATGTCGCGTTCATCCGCCCCGACCAGGAGGCGCTCATTAAAGTCACCGCCTACGATTTCTCGATCTTCGGCGGCATCGAAGGCAAGGTCTCCAACATCACCGCCGACAGCCTGGTCGACCAGAAGACCGGGGAACCCTACTACCAGGTGCGCGTGGCGACGGAGACGTCGACCCTGGAAAGAGACGGCAAGGCCTATTCAATCATCCCCGGCATGATCTGTTCCGTCGATATCAAGACCGGACGCAAGACGATCCTGACCTACCTCCTGAAGCCGATCAACAAGGCACGAGAGGAGGCAATGAGTGAACGATAGCGCCACTCCTCCCGCCGTTCTCGACCGGTTGCTCCTGCCGACGAAGGCAGAAGACCTCGGCATGGAGTTCCGGGTCGTCGCGCGCCTCGGCATACGACGCGGAATCCGCCTGGAGCGGGCTTTCTGGACATCGCTGAGGCATATGGCGGAAAGCCGGAAGTGCACGATCGGCATGCTTGTCGATGAGATCGCCGAAGGTCAGCCTGCTTCCGGCAACCTGACATCGGCGATCAGAGTTGCCTGCATACGTGATATGGCGGAAGAAAACCTGACGTTGAAAAGGCTAGCATCGATACGGACGATCAGCGCGATACTGGTCGCCTGTCCCTCGCCCGCCTTTGCCCTTTCATCGTCGAAAAAAATCCTGACCTTCAACGCTCCGTTCCAACAGCTGGTAAAGCGCCAATTGCCGACGGCGCCGAACGATGACGGGCGTCAGGATCTCAGGCTGGCACTCGATCTCAATGTCGCGGACATATTTGCGCGGCTGGATGCTAATGGCGAAACCCCGGTCGCCAGCGGGTTCGTCATCGGCGCCGGCGACCGACGCTATCGCGGCCAGTTGAACGCGGTGCGGGCGCCGCTGATCGAACAGGACCTGCTGATGGCGTTCGTCAGCGGCTAAAGCGCATCGCATGGGAACGGATAGAGTCCGTATCTCCTGCGCATGCACCAAACCGTCGCTTCGATCCCGCGGCCGCTGCTTATCTTCGCACAAGCTTCCCCAAAGCCATATCCGGCTGCAATCCTTCGCCAGGTGCGACGCCCGCAAAGCCGCCCTTGATCTCGGCAACCTGCGCATTGCCCGATCTCGAGCCATGGATCCAGGCGCGATCCGTGCTGAAGGAATAGAGCGGAACGTAGTCGGGGAGATCGCTGTCACGCAGGACGGTGTTGTGGAGGCTGTCGAGGATGAACGCGCCATCCGCCGTGCTCACCGACAGGACGGCGTGGAAGAACCCGCGCTTGCGATCCTGGAGGACGACGAGCGCCATGCTTTGCGCGGGAATGCCGGCCCTGAGCAGGGCGGTCATCTTCAGTATGACAAAATCCTCGCAGTCGCCGGCGCGCTTGTCGAGCACCTCCGAAGGCTTCGCCCAATAGTCGAGCTTGCCATAGACGACACTGTCCCTCCGGTAGGCGATCAGGCGATTGATGCCGCTGTTGACGAGGGACAGTTTCTCGGTGAACCCCTTGCCCTGTGCCGTCGAGATCAGTGTGGCAAAAGCCGCGCTCTTATGCTCGCAGGCACTGCCTGCCGTGCAGCCGACGATTGCCTGGTAGACAGGCGCCCACCGCGCCGCGACAGGAAAGTTGTGCATGGACAGCGCGACCGAGCCGAACACGCCGGGGATGATCGCCGCCGTCTGGATGGGATCAATTCCAACATCGGCGGGTCGGACATCGGCGGGCGTTGGCGCAACGCCGGCATTGGCGTTGTCGATTGTGTAGCTCATGGAGACAATGCCGGGCTGGTATCCCGCGACCGGCTGCCAGGGCCCGGACCTTTCCAGGGAAACGCCACCCAGGCTACGCGGCGCCTCGACCTTTTCGCCGAGCCCGCCGACCGACGCGACACCCTCGAAACGAGGGCTCGCGAGCGATGGCTGCGGCAGGCCCGCAAGGCCGATCGTCAGCAAGAGCAGTTTGAGACCGGTTGTCCCCGGCGCGATTTTTTCTTTTTTCATAACGCCCACCTTTGACTGTGGACGGTACCAATCTTGTCTCAAATTATTGGCAACGAAGGTAGATAACGACGACAGAACTTACTTCGTCTGTTTTGCATAAAACTTTATTATAATTTATACTTTCATTTACCATCCAGACGGAGGCGGGCCGCCGTCAATCGCCACTGATATCGGCAATATATAACGGAATATATGTTATCGGTTTACCACGCGTAAAAAATACGATTTTGTGCATATTGCAGTATATCAAATAGATTGATGAACCGTTGCAAAGCAATGGTGAGCGCTGTCTCTTTCCGGGAAATTCCGGAGGGGTACAAGCAAATGACCACCAATATCGAATTGGACACCGCTGCAAGGTCCTGGGACGAGCATTCCGCCGCCAGTGACCATCACGGTCAGACATCGCCGGCGGAGATCCAGGTCGCCCAGGCGGCTTCGACGCAGCCGGCAGCGGCCGAACCTGTGCCGGTCGATGTCGGCAGCGGCGCACCCGTGACGCCGGAGGCGCCCGCGGAGGCGAAGGCAGCAGCTGCACCCGCCCCCCACGAATACGTGGCCGACGCCAGCAACGTCGTGAAGCTTCCAGCCAACGTCTCGATCGACAACATCAAGGTCGACGGCCACAATCTGGTGCTCGAACAGGCCGATGGCTCGGTCATCGTGATCAAGGATGGCGCCCTTCACGTGCCCGCCTTCCTCATTGGCGATGTCGAGGTGCCGCGCGTTGCCCTGATCGCCGCGCTCGAGGCCAGCCATGTCGATGTTGCCTTCGGCGCCGACGGTTCGATGTCGGCCGGCCCGGGAGGCTCGACCTCCAGCGCGGGCGGAGACTTCTCGGTTCCCGCCGGCGGCATCGGCGACGGGTTCGACCTGTCGGCGCTGTTGCCCCCGACAGACCTGGCGTTCGGCCAGCTGGAGCACCGCGAAATGTTTCCGAGCCTGCTGCCGGATTCCACACCGTCGATCATCGACCTGACGCCTGAGACCACTGGCGGCGACACCACCGTCTATGAAAAGGGCCTGACCTCGGCTCCCGACACCAGCGAGATCAATACCGGCACGTTCACCATCTCCTCCCCCGACGGTGTCGGCTCGCTGACGATCGCCGGCCAGGCGATCTCGGGTGCTGCGCTTGCCAACAGCGCATCGACGCCGGTCAGCATCACCACGCCGCTCGGCAGCACGCTGACCATCACCGGCTACGATGCCAGCACCGGCCAGGTGAGCTACAGCTACACGCTTGTCCACAGTGAGCCCCATCCCGGCGCCGGCACAGATTCCATCTACGACAACATGACCGTGACGGTGACCGACACCGACGGCGACACCTCCGCTCCCGCCACGCTGTCAGTCCAGATCGTCGACGATGTGCCTGTTGCGGTGAACGACAGCGCCACGCAGGCGACGGAGAACGCGGCGGTCGCGGTCGACGTCAAGGCCAACGACACGGCGGGCGCCGACGGCGTCGACTGGAGCGGCGTGACGCACACGATTGCGCAGAACGGCGCCAACCCGGCGACGGGGAGCCTGGCCTACAACAATGACGGCACCTTCACCTACACGCCCGGCGCGGGCGAACAGGGAACGGTGAAGTTCGACTACACCATCAAGGACGGCGACGGCGACACCTCGACCGCCACCGTGACCATCACGCTGCTGACCGACTCCACGCCGACGATCACGGTGACGCCGACCGGCGGCACGCCCGCCGCCGACGCGCAGGCGGTTGTCGATGAGAAGGGCCTGCCGACCGGCACCGGCGAACTGGCCGACCACAATGCGGGCAACAACAGCGACGCGTCCGAGACGACGGCGGGCACCTTCAACATCACCACCAGCGGCGACACGCTGCAGGCGCTGGTGATCATCGACAAGAACGGCAATCCGATCAACGTGACCGCCGCGACGGTTGCGGTTCCGATCGTCGTGCACGGCACCAATGGCGACCTGACGGTGACCTCGACCGGCGGCGTCTACAGCTACAGCTACACGCTGGCGCACAATGTGGCGAACGCCGACCCCAACCAGATCGGGGCCGCCGACCAGGCGACCGGCGAGCACTTCGCGGTGACGGTCACCGACAGCGACGGCGACACCGCCAACGGCTCGCTGACCGTCAAGGTCAACGACGATGGGCCGCACGCCAACAACGACAGTGCCACGCAGACGACGGAGAATATGCCGGTCACGATCGACGCGCTCGCCAACGACGTGTTCGGCGCCGATGGCGTTGCGATTGGCGATGCCTCGAAGGTGACGTTCACGCAAGCCACGCAGGGCGTGGTGAGCTACGACACGACGACCCATCTGTTCACCTACACCCCCAATGCCGGGGCGGGTGGTTCCTCGACGGCCGACAGCTTCACCTACACGGTCATCGACGGAGATGGAGACAAATCGACGGCGACGGTGTCGCTGACGCTGAAGGCGGACTCGACGCCGACGATCACGGTGACGCCGGATGGCGGGACGCCGTTGGTCAATGCGACCGCGGTTGTCGATGAGAAGGGCCTGCCGACCGGCACCGGCGAACTGGCCGACCACAATGCGGGCAACAACAGCGACGC